>JBEVMZ010000094.1:0-4123 GCA_040508335.1 Sphingobium sp.
CGATATAGCTTTCCTCACGCTCAATGCCGATCCACTTGCGGCCGAGACGCTTGGCGACCGCGCCGGTGGTGCCGGTGCCGAAGAAGGGATCGAGGATGACGTCGCCCTTGTTCGTGCAGGCAAGCATGATGCGATACAGCAGAGCCTCGGGCTTCTGCGTGGGGTGCGCCTTGTGGCCGTCGCGCTTGAGGCGCTCGGGGCCGGCGCAGATCGGCAGCACCCAGTCGGAGCGCATCTGCAGCTCGTCGTTCAGCGTCTTCATCGCGCGATAGTTGAACGTGTAGCGCGCCTTCTCGCCCTGGCTCGCCCAGATCAGCGTCTCATGGGCGTTGGTGAAGCGGGTGCCCTTGAAATTGGGCATGGGGTTGGCCTTGCGCCAGACGATATCGTTGAGGATCCAGTAGCCCTCGTCCTGCACCGCCGCCCCGACGCGAAAGATGTTGTGATAGCTGCCGATCACCCAGATCGTGCCATTGTCCTTCAGGATGCGGCGCGCTTCCTTCAGCCACGCCTTGGTGAAGGCGTCGTAGGTGGCATAGCTGTCGAACTTGTCCCATGCGTCGTCCACCGCATCGACGCGCCCGCCCTCCGGCCGAAACAGGTCGCCGCCCAGTTGCAGGTTATACGGTGGGTCCGCAAAGATCATGTCGATGCAGGCGTCGGGCAATGATCGCATGCTTTCGATGCAATCGCCCCGGATCAGGCGATCGACGGCAACGGCCTCTGCAACCTTGGCCTTTTCAGCCGTATTTTTCTTCGTCCGAACAGCCGGAATCCGCTCGATAACGCCCATGAAACTGCGATGCCCCCATTGAAGTTATCCACAGGCATGAGTCCTCGCGACTCGCGCGTCAAGCCCGGTAACTATGGTAAACAAGGCGTTAATATCCACAGTTAACGCAGCGACGCAGCGGGAGAGTCCGGGCGGCGCGGGTTTCGAATCCGTCAAGCCGGATAACGCTCGGCCAAAAAAATTTTAGCGGACTCTGTCTGTTCTCACCCGCGCGCCCGATCACTCACCCATGATGAAGTCGACGCCGGCCTGCGCGTGGATGCGGGTTCCGTCGTAGATGGGCAGGACGTTGGCCTTGACGTCCACGACCATCTCCAGCTCGGTGCTGGCGAGGACGACCGCCTGCACGCCCTCTTTGGCAATGTCGGTCAGTTCGGACTTCATATAGCGTTCCGCCTCGCGGCTCGGCTTGCCGCTCGACAGTTCGTCATAGACGATGCGGTCGATGCGCAGCGCCAGTTCGGTGTCGCCGGGCAGCAGCGTGACACCGTGGCGGACAAGGCGCTGGCGGTAATTCTTGTCGAGCATGACATTGCTCGTCCCCACCAGCGCGACCGAGCGAACGGCGTCCGCGCGCAGTTTTGCCCCGATGACATCGACGATATGGATGACGGGGATAGAGACCGCAGCGGCGACCGTATCATAGACGCGATGCAGGGAATTGGCGCAGATCAGCAGCCCTTCCGCGCCGCCCGCCTCCAGCCGCCGGGCCGCCTCGACGACATGACCGCCCGCGCATTCCCAGTCATTGTCGGTGACGCAGCGCGCCACATCCGCGAAATTCAGGCTTTCGATGCCCAACCGCGCATTGTTGAGGCCGCCAAGACGGCGATGCACCGCATTGTTGATGATCTCATAATAGCGCGCGGTGGACGTCCAGCTCACACCGCCGATGAGACCCAATTTCCGCATGCACTCGCCCCCTGAACCGTTCGTCCGCCCCTTCTAGGGAGAAATCGGGGTTCGACAAGCGCGACCGACCAGAGCGAAGCCCTTCCGGGATCAGCGCCCCGCCTGGTGCCCCAGCGCCTTGACGATCTCCTCCACCATCTTCTTGGCATCGGAGAGCAGCATCATGGTGTTATCGCGGTAGAAAAGCTCGTTATCCACACCGGCATAGCCCGCGCCGCCCATGGACCGCTTGATGAACAATACGGTCCCGGCATTGGCGACGTCGAGAATCGGCATGCCATATATCGGCGAGGTCTTGTCGGTCTTGGCCGCTGGGTTCGTAACGTCATTGGCGCCGATGACGAAGGCGACATCGGTCTGTGCAAAGGCGCTGTTGATGTCCTCCAGTTCGAACACCTCGTCATAGGGCACGTTCGCCTCCGCCAGCAGCACGTTCATATGGCCGGGCATGCGACCTGCGACGGGGTGGATGGCATAGCGGACGGTGACGCCCATCGCTTTCAACAGGTCCGCCATGTCGCGCAGGGCATGCTGGGCCTGGCTGACGGCCATGCCATAGCCGGGCACGATGATAAGGCTCTCCGCCTGCTTCATCAGGAAAGCCGCGTCCTCCGCCGATCCGCGCTTGTACGGACGGTCAATGACGGCTTCGCCACCCGCAGCCTCCTCCGCGCCGAAACCACCCGCGATGACCGACAGGAAGCTGCGGTTCATCGCCTTGCACATGATGTAGCTCAGGATCGCGCCGGAGGAGCCGACAAGCGCGCCGGTGACGATCATCGCCGTGTTCTGAAGGGTGAAGCCCATCGCCGCCGCCGCCCAGCCCGAATAGCTGTTGAGCATCGACACCACGACCGGCATGTCCGCGCCGCCGATGGGAATGATGAGCAGGAAACCGATCAGGAAGCTGAGGCCCATCACCGTCCAGAACAGCCATGGCGACGCGCTCGGCGCGGGCATGGCGTAGAACCAGCCGACAAGGCCGAGGATTGCGACAAGCGTAGCAAAGTTGATGAAATGCCGCGCGGGCAGCAGGATCGGCTGGCCCGACATCGTGCCGTTCAGTTTCGGGAAGGCGATGATCGAACCGGAAAAGGTGATCGCCCCGATGGCGACGCCCAGACCCAGTTCGATGCGGCTATGGTTGAAGATCTCCGCCGTTCCCGGCTCCACGATGGCGAAGGCGACGGGATCGAGGAACGCCGCCGCTCCGACCACCACCGCGGCAAGACCGACCAGGCTGTGAAAGGCGGCCACGAGTTGCGGCATCGCGGTCATCGCGATCCGGCCCGCGATCAGGAAACCTATGACTCCGCCAACGGCGAGCGCGATCAGTATCTCCGGCAGTGCAGAGGCATTATGCGTGTACAGCGTCGTGCCGATCGCCAGCGCCATGCCCGCCATGCCGAAGCGGTTGCCCCTGCGGCTCGACACCGGGCTGGATAGGCCGCGCAAGGCGAGGATGAAACAGATACCGGAAATGAGATAGGCAAGACCGGCGCCCCAGGAGTCCGCCGCTGCTGGCCCGATCATTTACGGTCCTTCTTGCGATACATGGCCAGCATGCGCTCGGTGACCGCAAATCCGCCGACGATGTTGATGGCGGCGAAGACGATACCGGCAAGGCCCAGATAGCGGGCGACGGCGCTGGAGGACTCCGCATTGGCGATCAGCGCCCCGACGACGATGACCGAGCTGATCGCATTGGTGACCGCCATCAGCGGCGTGTGGAGCGCAGGCGTCACCGACCAGACGACATAATAGCCGACGAAGCAGGCCAGGACGAAGATGGAAAGGATGCCGATGAAACCCACTGTTGTCCTTTCCGCATGATGTGCAGGGGCCATGACGGCCTAGCTGGCGAGGCGGGTGGTCCGCATCGAGTATAGGCGCGCCCGGCCTCTCGCCCTGAGAGGCAGAGAGGACAGTATAGAGGGTAAGCGATAAGGACGCGTCGGCGTCGACGGCAAGACGAAGCCGTATTGCGGGCCGACGACCCGTTCTTCACAGCCCGTCGCCGCAGTGTCGGCACCCGCCATCGACACAAGGTCGTGCGATTCGGCCGCGACCTCAGCACCCGGCGCGAAGATCTTCACCGTCGCCGCCGCACGCCGCTTCAGCAGCGCGCGGTCGCTGGCGACGGCGATCTTCATGCGCCGGCGCGCGCGATTATTGGGAAATCAGCAGAATAACGAGTGCAGCCACGACAGCGCAGGCAATCGCGCCCCACTTAAACATGCCCACGAAACCATTGTAGGTCGACTGTGCGGCGCGGAAATGCTGGTCAGAACTCACGTCGAAATCCCCTTTGTTCACTGCCGCTCCCTTTGCGACAAGCCTCCCGAAATCGCAAGAGCGTGCGCGCGCTTTCCACCCGCCGTCCCGCAAAGACGATGTGCCACGCGTCACGTTTAAGGG
>JBEVMZ010000123.1:0-17526 GCA_040508335.1 Sphingobium sp.
CCCCCTATGCCAAGGGCGGCAAGATCGGCCTGTTCGGCGGCGCAGGCGTCGGCAAGACCGTGCTCATCCAGGAACTGATCAACAACATCGCCAAGGGCCATGGCGGCACGTCCGTGTTCGCGGGCGTGGGTGAACGTACCCGCGAGGGCAACGACCTTTATCACGAGTTCCTCGACGCGGGCGTCATCGCCAAGGACGCCGATGGCAATGCCATCTCGGAAGGTTCGAAGGTGGCGCTGGTTTATGGCCAGATGAACGAGCCCCCGGGCGCCCGTGCGCGCGTCGCGCTGTCGGGTCTGACCATCGCTGAATATTTCCGCGACGTCGAAAACCAGGACGTGCTGTTCTTCGTCGACAATATCTTCCGCTTCACGCAGGCGGGCGCTGAGGTGTCGGCGCTTCTGGGCCGTATCCCTTCGGCCGTGGGCTATCAGCCGACGCTGGCCACTGACATGGGCGCGCTGCAGGAACGCATCACCTCGACCAACAAGGGCTCGATCACCTCAATCCAGGCCGTCTACGTTCCCGCGGACGATCTTACCGACCCGGCGCCTGCGACCTCGTTCGCGCATCTTGACGCGACGACCAACCTCAACCGCGCGATTTCGGAGCTGGGCATCTACCCGGCGGTCGATCCGCTCGACTCGACCAGCCGCATGCTGACCGCCCGCACCGTCGGCCAGGAACATTATGACACTGCCCGCGCGGTTCAGTCGACGCTGCAGAAGTACAAGTCGCTTCAGGACATCATCGCGATCCTGGGCATGGACGAGCTTTCGGAAGAAGATAAGCTGACCGTCGCCCGCGCGCGCAAGATCCAGAAGTTCCTCAGCCAGCCGTTCCACGTCGCCGAAGTCTTCACCGGCATCTCGGGCAAGTTCGTCCAGATCGAAGACACGGTGAAGTCGTTCAAGGCGGTGGTCGAAGGCGAATATGACCATCTGCCCGAAAACGCCTTCTACATGGTCGGCGGCATCGACGAGGCCATCGAAAAGGCGAAGAAGCTGGCCGCCGAGGCTGCTTGATCGCGCTGCCCCTCCCCCGCTCAGGCGCGGGGAGGGGCGGAGCGTCCGCATAGGATGCTCCGGATGACATGACCCCTCCCCGGAGGGGGGAGACAGGTGAAAAATGGCACTGCATTTCGAACTCGTGACCCCGGAAAAGCTGCTGCGTTCGCAGGAAGTCCATATGGTGGTCGTTCCCGGCACCGACGGCGACTTCGGCGTGCTGGAAGGCCATGCGCCCTTCATGTCCACGGTGCGCGATGGCGAAATTCAGCTCTTCGCCAGCGCCGGCGCTGCGCCCGAGATCATTCCCGTTCAGGGTGGCTTTGCCGAAGTGAATGAAAAGGGCCTCACCGTCCTTGCCGAGCGCGCCGGCTGAAAAACTGCACGCGGAGGGGTTGGCAAGCGTCGCTCCCACCGGACTGACCAGAACGCACTGGTGTCGATGCCGTGTCCCCTTAACCGGACGCGGCATTTCCTTTTATAACCGTCGCCCAGTCTTTTGGGCCAATGACTGCCGCATGTGAGATGCCTTCCCGGGCAGCCAACCTAGGGGCATGCCAGCCTTGCCGCCGCCCCGCGTACATTAGGCATTTGTCAAAGTTTCCCGCTTATTCACCTTGTCTATCCATGGGGGATTGGCCTCTGGTCGGCCGGCTAGGCCGATCGCAGCCTGGCGGAGAGATATGAGCGCTTTTGGACGCAAGAACGGACCGGCGGGGATCAAGCCCGGTTTTGGCGTGGCCCGGCCGATGCACGGCGGCGGCGCTAAAGAGGAAAAGCCCGGCGGCCTGCAATTTCCGCCGCTCGATATCGGCGCTTTGCCCGGTGACGTGGCCCTCGATGCCCTGTCCGCGCCTATCAGCCCGATGCAGCGCAATGCCGACGCGATGCAGCGCCTGTCCGATCGCGCCAATGCCGAACATCAGCCCGATGCCGGCCCGCAAGGGTTCGAGGCGAGCGTCCACAAGATCAAGGAACAGGTGCTCCCCCGCCTGCTCGAACGCGTAGATCCCGAAGCCGCCGCGACGCTGACCAAGGATGAACTGGCCGAAGAATTCCGCCCGATCATCATGGAGGTGCTGGCCGAGCTTAAACTGACGCTCAACCGGCGCGAGCAGTTCGCGCTGGAAAAGGTGCTGGTGGACGAGCTGCTCGGCCTCGGCCCGCTCGAGGAGCTTTTGTCCGATCCCGACGTCACCGACATCATGGTGAACGGCCCCGAGCAGACCTATATCGAAAAAAAGGGCAAGCTTCAGATCGCGCCGATCAAGTTTCGCGATGAAGAGCATCTATTCCAGATCGCGCAACGCATCGTCAACAAGGTCGGCCGCCGCGTCGACCAGACCACGCCGCTCGCCGACGCCCGCCTGCCCGACGGCAGCCGCGTCAATGTGATAGTGCCGCCGCTCTCCCTGCGTGGCACCGCGATCTCCATTCGTAAATTCTCGGCCAAACCGATCACCATCGACATGCTTTGCAATTGGGGCGCGATGAGCCCCAAGATGGCGACCGCGCTCAAGATCGCGGGGGCGTGCCGTTTCAACATCGTCATTTCCGGCGGTACCGGTTCAGGCAAGACGACGATGCTCAACGCCCTGTCCAAGATGATCGATCCGGGCGAGCGCGTGCTGACGATCGAGGACGCGGCCGAACTCAGGCTGCAACAGCCGCACTGGCTCCCGCTCGAAACCCGCCCGCCCAACCTGGAAGGGCAAGGCGCAATCAGCATCGGCGATCTTGTCAAGAACGCGCTGCGCATGCGTCCCGACCGCATCATCCTGGGCGAAATTCGTGGCGCTGAATGTTTCGACCTGCTTGCCGCGATGAACACCGGCCATGACGGGTCGATGTGCACGCTCCACTCCAACAGTCCGCGCGAATGCCTTGGCCGTATGGAAAACATGATCCTGATGGGCGACATCAAGATTCCCAAGGAAGCGATTTCCAAACAGATCGCCGACTCGGTCGATCTCATCGTTCAGGTGAAGCGCCTGCGCGATGGCTCACGCCGCGTCACCAACGTGACCGAAGTCATCGGCATGGAAGGCGACGTCATCGTCACGCAGGAACTGTTCAAGTTCGAATATCATGACGAAGACGACAGCGGGAAGATCATCGGCGAATATCGCTCGATGGGTCTGCGACCCTATACGCTCGACAAAGCGCGGATGTTCGGGTTCGACCAGCCTTTCCTCGAAGCCTGTCTGTAAGGGACGGCGCGCAGCGCGCTTGTCACGAGGGATCGGGCGAGTCACACTTCCTCTCCCCCCAAAGCGGAGAGGACTGCCTCTATGTACCGTCTCATTCTTCCCAGCATCGCTTTGGGAGCGATGGCCTTGCCCGCCCTGCCACTCAATGCCCAGCATCATGATCAGGGCTCGCACGCGGCGCAGGCACCGGCCTCGACGATCGCTGCTGCCGTCGCTTCGCCCGAACGCACGCCGGCAAATGTAGCGCGCGACCGCTATCGTCATCCTGCCGAAACGCTCGCCTTTTTCGGTGTCACGCCGGAGCAGACGGTCGTGGAATTTTCGCCGGCCGGCGGCTGGTACAGCGAGATTCTGGCACCACTGCTGCGGGATGAGGGACGCTTTTACGCGCTCCAGCCCGGCGGCACCTATCTCGATCGTTACAAGGCGTTCCTTGCCGCAAAGCCGCAACTCTATGAGAAGGTGACGCTCGTCGCATTTCCCGAGGATAGCGCCAAGATCCCGGCGGAGAGCGTCGATACGGTCCTGACGTTCCGCAACATCCATAATCTGGTGATGAGCGGGAAGGACACTGCAAGCTTCAAGGCGTTCTACGATCTGCTCAAGCCCGGCGGCATATTGGGCATCGTCGACCATCGCCTGCCCGAAGATCGGGATGCAGCGAGCGAAAAGACCAGCGGCTATCTCAAGGTCTCGACCATCAAGCGTCTCGCAGCGCAGGCCGGGTTCGAACTGGTCGACGAATCCGAGATCAATGCCAACCCACGTGACACCGCCGACTGGCCCAAAGGCGTCTGGACCCTGCCGCCGACACTGGGACAAGGCGACACCGACAAGGCCAAATATCTCGCCATCGGAGAGAGCGACCGCATGACGCTGAAATTCCGCAAACCCTCGAAATAGGCCGGCTTGGTCGGCAGCCGCGCGACGGCGGAACCACACGGCTGCCTGCCTTGTTCCTTTTCCATAAGCTATTCAGCAGGAGAAGGACGATGGCAGACTTACGCATCGACGGACAGGATGTCGAAAATCATGGCGACCTGATCGCCTCGGATCGGGTCGAAGGCACGGCGGTCTATAATCGCGCGGGTGAAAAGCTTGGCCGCATATCCAATTTCATGGTCGACAAGCGCAGCGGGCATGTTCGCTACGCGGTGCTCTCGTTCGGCGGGTTCCTGGGCATGGGCAACGACCATTACCCCATACCCTGGTCGATGCTGCATTATGACACCGATCAGGGCGGCTATGTGGTCGAACTGACCAAGGACACTCTCGACAGCGCCCCGCGCTACACCGCCGACATGCGCCCGCTTTATGACGAAGCCTATGGGCGCGACGTCTATCAATATTACGGGCTCGTCTATCCCTTTTAACGCGCCAGGCTGGACGAACGAAGGGCGCTCGGCTGCTTGGCAGGGCGTCCTTTTTTATTGCGCACACATTTGTTTTTCACGCCGCCCAAATTCCGACACATTTCATCGCTCGCCAATTGTCTACTTATAAAATAGAATTATAGTGAAGACTCACAACGGACGAGGATTTTGACATGGAACGATGCGGAATAGCGGGGGCGACCAAGCCACCTGTCGTGCTGACCATTCCCGGCCTCAATAATTCAGGTCCCGGACATTGGCAGACCCTGTGGGAAGAGAGCCGTGGCGACTGTACGCGCGTCGATCTGGGCAGCTGGGCCAGTCCCAACCGCAACGCCTGGGTCACGCGGCTTGATGCGGCGATCCGAGAAGCAAACGGCCCAGTCGTGCTGGCTGCGCATAGTCTCGGCTGCCTCGCCGTCGCTTGGTGGGGTGCCTTGCAGAGCCAGCCCTTTGGATGGCCGGTGGTGGGTGCGCTGCTGGTCGCGCCGCCCGACTGCGACCGGATGGAAACGCCGGAAACCATCGGCGGCTTTGGCCCGACGCCGCGCGTGCATCTCCCCTTCCCTTCCGTTCTCGTGGCGAGCCGGGATGACCCATATATTTTCTTCGAACGCGCCCACAGCATGGGCAAGAACTGGGGCAGCGCCATTATCGACGCGGGCTATTGCGGCCATATCAACGCCGATTCCGACCTTGGCGACTGGCATTTCGGGCAAGCGCTGCTCGACCAATTGATCGACGGCGCACTCGAACAACGTGGTGGCACGAGGCCTGGCGTCCAGGCGGCTCCACCCCTTCAGGCCGATCGGCCCTGGCCGCTATCCTCCTTGCGCAACTGATCCTCCCCTGGCGCCCTTCAAGTAAAAATTGGGGGCGCCCTATATTTGCTTTTTTGTCTACTTCAAGAGTTGAGATAATAAGGGGCGCAGAGGGACATATGAACGAACATAAAGCCATCGATACCAGAACGGGTCAGCGCCCCGACATAGCTGTCAGCATCGACAAGGTGCGTGGCGTGCTGGAAGGACTGCGTTTCGGATCGATCACGCTCACCGTGCATGACGCGCGGGTGGTGCAGATCGACATTACGGAACGCACCCGCCTTAGCAGCTGATCGGTCGGGGGGCCAAAAATACATAGGGCCGTTCGAAAGGGCGGTTGCTGGCGGCGGCACGGGGGACGCGGCCAGGATAGGGGTTCCCCCAACGGCTACTACCGGACCCCCGGAGCAGTCGGCCAGAAACACTCACCGGACCTCCGGATTCAAAAGGGGAAAATCATGATTGCGCGTTTTCTGTTGCTCGCCGGCGTGGCGAGCGCATCCTTCGCCACGTCCATCGCATCCGCGAATGACGCCGCACCCGCTGCGGACACCAGTGCGTCGTCCGACGCGGCCCAAGGCGCGATCATCGTCACGGCCCGCCGCCGAGAGGAAACGGCGCAGGAGGTGCCTCTCGCGATATCGGTGGTCGGTGGCGACCAGATCGAGAAAACGGGCAATTTCAATATTCAGCGCCTGCAGCAGCTGACGCCGACGCTTCAGGTCTATTCGTCCAACCCGCGCAACACCGCCGTCAACATCCGTGGCCTGGGCGTGCCGTTCGGCCTCACCAGCGACGGGTTCGAGCAGGGCGTGGGCATTTATGTCGACGACGTCTACAACGCCCGCGTCGCCGCCGCCGTGTTCGACTTTCTCGACGTGGCGCAGGTAGAGGTTCTGCGCGGCCCGCAGGGTACACTTTACGGCAAGAACACGACCGCCGGCGCGATCAACGTCACGACCAACCAGCCGACTTTCGATTTCCAGGGCCGCGCCGAAGTCACCTTCGGCAATCTTGATTACAAGCAGGCCAAAGCCGCCGTATCGGGTCCGCTGTCCGACACGCTCGCCGCGCGCATCGCGGTCGCCACGACCAGCCGTCGCGGCACCATCTACAACGTGACCAGCGGCCAGTATATCAACGAGCAGGACAATCTGGGCATTCGCGGCCAGTTGCTGTTCCGCCCCAATGACAGCCTCGATATCACGCTGGCAGGTGATTACAGCACGCAGAAGCCCGAATGCTGCGGCACCGTGTTCGTGCGCGTCGGCCAGACGCAGCGTCCACTGTCCCGGCAATATGAGGCTCTTGCCGCCGCGCAGAATTATCAGGTCGTCAGCCGCAATCCCTTCGATCGCCTGACCGACATCGACGCCAGCCTGAACGCGGGCAACAAGATCGGCGGCGCGTCGCTGCGCGTCAAATGGGACGTGGGCGCGGGCACG
Organism: Sphingobium sp.; assembly: GCA_040508335.1. Lineage (GTDB taxonomy): Bacteria > Pseudomonadota > Alphaproteobacteria > Sphingomonadales > Sphingomonadaceae > Sphingobium. The sequence continues at coordinate 6,860 of JBEVMZ010000123.1, forward strand.
CTGACCTCCATCACCGCCTGGCGCTTCTGGGACTGGAAGCCGGAAAACGACCGCGACTTCACCGGCCTGCCGATCGTGACCGCTTCAAACAACCCATCGCAACAGGACCAGTATAGCCAGGAATTACGCTACAGTTACAGCGGCGAGAAGATCGACTTCGTCGGCGGCCTGTTCGGCTTCAAGCAGCGCATCGACACCCAGGGCTTCGAGCAGCAGGGCAGCGCATCGAGCCGCTGGAACCTGACCGGCGCGCTCGCCGCCCGTCCCGAAGTGCTGGAGGGCCTGACTGCCCGCAACACCCAGTGGCTAAAGTCCACCAGCGCCGCACTGTTCGGCCAGGTGAGCTGGAAAGTGACCGACGCGCTCACCATCCAGCCGGGCGCTCGCCTGAACTATGACAAAAAGTCCGGCTATTATCGCCGCGACGTCACCACCGGCACCGGCGCGACGCTGACCTGCCCGCAGCCCGCAGGCTCGGTCGGCGCGGCCCAGTGCGGCATCTTCTCGCCCCAGGAAAGCGCGCCGTCCGACAGCGCGTGGAACTTCACCTACGACCTCAACGTCAACTACAAGATCGCGCAGGACATCCTCGTCTACGCAACCTATGCCAAGAGCTTCAAGACCTTCGGCATCAACCAGAACGGCCTGCCCACCAATGCGGCCGGCGAACCGATCGCGACCGACATCAAGCCTGAATCGGTCAATCATTTCGAAGCGGGCATCAAGACGCAGTTCTGGGACCGCCGCGCGATCTTCAACCTGACAGCCTTCCGCACCGACATCAAAAATTATCAGGCGACCGTCACCAACGGCCAGCTCGGCGTGCTCCGCGGTTATCTCGCCAACGCCGGCAAGGTTCGCTCGCAGGGGATCGAGGCCGATTTCTCCGTCCGCCCGAGCGAGCGCTTCAACGCCTATGTCAACGGCGCCTATACCGACGCCAAATATAAGAAGTTCGTAGACGCTCCCTGCCCGCCCGAGCTGTCCGGCGGCACGACCGCAACGGCCGCCAATCCAGCCAGCCCCGCCGGCCGGCCGGGAACCGCGACCAGCCCCTCCTACAGCCCGGCGAATTGCGACATTTCGGGCGAAGTGCTTCCGGGCGTGTCCAAATGGTCGCTCTCCTATGGCGCGGAAGCGAACACGCCGGTTTCGCTGCTGGGCAAGGATGGCGAAATTTACTTCGGCGTCGACGGCAATTACCGCTCGCGCTTCTCGTCCAATCCCTCAGCGTCGATCTATACCTATGTGAAGGGCTATGCCCTCACCAACCTTCGCGGCGGCTTCCGCGGCGGCGGGATCGACATCTTCGGCTGGGTGCGCAACGCCTTCGATGTCAATTATTTCGAATTGCTGCAAACCGCGCCGAGCAATGTCGGCCTGATCGCCGGTCAGCCGGGTGACCCGCGCACCTATGGCGTGACGATCAAGGGCAGCTTCTGATCTCTCCACCCGCGCGGACATTCAGCCGTCCGCGCGGCCCCTTACGGCGGGGCCGAGCTGGCAGCGATGCCGGTTCTGCCCCGCCGGCATTTGCTTGGCCCGGTCCGCTGCGGTAAAGCGCGGCCATGTCCACCACCTTCACCCTCGACACCGCGACCAGCCGCGCCAATCCCACCCCTTCGCCGATGAAGCGGTTGACCGTGCCCGCCATTCAGCGGCGCAAGGCCGACGGACGGACGCAAGAGCCGCTGGTGATGCTGACCGCCTACACCGCGCGGCAGGCACAACTGCTCGATCCGCATTGCGACATGCTGCTGGTGGGCGATTCGCTCGGCCAGGTGATTTATGGCTTGCCATCGACCCTGGCCGTGACGCTCGACATGATGATCGCCCATGGCGCGGCGGTCGTGCGGGGCAGCTATCATAGTCTCGTCCTCGTCGATCTGCCGTTCGGCAGCTATGAAGCGTCGCCTGCCCAAGCCTTCGCCAGTGCGAGCCGGGTGATGGCCGAAACCGGATGCGCCGCCGTCAAGCTGGAGGGCGGGCAGGCCATGGCCGAAACCATCGCCTTCCTGACCGCGCGCGGCATTCCGGTTATGGCCCATGTCGGACTGACCCCGCAGGCGGTCAATGCGCTGGGCGGCTATGGCGCCAGGGGGAAAAGCCAACAGGAACATGCCAAGATCATGGACGACGCCCGCGCCGTGGCGCAGGCCGGCGCCTTTGCGATGGTCCTCGAAGGCGTAATGGAGCAACTGGCCGATGCGGTGACGGACAGTGTCGATGTGCCGGTGATCGGCATCGGCGCGTCGGCGCGCTGCGACGGACAGGTGCTGGTGACGGAGGATATGCTGGGCATGTTCGAACGCGTCCCCCGCTTCGTGAAACGCTTTGACAATATTGCCGAAACGATCAGCAAAGCGGCCGAGCGCTACGCCGCCGATGTGCGCGACCGCAGCTTTCCGACCGACGATCAGGTCTACCGCCCCAAAAAGTGATTTGCGCGGACGGGAAGGACCGCTAATGGTCGCCCTTTCTAGGCGGTTTCCCGGAGACAGATGGTGGCGCTGACGCCGCAAAATAGCGAAGCCTTCATGCGGGAGGTCGATGAAGCGGTGCGCGAAGAGCAGCTGCTCGGCTTCTGGCAGCGCTATGGCCGCCTGGTGCTGGCGCTCGTCGTCATCGCGCTCGTCGCCTTTGGCGGCTGGCTCTATTGGCAGCATCACAGCCAAACCCGCTCGCAGGAAACGTCGGAGCAGGCGGACAAGGTGATCGCGACCGCGCTCGGCGGCGGAACAGCGGACGCAAAGCAGCTCGACGCGCTGACGCAGGCCGACCAGCCGGGCTATCGCGCGGTGGCGTTGCTGGTGAAAGCAGGCGACGCTTCGCGCAAGGGTGACAACAAGGCCGCGACCGCCGCCTTCGCCGCCATTGCGCAGGACAAGAGCATCGATCAGCCCTATCGGGATCTCGCGCTCATCCGCCAGACCGCGCTCGAATTTGAAAGCCTCAAGCCCCAGCAGGTGGTCGATCGCCTGAAGCCGCTGGCGGTCGAGGGCAATCCCTGGTTCGGCAGCGCCGGCGAACTCGTCGCTATCGCCTATATGAAGATGCGCAAACCCGATCTTGCCGGCCCCTTGTTCGCGGGTATGGCAAAGGACGCGACGGTGCCGGAAACGATCCGTTCACGCGCCCGTCAGATGGCAGGGCTATTGGGGATCGACGCGGTCGAAGCGCCGGTCGATCCGGCGGGGGCGTGAAAAGCACGATGGGACAGCAGAGCATGGGCATATTCAGGGCAACGCGCCACGCCATCACTTTAGGCGCGATGGTCGCCCTGCTGGCAGGGTGCGGGGTCATCGGCGGCAAGAAGGGCGGGCCCAAGACACCCGTCGTCGGCAATCGCGTCTCGATCCTCACCAACGAGCAGGCGATCGAGATCGACCCCGCGCTGGCGGGCGTGCCGGTCAGCCTGCCCGACCCCTATGTCAATGACCAATGGTCGCAGCCGGGCGGCAATCCGACCAAGACGATGGGCAATCTGGCGCTCGGCACATCGCTCGCCACCGCCTGGACCACGTCGGTGCAGGGGAGCACACCCAAAGCGAAGCTGGCCTCACCGCCCGTCATTGCGAATGGCAAGCTCTTCCTCATCGACGCCGGTGCGCACGTCGTCGCCTTCGACGCGGCAAGCGGGAGCCGGCTGTGGCAGACACCGATGCCGTCCGACGGCAATGGCCGCGCGCTTTTCGGCGGCGGCGTCAGCATTCTTGACGACCGTGTCTATGCCAGCACCGGCGTCGGCGATGTCGCCGCGCTCAATGCGGCAGATGGCAAGATACTGTGGAAGAAGCGCCCCGGCGGCCCCTTGCGCGGCGCGCCCACGCTCGCCAACGGCCATGTCTATGTCATGAGCCAGGACAACCAGATATTCGCGCTCAACCAGAGCGACGGGGAAGTCCAGTGGACCGACAGCGGCACGCTCCAGGCGACCGGCGTGTTCGGCGTCGCCGCGCCTGCCGCTGGGCAGGGCACCGTGATCGCCGGCTACAGCTCTGGTGAACTCACCGCCTATCGCTACGAAAATGGCCGCACCCTGTGGGGCGACGCCCTATCGCGCACCAGCATTTCGACCGCCGTCGCCTCGCTCACCGATATCGACGCCAATCCGGTGATCGATCGCGGGCGCGTCTTCGCCATCGGTCAGGGCGGCCGCATGGCCTCTTATGAACTCACCAGCGGCCAGCGTTTGTGGGAAATCAATATTGCTGGCATCTCCTCCCCCTGGGTGGTGGGCGAATGGGTGTTCGTCGTGACCAGCGATGCAAAGCTGCTCTGCGTCGCGCGCGCGACCGGCAAGGTCCGCTGGATCAGCCAGCTTCAGCGCTTCCGCAAGGAAAAGAAGAAGACCAATCCGATCCGCTGGACCGGCCCCGTGCTGGCCGGGGGTCAGCTTATCGTCGTCTCCACGCGGGGCGACTTGGTGCTGGTCGATCCCGGCACCGGCACGGTCCAGTCCGAGCGCGACATGAACAAGCCCATGACGCTGCCGCCGGTCGTCGCCAACAACATGCTTTACCTGCTTGCGGACGATGGCCGTCTGACAGCGTTGCGGTAAGCGCCGCCACAGGCCATATCTTGCTCCCGCAGGGGCAGGTGCCGGACGTCGGGCCATACGGCCTTGCACGACCGGCGCCCGCCCCCGCGGGAGCTTTGCTTATTAAAAGGATCGGCCAGTCCATGGCGTCCCCAGTTTTGCCCATCGTGGCCATCGTCGGCCGGCCCAATGTGGGCAAGTCCACGCTCTTCAACCGCCTCGTCGGCAAAAGGCTGGCGCTGGTCGACGACCAGCCTGGCGTGACACGCGACCGGCGGGAAGGCGAAGCGCATCTGCTCGGCCTCGATTTCACGATCATCGACACCGCTGGCTATGAGGATGAAGACCCGCAGTCGCTGCCCGGCCGGATGCGGATGCAGACGCAGGCGGCGGTCGAAAGCTGCGACCTGGCGCTCTTCATGGTGGATGCCCGCGCCGGCATCACCCCGCTGGACGAGGAAATCGCCCGCTGGCTGCGCGAAAGCGACGCCCCGGTGGTGCTCGTCGCCAACAAGGCGGAGGGCCGGGCGACCGACGCCGGCGTGATGGAGGCGTTCAACCTCGGTCTTGGCGAACCCATCCCTTTTTCCGCCGAACATGGTCAGGGACTTGCCGACCTGTTCCAGGCGTTGCTTCCCCATGTCGAGCGGGAGGAAGAGGAAGAAGTCGAAGCGACCGAGGAAGATGAGGAAGCCGCCCCGCTCAAGCTCGCGATCGTCGGCCGCCCCAATGCAGGCAAATCGACGCTCATCAACCGGCTGCTCGGGGAAAACCGGCTGCTGACCGGCCCGGAAGCCGGCATCACGCGCGACAGCATCGCCGTCGATTGGATGTGGGTCGATCGGGAAAACAACCAGCGCCCCGTCCGTCTGATCGACACGGCGGGCATGCGCAAGCGCGCCAAGGTGCAGGACAAGCTGGAAAAGCTCGCCGTGTCGGACGGCCTTAACGCGGTCAATTTCGCCGAAGTCGTCGTCCTGCTGCTCGACGCCACGCGCGGGCTTGAAGCGCAGGATCTGCGCATCGCCGACAAGGTGCTGGAGGAAGGGCGCGCACTCGTCATCGCGCTCAACAAATGGGACACGGTCGAGCACGGCTCGGCTTTGTATCAGGGCATCAAGAAAGCGCTCGACGATGGTCTGGCGCAGGTGCGCGGCGTGCCGATCATGACGGTGTCGGCGACGACCGGCAAAGGGCTGGATGACCTCATCCACGTCGCCTTCGAAACCCGCACGTCGTGGAGCCAGCGCGTATCGACGGGCATCCTCAACCGCTGGTTCGAACGCGCGCTGGAGGCCAATCCGCCGCCCGCGCCCGGCGGCAAGCGGATCAAGCTGCGCTACATCACGCAGAACAAGACGCGCCCGCCGACCTTCGTACTGTTCGGCAATCGGCTCGACGACCTGCCCGAAAGCTATCGCCGCTATCTGGTGAACGGCATCCGCAAGGAACTGGGCTTTGGCGCGGTGCCGGTGCGCCTGACGCTGCGGAGCCAGAAAAACCCCTATGCCACCAAATGACGATCCGGTGCGGATCGACGCGCGCGGCATGAAATGCCCCTGGCCCGCGCTTCGCGCCGCGCGGGCGATGCGATCGGCGCAGGCCGTGGCGATCGAAGCGGACGATCCGATCGCCGACAGGGAACTGGCCGCCATGGCGCACGAGCAGGGCTGGACCTTTGAGGCCAAGGGCGCGCATCTGTTTCTGCTGTCCCGGTGAAGTTTCGCCTCCCTATTTTACCATTGCTTCACCTTCATCGCTTATCCCGCGAAGCCTGACGGGAGTAGCTTGCGTGCCGCATCAGCATATAGACCTGATTAGCGCGAGCGCCTTTGCAAGCGCGCGTGCCGAACTGGGCGGGCAGTTTGCCCGCATTCTCGGCTATTTTCGGGAGGATGGCGAAAAGTCCGTGGCTGCGGTAGAGAAGGCGTTTCGCACCCGCTCTGCTGTCGCGCTCGTGACGCCCGCGCACACGCTGAAAGGCGAAGCGGCGCAGTTTGGCGCGCATCGCCTGTCCGCCATCGCCGAAGAGATTGAGAGGATCGCGCGACGGTGCATCGAATCGCATCAGAGCCCCGAGGAACTGATCGAAACGATCGTGGCGCTGCGTCCCTGCTTCAGTCAGACGATGGCGCTGCTCGAAGAGGATTTCGCGCCGCCTCCCCCGCGCCGCGTCGTCGCTTTCGGCCGCAAGGTCGATCCGTCGAAACAGGGTTTCGGCCGCGCGATCTGAACCACGATCCGTCGTGCCCCGATATTGGTATTGAAACGAAACTGGTCATGCCCCCATATGGCGGTTATGACCCGCTATTCTCTGCTCGACCTCGTCCCCGTCATCGAAGGGGGCAATGCGTCCACCGCGCTTGCGCAATCGGCATCGTTGGCCGCCCATGCAGAGTCATTGGGCTATCATCGCTATTGGGTCGCGGAGCATCATGGCATGGCCGGGATCGCGTCGGCCGCGACATCGGTCGTGCTCGCGCATCTGGGACATGCCACCAGCCGTATCCGCATCGGCGCGGGCGGGATCATGCTGCCCAACCACGCGCCGCTAGCCATTGCCGAACAGTTCGGCACGCTCGACGCGCTGTTCCCTGGTCGGATCGATTTGGGCCTCGGTCGCGCGCCGGGCTCGGACCAGCGCGTCGCGCAAGCGATGCGGCGCACGCTCGCCGGCGGTCCCGACCAGTTTCCCCGGGACGTGATGGAGTTGCAGGCCTATTTTGCCGGGGACGAACGGTTGGGCTTTACTGCGACCCCGGCTGCGGGCGCGCAAGTGCCGATCTGGATATTAGGCTCCAGCCTTTACGGCGCGCAGCTCGCCGCCGCGTTGGGCCTGCCCTATGCCTTCGCCTCGCACTTCGCACCCGCCGCACTTGACGAAGCCATTGCAATCTACCGCCGCGACTTTCAGCCTTCCGCGCAACTGGAGCGCCCCTATGTGGCGGCAGGGTTCAACGTCTTCGCAGCAGACGACGCCCAAGAGGCGCAGTTGATCGCGACATCGATGCAACAGGCTTTTGTCCGCCTGCGGACCGGCCGGCCCGGCAAGCTTGCGCCCCCTGTTGCGGGCTATCTCGATAGCCTGCCGCCCCAGGCGCGCATGATGCTCGACGATGTGCTCAGCGTATCCGCAATCGGCACGCAGGCGGATGTCGAGCGTTCCCTTGCGGCCTTCCTCGACCGCACGCAGGTCGACGAGCTGATCCTGACCGGTCAGATTTACGATCTCAACGCCCGCAAGCGGAGCATAGCGATCGGCGCGGCGGCGGCGCAGGCAGTGGGCGTGCGCGAAGCCGCCTGACGCCTCACGCCGGCTTCAGCCGGCCTCCGCTCAATATGCCGGCGGTGCGCGGCGCGATCCGCGTCAGCAGCCGCGCGATCCCGATGACGGCGACCAGCACCAGCGCGGGCTGGATCAGCAGATAGAGAGGGTAGAGCGGCTCGCCGAGCCTCCCAAAGGCTAGACCCAGCACGGGTCCGAACAGCCAGATCAGGATGAGGTGGGCGCAGAATAGGAAGAAGACATAGGGTTCGAGGCGCAAAAGTGTCTCCCGCGCGTTCGTCCCTGCCAGCGCCCAGGCGAGCCGCCAGAAAAACAACGCCGCGCTGACCCGCAGCGCAAGATCCAGGCTCGCAGCAACGACAGGCGCAAGCATGATGTCGGGCCGCAGCGTCGCGATCAACTGGGCCAGCGTCAGCAGCGCAAAGGGCAGCGCTGCCGCCATCATCGGCCATGCCGCCACCCGCCGCTCGACCGCGCCCCGCTGCGCCAGCATGCCAAGCGCAAAGAAGAAGAGGATCGACGCCCGCATCAGGATCGGCGGCCCATATCCCCCGATATGCGCGCTGCCCGCCGCGAGCACCACCAGCCATAAGAGCCAGCCCGGCGCACGTACCAGCAAGGGCGCTGCCAGCATGCACAGGAACAGGTCGCGCAGGAACGGCATCTGCACATTGATGTGGGGATTGCGGGTCAGAATGAACAATTCCTGCGCCAGCCATATGAGCGAATGTGGCTGCGGCGCGGCCAGCGTGCCGAAGCGCGAGGCGCCTGAGACGAGCAGGATCGCGAGGATGTTCCACAGGGCCATCGGCAACAATATGGTGCGGGCCTTGCGGCCCACATGGTCGCGCCAGTCGCGCGTGCGCCGCGAACCGCTCACCAGCCAACCGGAAATGAAGCCGAGCAGCGGCACCGCGCTGCGCCCGAAAATCTCCATCAGCACCCAGCGCAGCACTTCCTGCCCCGTCGTGCGCAGCGCGTCGAGATCGGCGCCGCCCCGTCCGGTCCAGGCATGGACATAGACGACGCCCACGATGCAAATAACCCGCGCGATGGAGATCGCGTCGGATCGGCGCGCTATCGAGGCCGGGATCATATCGGGCAAGCAGTCATCCTTCGTCGGCGCGATGCAAATGGAGCGAATAGCCGCCAGCAGCCATTCGCTCCGTATCGGAGCATCCCTCACAAGCGCTTAACCCTTTTGGCCGTGCATAAGTCAATCTTTACCAATCCCGCCTAGAACGACCTCGTGCGCCGGAAATCCGCCGGCCAGGGACGACGAAGGCTCATGACCCATATGCCGGGCGCGCATAGTTTCAGTCAGGCGAGCGCGCCTCAACCGCTGTTGGCGGCGGCGATCGGCATGGTGATCCAGGTCGCCGGTTCCAGCTCACAGATATTGATCGACGCGGCCAGCCTTGCCGTAATGGGGCAAGAGGACGACCCCTGCCTCGCCATGGCGGGTCAGGTCGGCGCGCAGGTCAAGATGCGCGTGGGCGCATTCTGGCTGGTGGCGAATATTCGTTCGCTCGCGCTCGATCGCGACAATGCCCAAAGCATCATCGCCGACATCGACTTTCTGGGCGAGGGCGACGAGGAAAAGCTGACAGGGCGCATCCACCGCTTCCGTCGCGGCGTCACCCGCTATCCGACGCCCGGGACGGAGATTTACCCGCTTTCCAGCGCCGAAATGCGGCAAATCTACGCAGCGGACGACCGCGCACATGTGCAGATCGGCACAGTCTATCCGACCACCGACACACGCGCCGCGCTCTATGTCGACGCGCTGCTGGGCAAGCATTTCGCACTGCTGGGGTCGACCGGCACCGGCAAGTCCACCAGCGCCGCGCTCATCCTCCACCGCATCTGCGACATGTCGCCGCAGGGGCATATCGTGATGATCGACCCACATGGCGAATATGGCGCGGCCTTTTCGCAGAATGGCGCGGTCTACGATATCGGCAACCTCGCGCTCCCATATTGGCTGATGAATTTCGAGGAGCATTGCGAGGTATTCGTCACGTCCGAAGGGGGCGAGCGCACCGTCGATTGCGACATTCTGGCCAAATGCCTGCTCGCCGCCCGGATGAAGAATCGTCTCGCCGAAAGCATCGGCCGGCTGACGGTCGATTCACCCGTGCCCTATCTGTTGTCTGACCTCACCACCATCCTTCAGAATGAGATGGGCAAGCTCGAGAAAGGCACCGGCACCCTGCCCTACATGCGCATCCGGTCGAAGATCGACGAGATCAAGGCCGATCCGCGCTACAGCTTCATGTTCTCCGGTATGCTCGTCGCGGACACGATGCAGGCCTTCCTTGCCAAGATTTTCCGCCTGCCCGCCGATGGCAAGCCGATCTCCATCATCGATGTGTCCGCCATGCCCTCCGACATTACGGCGACGGTTGTCTCGGTCCTCTCCCGCCTCGTCTTCGACTATGCGATCTGGGCGCGGGATGAGCCGCAGCGGCCGATCCTGCTCGTCTGCGAAGAGGCGCACCGCTACATCCCCAGCAACGACAGCGGCGGCGGACAGGCAGTGCGCCGCATCCTCGAGCGGATCGCCAAGGAGGGGCGCAAATATGGCGTCAGCCTCGGCCTCATCACGCAGCGGCCCTCCGACCTTGCCGAAGGCGTGCTGTCGCAATGCGGCACGATCATCGCGATGCGGCTCAACAACGACCGCGACCAGGCTTTCGTGAAGGCAGCGATGCCCGAAGGCGCGCGCGGTTTTCTCGATTCGATCCCAGCGCTGCGCAACCGAGAATGCATCATTTGCGGTGAAGGCGTGGCGGTCCCGATCCGCGTGTCGCTCGACGATCTGGAGGAATCGCGCCGGCC
>JBEVMZ010000129.1:0-2814 GCA_040508335.1 Sphingobium sp.
TGACATCGGGATAGAGCGTGCCTTGCGCCAGGAAATCGGCGCCGCCGACTTTGGCGGCTTCTTCTTCGAACAAGGCGATGAACTCGCCGCCGATGAACTTGCGCTTCTTTTCCGGGTCGGTGAGGCCGGCCAGGCCGCCAAGGAAACGGTCCTCGGCATTGGCATGGACCAGCTTGATGCCATAATGTTCGCGGAAGAGGCTGACCACCTGTTCGGCCTCACCCAGACGCATCAGGCCATGGTCGACGAAGACGCAGGTCAGCTGGTCGCCGATCGCCTCATGGATGAGGACGGCGGCCACCGCGCTGTCGACGCCGCCCGATAGGCCGCAGATGACGCGACCGTCGCCTACTTGCGCGCGGATGTCGGCGATCTTGGCTTCGCGGAATTCGGCCATCGTCCAGTCGCCGGCAAGGCCGCAGACATGGCGCACGAAATTGGCGAGCAGCTTCGCGCCATCGGGCGTGTGGACGACTTCGGGATGGAATTGGGTGGCGTAGAAGCGCTTCTGCTCGTTGGCGGTGATGGCGTAGGGCGCGCCTTCGCTGACGGCCACGACCTCGAAGCCGGGGGCGAGGCGCGTCACCTTGTCGCCATGGCTCATCCAGACCTGATGCTTTTCGCCCTCTTCCCACAGACCGTCGAACAGCGCGCAGCTGCGCTTCACCTCGATGAAGGCGCGGCCGAACTCGCCACTTTCGCCGCCTTGAACCTCGCCGCCCAGTTGGTGCATCATCGTCTGCTGGCCGTAGCAGATGCCAAGGATCGGCACGCCAGCGTCGAAGAAATGCTGCGGCGCGCGCGGGCTGTCGTCCCACATGACAGAGGATGGGCCACCCGACAGAATGATGCCCTTGGGCTGGAGCCGCTCGAACGCGGCCTGCGCGGCGTTGAAGGGGGCGATTTCGGAATAAACGCCAGCCTCGCGGACGCGGCGGGCGATGAGCTGCGTCACCTGGCTGCCGAAATCCACGATGAGGATGGAATCCTGAAGGGGCAGCGTCATGAGCGTGTCGCCTTTGCTTGGGTCTGAAACAGCGAAGAAGAATTCGCGCCCGGTTAGTGCGCGTCGCCCGCCTTGTCCAGTTGCGTGGCGCCCGCGCGTGCGCCGATGACCGCTGCGCCGGCAAGGACGAGCGCGGCGATGAGAAAGGCGCTGCCGATGAAGGGCAGGGTGGGGCTTGCGCCCACGGACAGCGAATAGACGCCGCCGAAGAAGAGCGGTGACAGGATGCCGGCGATCGCGCCGACGCTGTTGTTCGCGCCTTGAAGCTGGCCCTGTTCCTGTTCCGACACGCGCTGCGTCATCAGCGACTGGATGGTCGGCATGGCAAGGCCCCAGAGCGCATTGGGCAGCATCGCGGCGATGAACAGCCAGCCGGTGGGCGCAAGACCCATTGCGGCAATGCCGATCGCGCCGAAGATCAGGCCGACGACCATCGTCCTGCGGTCGCCCAGTTGGTCGACGACCTTGCCGACGATCATACCTTGCACGATCATGTCGAGCACACCGACGAGGGCAAGCAACGTGCCGACCTGCCACGCCCCCCAGCCATAGCGGTCGCCCGCGTAGAGGACGAAAACCGCCGAAAACAGGTGATGGGCGAAATAGAGCAGGAAGTTGCAGACCGCGAGGCTGGAGAGTTCCGGATTAGAACGAAGCAGCCGCAGCGCACCGAACGGATTGGCGCGGCGCCAGGCGAAGCGCATGCGCTTTTCGGGGATAAGCGACTCAGGCAGAACGAACAGGCCGTAAAGAAAGGCGAGACCCGACAGCGCCGCTGCCGCCCAGAAAGGCGCGCGCGGCGATATCTCGCCCAGTACACCTCCCAAAAGCGGACCAGCCACGAATCCCGCGCTGAACGCCGCGCCGATCAAACCATAGCCACGCGCGCGCTCTTCTGGCGGGGTGATGTCGGCCATATAGGCAAAGGTCGAGGTGAAGCTGGACGAGGTGATGCCGGCCAGGATGCGCCCGACCGCCAGCCACCAGAGGTTGGGAGCAAGCGCCATCAGCACGAAATCCAGCGCCAGCCCGGCGATCGACACGAGGATGACGGGACGGCGGCCGAAATGGTCTGACAGCGACCCGATGACCGGCGAGCACAGAAACTGCATCGCCGCCCAGAGCGCGACGAACAAGCCGTTCCACAGGCCCGCCGCGCTGGTCTTGCCCGAAAGCGTCTCGATCAATTGCGGCAGCACCGGGATGATGATGCCCATCGACATGACGTCGAGCAGCGCCGTCACCAGGATGAAGGCGATAGCCGCTTTGCGTCGGGAGGCGGGCATGACGGACATGGCCGGCAGCGGTATCGCGCGGCCCTGCTTGGGGCAAGGGGCCTCTCTTCAGCGCGCGATGCGCAGGCCGATCCACAACGTGCGCGGCGTGCCGAGGTCGATCGACCCGCCCGCATTGCGAGTCACCACGCGTTCGTCGAACAGATTTTCGCCGCGCGTCGTCAGCGTGACGCCGTTGCCCAGCGGCAGTTGCGCGGTCGCGTCGAGCGTCAGTGCGGCGGGCAAAATATCGGACTGGAGATCATCCTCAAATTGCCGCGAAACATAGCGCAGGGTCGCGGTGAGCGATGGTCCCTGCGCGGGCGCCCAGCCAAGCGTCGTGCTGGCAGCGTGGCGGGGGCTTTGGGCGGGGGCAAAGCCGTCAAAGGCGGTGCCGGGCGCGTGCACGCGGCTATGGCTATAGGCGTAGGACGCGGTCAGGCTGACGTCGCCCGCGCGGGCTATGGCGGTCAGTTCGATGCCGCGCGCAGCGACATGATCGACATTGCGCCGTTCGCGCGTGGTTGGGTTCAG
>JBEVMZ010000154.1:0-9826 GCA_040508335.1 Sphingobium sp.
CGGGCAAGTCGACGATCGCGCGCATCCTCTTCCGTTTCTACGACATCCAGTCGGGCTGCGTCACCATAGACGGCGAGGATATATCGGCGGTGGCCCAGGCGTCGCTACGCCGGGCGATAGGCATCGTGCCGCAGGACATGGTGCTGTTCAACGACACGATCGGCTATAACATCGCCTATGGTCGCGAGGACGCGACCCAGGCGGAAATCGAGGCGGCTGCGAAGTCCGCTTCCATCCACGATTTCATTCTGACCCTGCCGCTGGGCTATGAGACGCGGGTCGGCGAGCGCGGCCTCAAACTGTCGGGCGGCGAGAAGCAGCGCGTGGCGATCGCTCGGACATTGCTCAAGGACCCGCCGGTGCTGGTGCTGGACGAGGCGACGAGCGCGCTCGATAGCCGGACGGAAACCGAAATCCAGACGGTGCTACGAGCGATCAGCCGGCAGCGCACGACGCTGGTGGTGGCGCATCGCCTTTCGACGGTGGTCGATGCCGACGAAATCATCGTGCTCGACAAGGGCCGAATCGTCGAGCGGGGGCGCCATGCCGACCTGGTCCGCGCCGACGGGCTCTATGCGCTGATGTGGACGCGGCAGGCGAACGAACGGCTCGATCCTGACGAGGATATGCCAATAGATCTGCCGCGCGCGATGGCGCAGGCGGACGATATCCTCTGAGGCGGCGAGGGGGCAGGCATCGCCCGCCCCCTCGGCCCTATTGCTCAGTTGGTGACGGTCGTCGTCGTGCGCTCGGTCACGGTCGCGGCGGGCGCTGCGGCCGTCGTCTTGCGCACGACCTTGCGCTGGGTGGCGCTGGTCTTGCGCGCGGTCGCGGGCGCCTTGACCGTTTCGGTCGTGACCGTGGTCGAGGTCGCGGCAGCCGCGCGCGCGGCGCGGGCATCGGCGGCGGCCGAGGCAGCTGCCTGCTCGGCGGCGGTCGCGCGGGCGTTGGCGGTTGCGGCGTCCTGTTGCGCGGTTGCGGCGGTCGATGCATTGACCTGCGCGTCGGCGCTGGCCTGCCGCTGGCTTTCACCGATCATCGTGTCGGCAAATTGCTGCGCCTCGACGGCGGACTTGATCGCGGCCTGTTCCTTGCCGCTCTTGTAGCTTTCCTGCGCCAGGCGAAGCGAGGCCTGCGCCTTAGCGAGCAATTCGGGGGAGGTCGGAGTGGCGGCAAGGCGGCTAGCCGCGCTGATCTTGCCCTGCGCCTGGGCGATCGCCGCCAGGGCGCGCTCCTCGTCGCCGGCAAAGGCGGGGCCAGCGGTCAGTAGCAGAGCCGAAGCCGCAACCATGCCGCGAAGGGCTGTTCCAAATGTACGCATGTTCTTCTCCTGCCACTCTATATGACGGGCGGAGAAACGTGCCTGTGGCGACAGAGGTTCCTTTATCCTACGTTCAGGAAGCGCTCTGCAACATCTGCGGGCACGCGCAGAATACGACTTGTCGCCTTGTCGATGATCGCCCATGTCGACTTGGCGGCGACTTTAACTTTTCCGTCAGATCCCACAAATTCCATCATGCGGTCGAAGCGTGCGCCCCGTGGGCCATGGGGAATCCATGTTTTGGCCGTGACGCTTTCCCCGGCCTGCACATTGCCGCGATAGTCAATCTCGTGCCGGGTCACGACCCATAGATAGGCTTCCACATGCGCCGGCGACGCGTCGCGCATCCAATGTTCGGTCGCCACCTGCTCCATCCACTGCACCCAGACCGCATTGTTCACATGGCCCATAATGTCGATATGGTCCGGTCGTGCGGTCAGGGTCGTGCTGTAGTCGGACGCCATTACGGCGTTTCCACGCCCAGCTGCCAAAGGAGAAACGCGAACTCCTCGGCGGTCTCGTGCAGGCTTTCGAAACGCCCGGACTTGCCGCCATGGCCGGCACCCATGTTGGTCTTGAGCAGCAGCGGCGCGTCGTTTGTGCGGGTCGCGCGGAGTTTGGCGACCCATTTCGCCGGCTCCCAATAGGTTACGCGCGGGTCGTTGAGCCCCGCCGTCACCATCAGCGGCGGATAGGCCTGCGCCTTTACATTGCCATAGGGGTCATAGGCGGCGATGGTGCGGAACGCGGCCTCGTCCTCGATCGGATTGCCCCATTCGGGCCATTCGCCCGGCGTCAGCGGCAAGCTTTCGTCCAGCATGGTGTTGAGCACGTCGACGAAGGGCACATGCGCCACGACCGCGCCCCACAGGTCGGGATCGGAATTGATGACAGCTCCCATCAGCTCACCGCCCGCCGATCCGCCCGAAATGCCGATCCGGCCCTTCGCCGTATAGCCCAGGTCGATCAGCCCCTTGGCCACGTCGACGAAGTCGTTGAATGTGTTCGCACGCTTGTCGAGCTTGCCGTCGAGATACCATTGCTGGCCCAGATCGTCGCCGCCGCGAATATGGGCGAGCGCGAAGACGAAGCCGCGATCGAGCAGGGACAGACGTGCCGTCGAAAAGCCCGGCTCCATCGCGATGCCATAGGCGCCATAGCCATAGAGGTGGAGCGGCGCGCTGCCGTCGCGGGGCGTGTCCTTGGCATGGACGACCGACACCGGGATCTGCGTCCCGTCGCGGGCCGTGATCATCAGTCGCTCGGTCGTGTAGCGGTCGGCATCATAGCCTGAGGGGATTTCCTGGACCTTGAGGACCTCCGTCTCCTCGCTGCCCAGATGATAGTCGTAGACGGTGTCGGGCGTGACCATCGATTCATAGCCGATGCGCAGCTTCGTCACGTCATATTCCGGATTGTCGTCGAGACTGGCCGAATAGCTTGCCTCCGGGAACGAAAGTCGCTTGGCAGCATGCGTCGCGTAGTCGCGCAGTTCGATCTGGTCGAGCCCGTCCTGCCGCCCCTCTGTCACGTAAAAGCGTTTGAAGAGGGTGAAGTCGGTCAGGTAGAAATGATCATTAGGGGCGATCACTTCCTCCCACTTATCAGGCGCGTCGAGCGTCGCTTTGACCAGTCGGAAATTGGGATGGGCATCGTTGGTGCGGATGTAGAGCGTGCCTTCATGCTCATCGACATCATATTCGCGGCCCGGCTTGCGCGCCGATACGAGCAGCGGCGTTGCGGTCGGATTGTCGGCGGGCAGCAGCCACGCCTCGGTCGTCACATGGTCGCCGGTCGCGATGACGATCCATTTTTCAGAGGAAGTAAGACCGATCGAGACGCGGAAGCCTTCGTCCGCTTCGTGGAAGAGCTCGACATCCTCCTCGACCGGGGTGCCGAGGCGATGCAGGCGGGCATTGTCGGTGCGCCAATTGTCGTTGGCGAGGCCGTAGAGCAGGCCCTTGGAATCGCTGGTCCAGACAAGCGAGGACAGCGTGTCGGGAATGATTTCGGGCAAGATTTCGCCGGTTTCGAGATTCTTGATCCGCGCCTCGAACCGTTCCGACCCGTCGGTGTCGATGGCATAGGCGAGCAGCTTGCCGTCCGGGCTGACCGACATTGCGCCCAGGCGAAAATAGTCGTGGCCTTGCGCCAGCGCCGGCTCGTCGAGGATTAGCTGGTCCGCGCCGCCAGCGACCGGGCGGCGATACCATTTGCGATATTGCGCCCCGATTTCGAACGCCCGCCAATAGACGTAATCCCCGTCCTTCTGCGGGACCGAGCGGTCATCTTCCTTGATCCGCCCCTTCATCTCGGTGAACAGCGTGTCGGTCAGCGGTTTGAGCGGTGCCATCGCGCCTTCGAACCAGCGATTTTCCGCATCGAGATAGGACAGGATGTCGGCGTCCTTGACCTCGGGATAACCAGGGTCGCGCAGCCAGGCATAAGCGTCTTCGAGGGTCTGCCCATGATGCGTGACGCTGTGCGCGCGGCGTGCCGCGACCGGGGGGGAGGACGAGGCGGCGGTCGACATAAGCGTCATTAAGGGTCCTGTATGTTGGCAGAAGCGGGCTTGCCGCCTTATGTTGTCGCCCTTGGCCCCTGCGCAAGGGGGCGTGCTTATCTTTGGGAAATGTGATGCCAAGCTATGCTGACCGTTTGAAAGCCCTGCGCGGAGAGCTGGCGGCACAGGGGCTGGACGGGTTCGTCGTGCCGCTGACCGACGAGCATATGAGCGAATATGTCGGCGCCTATGCGCAGCGGCTCGCCTGGCTGACGGGTTTTCAGGGGTCGGCGGGGAGCGCGGTGGTGCTGGCGCACGAGGCGGCGATCTTCACCGACGGCCGCTATACGCTGCAAGTGCGCGAGCAGGTCGACGGAGCGCATTGGCAATTCGAAAGCGTGCCGCAGACGTCTCCTGCGCTTTGGCTGAAGGCGCATGCAGGGGCTGGCGCGCGGATCGGCTATGACCCCTGGCTGCATACGCGCGACTGGGTGCGGCAGGCCGGCGAGGCGCTGGCGGCCACGGGCGGCGTGCTGGTCGCTGTCGAGTGCAATCCGGTGGACGCGATCTGGACCGACCGCCCAGCGCCGAGCGACGGGACGGTGCAGGTGCATGAAGAGCGCCATGCCGGCCGCAGCGCCGCCGACAAGCGGCAAGGGATCGCCGACTGGCTGGCGGAGCGCAAAGCGGACGCTGTGGTGCTCTCGGCGCTTGATTCGATCGCCTGGACCTTCAACGTCCGTGGACGGGACGTCGATCGCACCCCCGTCGCACTGGCCTATGCCATCGTCCACGCCGATGCGACCGCCGACCTCTATGTCGCGCCCGAAAAGGTAGACGGGGACGTGATCCAGCATCTGGGCAATGCGGTGCGCGTGCACGACCGCGCCGACTTCGCCGATGCGCTGGGCGCGCTGGCTGGGAGACTGGTCGCGGCCGACCCGGAACGGGCGGTGGCGGCCATTTTCGAGCGGCTGTCGGCGGGTGGCGCGACGATACTGACCGCGCGCGATCCCGCCGCGTTACCCAAGGCGATCAAGAACCTTGTGGAGATTGCCGGGCATAAGGCGGCGCAGGCGCGCGACTGCGCGGCGCTCTGCCGCTTCCTGCACTGGCTGTCGGTCGAAGGGCCAAAGGGGACGCAGGACGAACTGAGCGCGGCGGCCCGGCTGGAGGCATTCCGGCGTGAGGGTGGGCAGTTGCAGGACCTGTCCTTCGATACGATCAGCGGGTCGGGTCCCAACGGCGCAGTGGTCCATTATCGCGCGGCCGAGGCGACCAACCGCCCCATCGCGCCCGACAGCCTCTATCTGGTCGATTCAGGCGGACAGTATCGCGACGGCACCACAGACGTCACCCGCACCCTAGCGATCGGCACGCCGACGCCGGAAATGCGGCAGCGCTTCACGCTCGTCCTCAAAGGCCATGTTGCGCTCGCTCGCGCGACGTTCCCGCAGGGGACGCGCGGCAGCCAGCTCGACATATTGGCGCGGCAATATCTCTGGGCGCAGGGACTCGATTATGCCCATGGCACCGGCCATGGCGTCGGCAGCTTCCTGTCGGTCCATGAAGGCCCGCAACGGATCGCCACCTATGGCGGCGGGGACGAGCCGTTGCAGGCGGGCATGATCCTGTCGAATGAGCCAGGATATTATAAGGCGGGCGAATATGGCATCCGCATCGAAAATCTCGTGCTGGTCGAACAGCGCGATGTGCCGGGCGCGGAGCGGGAGATGCTCGGGTTCGAGACGCTGACCTTTGCGCCGATCGACCGCAACCTGATCGCGACCGATCTACTGGACGCAGGCGAACGCGGCTGGATCGACGCCTATCATGCCAAGGTATCGGCACTGATCGGACCGCAGCTCGACGATGCGGCGCGCATCTGGCTGGAAGTTGCCTGCGCCCCGCTTTAGTCCTTGTCGGACGGCGGCGGGGCAGGTTCATCCACAGGTGCCGCGTCCGCCGTCGCGGCGCGCACCTGCGCCTTGCGGCGGCGCAGATTGTCGCGCAGCGCCTGGGCCAGCCGCCGGGCGCGTTCGTCATCCTGCGAAGTCATGGTCTTGTGCCTAATCCAATCGCGGGGCCGGCCGCAAGTCGTCTTGACAAGCCTAGGCATCGCCGTCATAGGCCCGGCTCCCACGGCACGAGACGCGCCGTGCGGATGAAATAGTGCTGCCGTAGCTCAGTGGTAGAGCGCATCCTTGGTAAGGCTGAGGTCGTGAGTTCAATCCTCACCGGCAGCACCATTTTCAATCTGGCCGACGCCGATGGCCTCCGCAGGGTAGCGGTAGGCGCGATAGGCCGTCAGCAAGGTTCGGCAGCGATCACATAGTCGAAACCATGGCGCACACCGCCTTCGCGGGAAGCTAGAGCGAGTGCTTCGTGGCGCAGGGCTTCACCCCGCGCGTGCAGTGCATCGGCGAGGGTGCGGTCGTTCAGCCTGGCCGATCGCGAGGCGCACATGTCGATCTGGCTGTCGATAAAGCGCGCTCCGTACCGGATCGGGAAATGGTGGACGGCAGTGACGCGGAAGCGGGCGGCGGTGAGTTGCTCCAGCACCCATTCCGATGGAAATTCGCGATAGACCAGGTCGCCCGCGTGAAGCAGCACGGCATCGCGGAAGCGCCCGATTTCCCATATCATGCGGCCGGCGGCGGTGTCGGAGGCGAGCGTTACATAGGGTTCGAGCCCAACGAGGTAGAGCCTGCCACCTGTAAGCGCGCGCAATCGTCGAAACAGGCGCGCCTGGAAATAAGGCGCGAAGCCTTCCACCGCACCAACGAGATAGTCGGCCAGCACGGTGTCGAACCTTTCACCGGCAAGAAGCTGCGGATCCGCCCAATTGCCGACGATGATCCGGTCCTGCCGTCTGCGCACCTGGTCGGACGCATCCCGGACCTGAACGGCATGGGCGGTCGCTCCCGAAACGGCGACCCAGCGATCGGTTGGCAGGCCGGATACCCAACCGATCGAATTGGTCCCCGTACCGGCATCGAGAAAGGATCCCCAGGGCCGTTCGCCCTGGAGATCCTCGATATGTCGGAACGGCGCAGACAGCCGTTCCGATGGAAGCCGGCCTTGCTTCAGAAGGTCCCCCTGAGGCCGAAAACGAAATTGCGGCCACGCAACGGGGAAAAGTTCTTGATGAAGGACGTATGGTTGAACGCCAGCTCGTTGGTGAGGTTCGTGCCCCGCACGAACAGCTCGGCGCTCCGCTTGTCGCCCAGGTCGAGCCGATAGGCCAGCGTCGCGTTCACCATGTCGTAGCCGGGCGTCCGCGTTTCGAAATCGGCGACCCGGTTCTGTTCGAAGACATGATAATATTCGGCGTCCGCGGTAAAGGGGCCGACATGCGCGTCGGCGCGCCCTCCCAGCCGTCCGGCAGGAATGCGCGGCAGGTCGCCGCCGCCATTTTTGAGCTTGGCGCGCACATAGTCGCCAAATAGCGACACGGCGAACTGTTCGTTGAAGGCATGGCGTACTTCGCCGTCGATGCCGGTGAAGGTCGCCTCCGCCCCGGCATAGCGGATGAGGCGGAAATCCTCGAACTGGTCGAGCGTCTGGGCGAAAATATAATTGCCGAAGTCCTGATGATAGGCGCCGATGGTGAAGGTCGTCGGCCCGGCCGTCTTGCGCAGCGTCAGATTGACCGAGTTGGATCTTTCCTCCTCCTCCGACACCTGGCCGGCAAGACGGCTGTTGCCGCTGACGATGCCGATCTCATAGGTGTTGGTCGCCAAGTGCAGGCCGTAAGCATAGAGCTCCTGAACCGAAGGGGCGCGCTCGGTATGCGCCAGCGACAGCGCCAGCGAATAATCGTCGCCGAAGCTCCAGATCGCCGCCGCAGAGGCCGAGAAGGGCTTGTGCCGGATGGACGGGTAACGGGCGATGGCCGGCGTGACCGTCTGCCATTCCTGCCGCGCCGCCGCTTCCAGCCGGACATTGCCAAGATCGAGCGTCTCCATGAGGAAGATGGCGGTGTTGGACGTGTCGGTATCGAGCGTCGCGGTGGTGCCGCCGCTTATCGCCTGGAACCGGCTGCCACTCTGTTGCAAGCCGAAGGTGCCGCGCAAAAGCCCGATCGGCGCATGGGTCAATTCGACGCGCATGTCGTAGGCCTTGTTGCGGAACGTATTTTCCGCCGCGCCGTCTTCGATCTCGTCATGCACATAGTCGGTGAAGGACAGGCGGAAGCGGACCTTTTCGAGCGCCGGAATGACATTGCGATAATCGCTGCGGATGTCGAAGCGGTTGCTGCGCAATCTTACGAACGGCACTTCCTCATGGTCGTGATCATGATCATGATCATGGTCGTGATCATGGTCGTGATCATGGCCGTCATCACCGTCGCCATGCCCGCCGCAATGCAGGCTGATGCCGTGGGGGTGGCAGCTTTCATAATCATGATTGTGGCCCGGCACGCCATAGTCGTTGCGCTGGCGGGTATAGGCGACGCCCAGGTAACCGTCCGGTCCGATCCACGAGCCGCCAACGCTGACGGTCGAGCTGTCATTATAGGACCCATGAACGCGGTCTTCCCCGAACGCACCGGGCACGCGATAATCGTCCGAGCGGCGATCGACGCCTTCGACGCGGAGCGCGAGCGATCCGAAGCCGACGGTCGCGCCGCCCACCAGGCTGCGCTCGTCGTCGCCCGTGCCCAAGCGTCCTTCCGCCGCGCCGGAAATGCCACCTTCGGGAATGACGGTCGGCACCTTTTCATCGAGCAGGTTGACCGCGCCGCCGATCGCCCCGCTGCCGTACAGCAGGCTCGCTGGGCCGCGCAGTACCTCGATCCCGCGCAGCAGCAGCGGCTCGCCCGTGACATTGTGATCGGGCGAGATGGCCGAGGCGTCCTGCACATTGGCGCTGTCGCTCAGCACCTGTACGCGGGGCGAAGATTGCCCGCGGATGATCGGGCGGGTCGCGCCGCCGCCGAAATTCTCGAAATTGATACCGGGCTGACCGGCGAGCGTTTCGCCCAGCGTGGCGGCGCGGCGGTGCACCAGCTCTTCGCCCGTCAACGTCACGACCGGGGTCGCGGTCTGGTCGGCGGTCTGGTCCAGCGGCGCGGCGGTGACGATGATTGCGCCCTGCTGATGCCCGCCCGCCTGCGCATGGGCGAGGCCAGGCAGGATAGCCGCGAGCGATGCGGCGCAGAGCAGATGATGGCGATTTTTCAAGGGTGACCCTTTGCGATATTCTGGAAAGCTGGCGCGTGGTACGTAACAACATATCATCGTGCAAGGACTTAGTTCACGCGTCGATACTTTTTGCCGGATGCGGGTTGCAGGCTTGGCATGCGTATCGCGGCCGGCCGGCGATCAGCGCCAACGGATGGTGCGTAATATATGTATTCGGGCCATGGACCCCTCCGAACGCCTGCGATAGGTTCCGCCCGG
This sequence comes from Sphingobium sp., assembly GCA_040508335.1. Lineage (GTDB taxonomy): Bacteria > Pseudomonadota > Alphaproteobacteria > Sphingomonadales > Sphingomonadaceae > Sphingobium. The sequence continues at coordinate 9,230 of JBEVMZ010000154.1, forward strand.
GGCAAGGGGCAAGGGGCAAGGGGCGGGGGTGGCCGTTGGCGCGAATATTGGTGGTCGGCAAATATTATCCGCCGGCGCATGGCGGCATCGAAGAGAGCAGCCGACTGATCAGCGAGGCGCTGGGCGCGCACCACGCGACAAGCGCGCTGGTGTTCAACCACGCGCCTGGAAACGCCCACGAATGTGGGGACGGCGTCGAGATCGTCAGGTGCGGGGTCGTGGCGACTTTATGCGCGCAGCCGCTTAGCCTGACCTATGCGGCCCATATCTTTCGTGGTCAGTGGGACGTCATATATTTCCACGCGCCCAACGTGTTCGCGTCCTTTTTCCTGCTTCTGCGCTACCTGTTTTTTCGGGAGAAGGCGAAGCTCGTCATCTTCCACCATATGGATATTCACGGGCGGCGCATTTTGCGCCCGATCGCGCTTTGGCTGTATCACGCGCTCGTGAGACGGGCAGCAGCGGTGGTCGTGACGTCGCATAAGAACAAGGCGGTATCGCGCGACCTCCCACTATCCGCGCGCTGCGTCGTGATCCCGCTCGGCATCGAGCCGGATGTCTGGCAGGCCGATGCGCGCGAACGGGAAGCCGCGATCG
>JBEVMZ010000168.1:0-18183 GCA_040508335.1 Sphingobium sp.
TGCGCGCGCGCGAACAGGCCTGCGTCATCATCGAGAGCGACGTCGAGCGACTTGGCGAAGCCGAAGCGGCCGGCTTTGAAGTCGTACGTGGCGACGCTGTCGAACCCCGCGTGCTGGCGGCGGCGGGCATCGACCGGGCGAGCTCACTGCTGATCGCGGTGCCCGAAGGGTTCGAAGGGGGCGCGATCTACGAACGGGCGCGCCGGCTCAACCTGCGCGTCTCTGTGATCGCGCGTGCCCATTCCGATGCAGAGGTGCAGCATCTTGAAAAGCTGGGCGTCCCCCATGTCGTGATGGGCGAGCGCGAACTGGCCGCCCGCATGCTCGCCCTGTGCCGCACCTGAATCAGCGCAGACGGGCGAGGAAGTCCTTCGCCTGTGCGCGCGTCGCCGCACGATCACCCTCGTCCATCCGTTCCCATGTCCGATAGGGCATGGCGAGGCGCGGATTATTCCTCAACTTGCGCGCGTTGCGGTCGAGGAAATCCCAGTAGAGCGCATTGAACGGGCAGGCGTCCGCGCCTGCACGCTTCTTCACATCATAGCGACAGCCCCCGCAATAGTCCGACATGCGGTTGATATAGGCGCCGCCTGCCGCATAGGGTTTCGACCCCAGCAGGCCGCCATCGGCGAACAACGCCATGCCGATCGTGTTGGGCATCTCCACCCATTCATAGGCGTCGGCATAGACTTCCAGATACCAGACATGCACCTGATGCGGGTCGATCCCGGCGAGTAGCGCGAAGTTGCCGGTGATCATTAGCCGCTGGATATGGTGGGCATAGGCATGGTCGATGGTCTGCCCGATGGCCTGCGCAAGGCAGCGCATGTCGGTGTCGCCCGTCCAGTAAAAGCCGGGTAGGTCGCGCTTCGCCCCCAGCGCGTTGCGCTTCCCGTAATCCGGGCCTTCATGCCAATAGACCCCGCGCACATATTCGCGCCAGCCGATGACCTGCCGGATGAACCCCTCCGCGCAGTTGAGCGGCACCTTTCCCGCGCGATAGCGCCGCACTACTTCCCGACACAGGTCCAGCGGATCGAGCAGACCGGCGTTGATGTAGGGCGAGAGGATCGAGTGCCAGAGAAACGGCTCCTGCGCGATCATCGCATCCTGATAGTCGCCAAAGCGCGGGAGCGCCTCGTCGAGGAAACGCGCTTGTTGTCGCAGCGCGTCCTCCCGCGTTACCGCGAAGGCGAAATGGTCGAGGCTGCCGATATGGTCGGCGAAGCGCTCTGAAACCATAGCGATGACCGCCTGCGTAATGGCGTCAGGGGCGAAGCGCAGCGGCTGCGGCATCAGCAGATCGCGCGCGGGCGGGGGCTTGCGGTTCTCCTTGTCGTAATTCCACTGACCGCCCTCCGGCTCGCCGCCGTCGCTTAGCAGCAGCCCGGCCTTGCGGCGCATGTCGCGGTAGAAATACTCCATCCGCATCTGCTTGCGCGCCGCTGCCCATGTGTCGAACTCGGCGTGGGAGCAGAGGAAGCGGCTATCTTCATGGATGGTGACGGGCAGGGCGAAGCATGTCTCCCATTGCTCCAGCATCGCCTGCACCCGCCATTCGCCGGCCTCGGTAACGTGGATTTCGCTCGGCGCATGGCGCTCGATCGCGCGCGCAACCTCGCCGGTGAAGCTGCCGCTATTGTCGGGATCGTTGAGTTCGACATAGTCGACCGTCCAACCGGCCTCCCGCAAGCTGCGCGCATGGTGCCGCATGGCGGACAGGATGAAGGCAATCTTCGCCTTGTGGTGACGGACGTAAGTGGTCTCGTCCGCCACCTCCATCATCAAAATGACGGTGCGTGCCGGATCTGCGTCACGCAGCGAGGCGATATCGTGGCTGAGCTGGTCGCCCAGCACGGGGACGAGGACTGGCATGCCCCGTCCAATGATCGGCCGCACCATTTGGGTCCGGTGCGTCGACCCGGTTCATCCTGTCGAGGCGCGTCGCCCGCTGCTTTGGCGACGCCGCGCCCCGCTGGTCAGCCGCGCGGTTTGCGGGGCGGGCCAGCGCGCTTGGGGCCGCCCTTGAAGGGGCGGGGTGCGTGTGCGGGCGGGCGAGGGCCGCGATCGTTGGAGGTGCCGCGCTTCCGGTGCTCGCGCGCCTGTTCGCGTGGCGGGCCATCGATCGCCTCGATCGCGACATGGGCGCCGTCGTCGCCTGCCTGGCCGGTGCGCTTAACTGCATCGACGAAGCGCGAAACGAGGGCGGCGGGGATTTCGAACATGGTTTCGGTCGCCGTGATGCGGATCGCGCCCACTTCGCCGCGTGACACATGGCCCCGACGGCAGATCAGCGGCAGCAGCCAGCGCGGATCGGCATTCTGCTGACGGCCGACATCCATGCGGAACCAGCGCGTCTCCTCGAAGCCTGGGCGCGGTCCCTCGCGGCGCGGTGGAGCTTCGCTCGCGTCGAGCAGTTCCTCGGGCGCGGGCATGGCGGCGCGGGCGCTGCGCACCAGCATGGCCGCGATTTCCTTGGCGCTCTTGGCCTCGAGCAATTCCGCGCCGAGCGTCCAGTCGCGCTCTTCCAGCTCCATCTTGTCCATCAGCGACGCGCGCAGGCGGACGTCATCCTGCTCGAGGATCGCCTCATGGCTGGGCACGGGTACCCATTCGACCGGGATACGCGCACCGCGCAACATCGATTCGACGCGGCGACGGCGCGGGTAAGGAACGACCAGCACGGCCGTACCCTTCTTGCCCGCGCGGCCGGTGCGGCCCGAGCGATGCTGCATCGTTTCCGCGTCGCGCGGCAGTTCGACATGGACGACGAGCGTGAGCGTCGGCAGATCGATCCCGCGAGCAGCGACGTCGGTCGCAACGCAAACGCGCGCGCGCCGGTCGCGCAGTGCCTGAAGCGCCGCATTACGTTCATTCTGGCTATGCTCCCCCGACAGTGCGACCGCCGCGAAGCCGCGCTCGATGAGGCTCGCGTGCAAATGCCGCACATTGTCGCGCGTGGCGCAAAAGAGCATCGCGGTCTCCGCCTCGTGAAAACGCAGCAGATTGACGACGGCATGCTCGATGTCCGACGGGGCGACGGTGATCGCCTGATAAGCGATGTCGCCATGGCCACGCCCTTCGTCGACGGTCGAGATGCGCAGCGCGTCGCGCTGATAGCGCTTGGCCAGCGCCACGATCGGCTTGGGCATGGTCGCGGAAAACAGCAGCGTGCGCCGTTCCTGCGGCGTGGCGTCGAGTATCTGTTCCAGGTCTTCGCGGAAGCCCATGTCGAGCATCTCGTCGGCTTCATCCAGTACCGCGACGCGCAGCGACGACAGGTCGAGCGCGCCGCGCTCCAGATGATCGCGCAGCCGCCCGGGGGTCCCGACGACGATATGCACGCCCTGCGACAAGGTCCGACGTTCGCGCGCAGCGTCCATGCCGCCGACACAGTTGGCGATGCGGGCGCGTGCGCCGGCGAACAGCCATTCCAGCTCGCGGCTCACCTGGAGCGCGAGTTCGCGTGTCGGCGCGATGACGAGGGCGAGCGGCGCGCGGGCGACAGGCAGCGTTTCCGCCTCGCCCAGCAATTCGCTCGCCATCGACAGGCCGAAGGCCACGGTCTTGCCCGACCCGGTCTGGGCGGAAACGACGAGGTCGCGGCCGGCGGCCTCCGCCTCGGTGACCTGCGCCTGCACCGGGGTAAGCGCGTCATAGCCCTTGGCAGTGAGTGCCTGGGCGAGAAAAGGGGGAAGATGGTCGAAGCTCATATATATTTTCCGTCGGTAAGCGACCCGCCTTTATGCCGACGGTATCTATTTGCTGGCCTCGTCCTTTGTTCGCCCCGGACGAGGATGGGGTAGTTTCCCGCCGGCTGCTAAAATGCGCGGCCAGGCCAGGGAAATATCAACGCACGAAGCCGTTTACGACCCCGGAATATCCTGCCGATCTACCGCAGCAGAACATAGTGTCGCGGCTGGTCGGATATAATTTGATTTGCGTTTCAAACAAGAAAGCCTCCTTCCCCATCGGAGGAAGGAGGCTTTTCTTATAAGTTTTCAGCTCGTGTCAGGCCGACGCGACTTCCGCCACGTCGATCTTCACGCCCGGACCCATCGAGGACGAGAGTGCAATCTTGCGCACATATTTGCCCTTCGAGCCCGAGGGCTTCGCCTTGACGATCGCATCGACGAACGCGTCGAAGTTGCGACGCAGATCTTCCTGCGCGAAGCTTGCCTTGCCGAGACCGGCATGGATGATGCCTGCCTTTTCGACGCGGAATTCGATCTGGCCACCCTTGGCGGCCTTCACGGCTTCGGCAACGTTCGGCGTCACAGTGCCCAGCTTCGGGTTCGGCATCAGGCCCTTGGGGCCCAGCACCTTACCGAGACGTCCGACCAGGCCCATCATGTCCGGCGTCGCGATGACGCGCTGGAAATCGATGTTGCCGGCCTGGATGCTGTCCAGCAGGTCTTCGGCGCCGACGATGTCGGCACCCGCGTCGAGAGCGGCCTGCGCCTTTTCGTTGCGGGCGAACACGGCGACGCGCACGTCCTTGCCGGTGCCGGCGGGCAGGGTCACAACGCCGCGGACCATCTGGTCGGCATGACGCGGATCGACGCCCAGGTTGATCGCGACTTCGACGGTCTCGTCGAACTTCGCGGTCGCATGGGTCTTGATGAGGCCCAGGGCCTCGTCAACGCCGTGCATCTTGTCACGGTTAACGGCGGTGGCCAGTGCCTTGGCCTTCTTGCTCTGCTTGGCCATGTCTTAGCCCTCCACCACTTCGAGGCCCATCGCGCGGGCGGAACCTTCGATGATCTTCGTCGCGGCGTCGATGTCGTTCGCGTTGAGATCGACCATCTTGGCTTGTGCGATTTCCGACAGCTGCGAACGCTTGATCTGTCCGGCGCTGACCTTGCCCGGTTCCTTGGAGCCCGACTTCAGGTTGGCGGCCTTCTTGATGAGGTAGGTCGCAGGCGGCTGCTTCGTGATGAAGGTGAAGCTGCGGTCGGCATAGACGGTGATGACGGTGGGAAGGGGGGTGCCCTTTTCCATCTTGTCCGTCGACGCGTTGAACGCTTTGCAGAATTCCATGATGTTCACGCCGCGCTGACCCAGAGCAGGGCCGATCGGCGGCGAGGGGTTGGCGGCTCCGGCGGGCACCTGGAGCTTGATATAGCCCGTAATCTTCTTGGCCACGTGTCACTCACTCTGTTGCGGGACGGTTCGAAAACCGCCCGGTTCAAGTTTAGCGGTCAGACAGAGGCGAACCTCCTCCCGCGCTTACTTCCCTTGTCGTCACGCCAGCAAAAGCTGGCATCTCAGGCCGCAAAGGGAACGACCTGAAGCACGCGATCCCAGCTGCGCTGGGATGACGCGAGATTATTTTGACAGTTCGACCTGTTCGAAATCCAGTTCGACCGGCGTGGCGCGGCCGAAGATCGACACCGACACCTTGACCCGGTTCTTTTCGAAATCCAGTTCCTCGACCGTGCCGTTGAAGCTGGCGAAGGGGCCGTCGAGCACCTTTACCGCATCGCCGATCTCGTAATCGATGCTGACCTTGTGCTTGGGCGCGGCCTCGGCTTCCTTCTGCGCGCCGAAATAGCGCGCGGCTTCGGTTTCGCTGATCGCCTGCGGCTTGCCCGAGGAGCCGAGGAAGCCCGTCACCTTGGGCGTGTTCTTGACGAGGTGATAAATGTCGTCGTTCATCGCCAGCTTGGCGAGAACATAGCCGGGCATGAACTTGCGCTCGACCTGGACCTTTTTGCCCCGCTTGACCTCGGTCACGGTTTCGGTGGGCACTTCCACCGCCTCGACCAATTGGGAGAGGCCCATGCGCTCGGCTTCGGAAAGGATCGTTTCCTTTACCTTGTTCTCGAAGCCCGAATAGGCGTGGATGATGTACCAGCGCGCCATGTTGCCGTCTCTAACTCCCAAATTCCTGTGTCAGCTCTGACCCGCCGCGAAGGCGAGCAGCCACTGAACGATGGCGCCGAAGAAGGTGTCGATGCCGAAGAAGAAAAGTCCCAGGATCGTCGTCATGATCAGAACCATCACGCCCGTCATGATCGTTTCGCGGCGCGTCGGCCACACGATCTTGGACGCTTCGGTCTTGACCTGATTGACGAATTCGCCGGGGGAAACCTTCGCCATCGCCTGCCTGTCCAACCTTCAAAACCAACGCCAAAGCGCGACGCAACAGGCCGCTGGCCCCTTGTCCCGCCCAACCGGCGTCAAGGGCAACGGCCGCTTGCCTCGCGACATGTTTCGCCTGCGCACCTAGCGCCGTCGCCCCGTGATGACAAGGGATTTGGCAGGTGTGCTGGCAGGAGTGGAGGGACTCGAACCCCCGGCATTCGGTTTTGGAGACCGACGCTCTACCAGCTGAGCTACACTCCTGCACTTCGCGGCCCGCACCTTGGCGTGCGCTGGCGAAGGACGGCCATGTAGCGCGGGGGAGGGGGCACGGCAAGGCACTTTGTCGGGAGGGGGCTCCGCAAAAAAGCGCGAGGCGCGTGCCGGCGGGGGAACCCGATCGCTGGCACGCCGTTAATAGGGCATCGGACCGACGCTCTTTGCCCCCCGCTTGGTCGGTTCGAGAAAATTTGGCCCCGTCAGATCCCCTCCTGACGGGGCCATCATTTTATCCGCCCTGCACCGCCTGCTACGAACCCGGCAAATCCTCGGGTCGGTTCACGTTGCGTATCCGCGTTTCAAGTGTGACGGCCTCCGCCTGCACCCGCTGTGCCCATCCGCGCATCGAGCGCTTCGGGTCCTCCTCGATATGCCGGTCGAGCAGTGGGGCGAGTCCGGCTGGCCAGAAGCCGATGACCGGCGACTGCTCAAGATAGGCCGGACGCGCGCGTGCCAGCCGCGCGACAAGGTTGGGCGGCAGGGCGGGCGTGTCGCATGGTAGGCTGACGACCGCGTCATAGCCGTGCCCCAGCGCATGATAAAGCGCTGCGTTGATCCCGCCGAGCGGCCCCAGATCGGCATGCGGACGGTCCGGCGCGCAGGTCTCACCGGCAATCTCGCGCCCGCAAAACAGCAGCGCATCGACCTGCGGCGCGATGCAGCGGCGCACATGATCGATCAGCGCGATGCCGCCGACCAGCGCCAGCGCCTTGTCCGATCCGAAGCGGGTCGAGCGTCCCCCGCACAGGATCGCGCCCAATATTTTCAACGGCTCTTTCCTTCCCGTCCGAATGCCGACTTACAGAGCGCGGCCGTCCCTTGACACATCCGCGCAAACGCCTGTTCGGTCTTTGTTTTCTCCAACCAACCACCTATCTGACCCACCATGTCCCTGCCGCAGTCCCCCGACCGTTTCAACGAAGATAAGGCCACCTATACCGTCACCGGCAGCCAGCCGGATATCGACGCAGGCGTCGCCGCGATCCGCAACACGCTCGCCACGCTGCCTAAGCGTCCCGGAGTCTACCGGATGCAGGACGCGCGCGGCGACGTGCTGTATGTCGGCAAGGCGCGTGCGCTGCGCAATCGCGTCGCCAATTATACGCAGGTCGATCGGCTTCCGAAGCGGCTCCAACGCATGGTGGCGCAGACGCGCGCCATGACCATCGTCACCACCAACAGCGAGGCCGAAGCACTGCTGCTGGAAGCGCAACTCATCAAACGTTTCCGCCCGCCTTACAATGTCCTCCTGCGCGACGACAAAAGCTTCCCCTTCATCCTGCTGCGCGAGGATCATCGCTTTCCCCGCGTTCAGAAGCATCGCGGCGCACGCAAGGCGCAGGGGCGCTATTACGGTCCCTTCGCCAGCGCCGGGTCGGTGACGCGGACGATCAACGCGCTGCAAAAGCTGTTCCTGCTGCGCTCCTGCACCGACAGTTTTTTCGCCAACCGCTCGCGCCCCTGTCTGCTCTATCAGATCAAACGCTGCTCGGCCCCTTGCGTCGAGCGGATCGATGCGACGGCTTATGGCGAACTGGTGAAGGATGCGCAGGATTTCCTGGGCGGAAAGTCGACCATGGTGCAGCAGAAGTTGGGCACGGCGATGCAGGCGGCGTCGGACGCGATGGATTTCGAACAGGCGGCGGTGATCCGCGACCGCTTGAAGGCGCTGACCTTCATCCAGAGCAGCCAGGCGATCAACGCCGAAGGGCTGGGCGACGCCGACATCTTTGCGCTGGCGGCGAAGGGCGGGGCGATGTGCATCCAGGCCTTCTTCATTCGCGGCGGGCAGAATTGGGGCCACCGCAGCTTCTTTCCCGTCCACACCGCCGAAGTGGCGGAGGATGAGGTGCTGGCCTCCTTCATGGCGCAATTTTACGAGGAAGTGCCGCCGCCGCGGCTGATCCTCGCCGACCGCACCCCGGCCGAGTGCGAGCTGATGGCGCAGGCGTTGGCGGAGCGCGCCGGCGCGAAGGTGCGGATCGAGGTGCCACAGCGCGGCGACCGCACCCGCCTGATCAAGCAGGCGCAGCGTAACGCGGTCGAGGCGCTCGACCGGCGGCTGGCGGAAAGCACGACGCAGACGAAGGTGATGGACGAGATGGTGCAGGCTTTCGGGCTGGAGGGCGTGCCCGACCGCATCGAAATCTACGACAATAGCCATATCCAGGGCGCGCATGCGCTGGGCGCGATGGTGGTGGCGGGGCCGGAGGGGTTCCGCAAGAACGCGTATCGCAAGTTCAATATGAAGAATCCGGAGACCTCGAACGACGATTTCGCGATGATGCGCGAGATGTTCGAGCGGCGTTTCGGTCGGGCTGCGCGCGAGGACCCCGACCGCGATTCGGGCGAATGGCCCGACCTGGTGCTGGTCGATGGCGGCAAGGGGCAATTGTCCGCCGCGCGCGCGATCCTGGAGGATATGGGGATCGAGGATGTCTGCATGATCGGCATCGCCAAGGGGCCGCATCACGGTCGCGAGGGGCGCGAGGTGTTTCACCTGATGGACGGGCGCGAGATCACCCTTCCGGTCAACCATCCCGTGCTTTTCTATATGCAGCGATTGCGCGACGAGGCGCACCGCTTCGCCATCGGCGCGCACCGGCAGAAGCGCAGCAAGGCGATCACCGTCAGTTCGCTGGACGAAGTGCCAGGCATAGGCCCGTCACGCAAACGTGCGCTGCTCATGCATTTCGGCACGGCCAAGGCGGTGAAAAGCGCGGCGCTCGAAGATCTCCAAAAGGCGCCGGGCGTGTCGAAGGCGGTGGCGCAGCAGGTCTATGATTATTTCCACGGCTGAAGACGCTGAAGTCTCGTTAAGTATGCCGTGATGGCGGATTTTTAACGGCCGATCTGTAGGCGGGGCAGCGCTTCGTCCCGAGGATATGGTCATGCGTCGCTGCCTTCCAAGCTTATTGTCCGCGCTGCTTCCGGTCCTGATCTTTGCGCAACCGGCCGGGGCGCGGCAGGTGAAGCCTATCCAGCCGCTCAGCCTGCCGGCGGGTCAGCCAGTGCGGATCACCGGCATGGACCTGGAGTTCGGTGGCCAGATGATGATCGAACTGGCCGAAAGCGATGCCAAGGCAGCACGCAAGCGCGCCGAGGCTGGCTTGCCCGCGCTCGACTCCGCCAGTTATCCGGTCGGCCCGCTGGACGGCGCGCGATACGCGACCATGCCGTTCAAGCAGATGTTCCCGCTCGTCATCCGCGACGTGACGCGGGAATGGCGGCTGGATGAGGGCAAGCCTGTCTTTCTGCGCATCATGATTGATCGGCTGCATACCGCCAGCGCCGCCGTGGCGATCCTGGTCGGGGGTAGCCCGGACGTATTGGGTGGCAATGTCGATGTGATCGACCCCACGACCGGCGGGTCGCTGGGTTCCTTCCGGGTGGAGGTCGTCAACAGCCATAGCGGATGGGGAGGGATGCTGATCCGGGGCGGGGGCATACGCGAAAAACTGGCCGAGGAATTCGGCCTGGAACTGTCGCGCCATATTTCGGGGCGCAAAAAAAGGGGCTGACCTGTCAGGCTTTTTTCCGACCGGCAGGGAGCGATCGGGCGGTCTCGCGCGCTTTGGCGGATTGAAGATCACATAAGGACGGCCGCCTGATGAAAAGCGTGAACCCCGCCACGGGCGAAGAAATTGCCCGCTATGACGAACTGACCGGCGCGCAGATCGACGCTAAGTTGGATCGCGCCACACAGGCCTTCGCGCATTGGCGTGCGAGCGACGTTGCCGATCGCGTCGCCCTGCTTAATCGGCTCGCCGACGTTTATGACGCGCAGAAGGATCGGCTTGCCGCGATGGCGACGCAGGAAATGGGCAAGACGCTCAAATCCGCGACCGCCGAGGTCGAAAAATGCGTCGCCGCCTTCCGCTATTATGCCAAGGAAGGCCCCGCGATGCTGAAGGGCGGCGCGGTCGATTTGCCCGGCGGCGGGCGCGCCGATCTCGTCTGGCTGCCGACCGGCCCCGTGCTGGCGGTGATGCCCTGGAACTTCCCCTTTTGGCAGGCGGTGCGCTTCCTCGCGCCCTGCATCCTGGCGGGCAACGTCGGTCTGCTCAAACACGCCAGCAATGTGCAGGGCGTCGCCGCGCTGATGGAAGAGATGATGGGGCTGGCTGAAGCGCCGGAGGGTCTGTTCCAGAACCTTGCCATCAGATCGCAGGCCGTGGAGGCGATTATCGCCGACGACCGCGTCGCCGCCGTCACGCTGACCGGCAGCGAGGGCGCGGGCAAGGCGGTTGGCGAACAGGCGGGGCGGGCGCTCAAGAAGGTCGTGCTTGAACTTGGCGGTTCCGACCCGTTCATCGTCATGCCCTCCGCCGATCTTGACGTCGCTGTCGAGCAGGCGGTGACGGCGCGCGTCCAGAATACGGGGCAATCCTGCATTTGCGGCAAGCGGATGATCGTCCATGCCGATATCTATGACGCCTTCACTGACAGGTTTCTGGCGGCAATGGCGGCGGTCAAGGCGGGCGATCCGCTCAATCCCGACAGCGACATGGGACCGCTGTCGAGCGAGGAGCAACGCGACACCGTGCGTGAACAGGTCGAGCGGATGGTCGCTGCCGGCGCTACATTGCATGGCGGGGAGGTGCCCGACCTGCCCGGCGCCTATATGCAGGCAGGCGTGCTGACGGACCTTCCCGTCGAGGGCGGCCTCATGCAGGAAGAGATTTTCGGCCCCGTCGCCATGCTGTTCCGTGCGACGGATATCGATGAAGCGATCCAAATCGCCAATGCCATTCCCTTTGGCCTGGGCTCCTCCGTATGGACGAAAGACGCCGACGAGCAGGCGCGTTTCGTCCGCGATATCGATGCCGGCATGACCGCGATCAACCAGATGCTCACCTCCTCGCCCCAGGCGCCGTTCGGTGGGGTCAAGCGGTCGGGTCATGGCCGCGAACTTGGGCCGTTCGGGCTGCACGAGTTCATGAATTTGAAGAGCGTCTATCGGGCCGCCTGATCCGGCTTTCGCTTCCGCGCGGGCCGCGCCTTCTGTAGAGAGATAGCATGCCCGCGCTCGTCACTTCGGCCATCGTCTGCGCCGTGCGTCATCATGGCGAACATGGCGCGATCGCACGGCTGCTGACGCCTGATCATGGCTTGGTCGCAGGCTATGTGCGCGGCGGGCGATCTCGCGCGCAGCGGCCGGTGCTGTTGCCGGGGAATGATCTGAAGGCGGAATTCCGCGCTCGAACCGAGGAGCAGTTGGCGAGCCTGACGGTCGAGCTCGTCCATAGCCGCGCACCGCTGCTCGCCGAGCCGCTGCCCGCCGCCGCGATCGACTGGGCCTGCGCGCTGACGGCGGCGGCGCTTCCCGAAGGGCAAGCCTATCGCGCATTGCATCAGGCGCTCGACGGGCTGCTGGGCGCGGTAGAGGCCGCACCTGCCGCGCGCGGCTGGGCGGCGGCCCTGGTGCGTTACGAGCTTCTGCTGCTCGCCGAACTCGGCTTTGGCCTCGACCTGACGCGCTGCGCCGCGACGGGCGCGTACAGCGACTTCGCCTACGTCAGCCCCCGCAGCGCCGCCGCCGTCAGCCGCGCGGGGGCGGCGGGTTATGAAGATCGCCTGTTGCCGCTTCCTCCCTTCCTCCTGACCGGCGTGCCGGGAAGCTGGGGCGACGTGATCGACGGCCTGCGTCTCACCGGCTTCTTCCTCGAACGCTCGGTTCTGACCGAGCGACGCGCCGGGGTCATGGCCGCGCGCGAGCGGCTAGTCGAGCGATTGAAGCGCGCCGCCGCCTGAGCTCTGCATCATGAAGGTTGCGCGGGACAGGCGCGCTTCATAAGGCGAGGGCGAAATTCGCCTTTGCCCAGGAGTGCCCGCCCATGTTGATCGCCCTGTTTCCCGGAGACGGTATCGGCCCCGAGGTCGTCGCGCAGGCAAAGCGCGTGCTCGATGCGCTCGGCATCGATGGCCTGACCTATGAGGAAGGGCTGGTCGGCGGCGCAGCCTACAAGGCGAAGGGGCACCCCCTCCCGCCCGAAACGATCGATCTCGCGCGCCGGGCCGACGCCATCTTGTTCGGCGCGGTCGGCGATCCCGACTGCGACTCGCTCGAACGCCATCTGCGTCCCGAACAGGCGATCCTCGGTCTGCGCAAGGAACTGACGCTCTTTTCCAATCTTCGGCCGGCCAAGATGTTTCCGGGCATGGCTGCCGCCTCCACGCTCCGCCCCGAAATCGCCGAGCAGATCGACCTCGTCATCGTGCGCGAGCTGAACGGCGACGTCTATTTCGGCGAGAAGGGCATCCGCACCACCGCCGATGGCCTGCGCGAAGGCTATGACATCATGTCCTATGACGAGGCCGAAGTGCGCCGCATCGCCCGCTCCGCCTTCGAAGCGGCGCGCGCGCGGGCGGGGGGTGAAGGCGGCAAGCTTTGTTCGGTGGACAAGGCCAATGTGCTCGAAACCAGCCAGCTGTGGCGCGACGTGGTGATCGAGGTGGCGCGCGATTATCCCGATGTCGCGCTCACCCATATGTATGTCGACAATGCGGCGATGCAGCTCGTGCGTAATCCCGGCCAGTTCGACGTGATCGTGACGGGCAATCTGTTCGGCGACATTTTGTCGGATCAGGCAAGCATGTGCGTGGGGTCGATCGGCCTACTTGCGTCGGCCTCGCTCGATGCGGAGGGCAAGGGCCTGTACGAGCCGATCCACGGCTCCGCGCCGGACATTGCCGGGCAGGGCAAGGCCAATCCGCTCGCGACGGTGCTTTCCGCCGCGATGATGCTGCGCTATTCGCTGGATATGGGTGAGGCGGCCGACCACATCGAGGCGGCGGTGGCCAAGGCGCTGGCAAATGGCGCGCGCAGCCCCGATCTGGGCGGCAGCATGACCACAGTGGAAATGGGCGATGCCGTGCTCGCGGCGCTGAAATAAGGATGGCGGCATGAAGCGCAACAGCGGGCAGAACCCGGAGATCACCAAGAACTGGAAGCCCGCGACGCTCGCGGTGCGCGGCGGTTCGGCGCGCAGCGAATGGGGGGAGACGTCCGAGGCACTCTTCCTGACGAGCGGCTACAGCTATGACCGGGCGGAAGACGCGGCGATGCGCTTCTCCGGTGATCAGCAGGGCATGACCTATTCGCGACTCCAGAACCCGACCGTGGAGATGCTGGAAAAGCGCATCGCCCTGCTCGAAGGGGCCGAGGCCTGCCGCGCGACGGCGACCGGCATGGCGGCGATGACGGCTGCGCTGCTTTGCCAGCTTCAGGCGGGTGACCATGTCGTGGCGGGCAAGGCGCTGTTCGGCTCCTGCCGCTGGCTGACCGATACGCTGCTGCCCAAGTTCGGGATCGAGACGACGACCGTCGATGCGCGCGACAATGAGGCATGGGAAGCGGCGATCCGGCCCAATACCAAGGTCTTCTTCTTCGAAACGCCCGCCAACCCGACGATGGACGTGGTCGATCTCGCGGCGGTCTGCGCCATCGCGAAGGCCCACGGCATCACCAGCGTCGTCGACAACGCCTTCGCCACGCCCGCGCTGCAACGGCCGATGGATTTCGGCGCCGACGTCGTCGCCTATAGCGCCACCAAGATGATGGACGGGCAGGGGCGTGTGCTGGCCGGCGCAATCTGCGGCAGCGAAGACTGGATCCTCAACACGCTTCTGCCGTTCCACCGCAACACCGGCCCGACGCTCAGCGCCTTCAACGCCTGGGTGGTGCTCAAGGGATTGGAGACGCTCGACCTGCGTATCCGGCGGCAAAGCGAGAATGCGCTGAAGGTCGCGCAATTCCTCGAAGGCCGCGTTGCCAAAGTGCTCTATCCCGGCCTCCCCAGCCACCCGCAGCATGACCTTGCCATGCGGCAGATGGCGATGGCAGGACCGATCTTCTCGCTTTACGTCGGCGGCGGCCGGGCGGAGGCGCATGGGCTGCTCAACGGCCTCGAACTGGTCGACATCAGCAATAATATCGGCGATTCGCGTTCGCTGATGACGCATCCGGCCTCCACCACCCATTATGGCATGGCGGAAGAAGCGCGGCTGGAGGTCGGCATCACCGAAGATATGCTGCGCCTCAATGTCGGGCTGGAAGACCCGGACGACGTCATCGCCGACCTTGACCGGGCGCTGGCGTCGATAGGGCGTTGACGGACGCGGGGCGCTTGGCGCATCTGATGGCTGTGAATGCCCTGTTCCCCTTTCGCGCGACGACGCGCGCCGTCACGGTGCACGTCGCCGTCTCCTTCCTGCCCGAACAGTCGGAGCCGGATCGGGGCCGCTGGTTCTGGGCCTATCACATCCGGATCGAAAATCAGGGAGAGCAGCCCGTTCAACTGCTCACCCGCCACTGGGTCATCACCGATGGCCGCGGCGGGCAGCAGCGTGTCGATGGCGACGGCGTGGTGGGGGAACAGCCCGTGGTCCATCCGGGCAAATCCTATGATTATGTGTCGGGCTGCCCGCTCAATACCCCCACCGGGTCTATGAAGGGGCATTACAGCATGATCGGCGCGGACGGCCAGATGTTCGACATCGCCATTCCGCACTTCGCTCTCGTCGCACCGGCAGTCGCCGGATGAAGCGGACGCATTTGCCCTTGAACGGGCTGCGCGTGCTCGACGCGGCGGCGCGGCATCTGTCCTTCACCCGCGCGGCCGACGAACTGGCGGTAACGCCCGCGGCCGTCGGCCAGCAGATTCGCGCGCTGGAGGATATGCTGGGCGTCGTCCTCTTTCGCCGGACGCCCAAGGGGCTGGAGCTCACGCCAGAGACGCAAGGCGGGCTCGATGCGCTACGGCGCGGCTTCCTGGAATTTGAGGAAGCGGTGCGCGCACTTCAAGCGGGGCAGTCCAGTTCGTCGCTCACCATCGCCGCGCCGCGCGACCTCACCGCCAAATGGCTTCAGCCGCGCCTCGCTGCCTATGCCGCGCGTCAGCCGGGGCTGACCTTTTCGCTGGTCGCCGATGAGGCGCTGGATTTCACCGAGGCCAATCTCGACCTCGCGCTGCGCCTCGCCGATGGCAAGGGCGAGCATGAGGGCATCGCGCTTGGCGAAGGCGCATTCGTCACCATAGAGAGCGCGGCGGGCGGCCCCGAAAGCCGCATCGATTGGCCCGGCGCGCCGCCGAGCCAGGAAAGCGCGGCGATCCGCGTCGCCGATGCCGGCCTTGCGATCGAAGCGGCGGTCAGCGGCTTTGGCCATGCCACCGTGCCGGCGCTACTGGCGCAGGCGGATATCGATGCCGGGCGGGTGCGGCAGATCGGCGGCACGTCTCCTTCGCCGCTTACCTATTGGCTGATCGCTCCGCTGCCGCAGTGGCGGCAGAAAAAGGTCAAGGCGCTGGTCGAAGCCCTAACCCAGGGTTGATCCGCGCGGGTCAGGCGGCGACGAAGGTCAGCGCCTCTATCTTGTTGCCATCGGGGTCGCGCACGAACGCGGCATAATAATGCGCGTCATATTCCGGCCTCAGGCCCGGTGCGCCATCGTCGGTGCCGCCCTGCGCCAAAGCCGTGCGGTGAAACGCATCGACCATGGCGCGGCGTTCGACCTCGAAAGCGATATGCACTCCGTTGCCCGGATCGGCGGGCGCGCCGTTCGCCGGCAGGTTCAGGCTGAACTGGGTGATCCCCGCGCCATAGCCGACCGCGTCGGCGACATCGAGTGTACGACCAAGGCCCAGTTCCCGCATGACGGGATCGTAAAAGGCGCGTGCCCGCTCAAGGTCGGCGGTGCCCAGTGAGACATGGTGCAGCATGTTGGTGAAATCCGTTTCGGCCCCGCCCGGTTCCGTCGCTTATGGCGCCAGCAGGTTGAGCGCCCGCGTCATCAGCGCGACGAATTTGCTTTCGTCCACCCGCGCCGCCGGGTTGTTCCAGGCGCCGCTGACGGCAAACCACGTGCCATCCTTCGCCTGGGCCAGGAAGTTCATAGCGATGACGCCCGGCTCGCTGCCGCCTTTATAGCCCAGATAGCGCCAGCGCTTGGCGTCGGCTGGCGCGACGCCCGGATTGACGGCCATGATCGGCAGCGCCTCGCCCCCGCTGCGCCGCAGCCAGTCGAGCAGAGCGATGCTGTCGCGCGCCGACGCGAACCATTCGATCGTGTCGATTTCCGTGGGCTTTTCCGCGACCGAGCCGACATCGATCGCCGCCGCCGACAGCCGCTTCGCATTGTCGGCGAGCAGGGCGCGCCGCTCCGTCAGGTCGGCGGCCAGATAGCGCCTCCGCAGGTCGGCATTGGTTGGCATTTTGAGCGCGAACGCTTCGGCCGTGCTCAGCACCGGCAGCGTCGCTTCAGGTGCGGCATGGCCGGTTTGCGCTGTCATCGCATCGACGCGCGCACGACCCAGAAGGGCGAGCAGCGTGTCCGCCGCGCTATTGTCGCTTTCCGCGATCATGGTCGTGGCAAGGCTGTGCAGGGTCATCGGCGCGCGGTGGGGCCAGGTGGCGAGCCGGCCTGAGAAGCTCCTTGCGGTCAGCGGAGCGACATCGTCCCAATGTCGCTCCGCGGCGCCGACCGCGCGCGCCAGTTCGGCCAGTATGTAAAGCTTGAAGGTCGATCCGGTCGCCATCCGCGCCTCGGGACGGTGGCTATGGAGCGGTACGGGACCGCGATCGTCTAGCCGCGCCACGCTGCAGGCGCTGTTGCCCGGCAGCGCGGTGACGTCGCGCATCAGTTTGTCGAAGCTGTCGCCCGCGATCTTCGCGCCCACGACGCGCAAGCCGATAACGCGGCCGGGCGGGGTCGGGGCGACGACCAGCGTGAAGCCGACCGTCGCCCGTTCGTAGCGCACCTCTATCTGACCGGCGGTGGGGCCGTCGGCCCGTACCGATCCGAGGCCCGTCGGCGCGCCATGCTGTCGGCGCAGATCGGCGGCGAGCGCGCGCCAGCGGTCGATGGGAACGGCGTCGAGGAAGACGCGCGAGAAGAACTGATCCTCGCCGCCGTCCTTGGCGAGGATGCGCACCAGCTGCTCGGCACGCGCCTGATAGCCGGGGGCGGTGGAGGCTGCCTCTGCGGTGCGGGGGGCCAGGCAGAAGAGGGTGAGCAGGACGAGCAGCAAGCAGGCCCCGCCACGCGGCCGCGCGCTCATGCGTCGATGGCTTCCTCGTCCAGCGCGGCGGCATTTTCCTGGATGAAGGCGAAGCGATGCGCCGGGTTGTTTCCCATCAGCCGGTCGACCAGGTCGCGCACGCTCGCGCGCTCCTCGACATCGGCGGGGAGGGTGATGCGGATGAGGTTGCGGCTCTTGGGGTCCATGGTCGTCTCACGCAATTGCGAGGCGTTCATCTCCCCCAGCCCCTTGAAGCGGCTGACCTCTACTTTCTTGCCCTTGAAGGCGCTGCGCATCAACTGTTCGCGATGCGCATCGTCGCGCGCATAGAGGCTCTTGCCGCCGGCAACGAGGCGATAGAGTGGCGGCTGCGCGAGATAGAGATGGCCGCGCCGCACCAGTTCGGGCATTTCCTGAAAGAAGAAGGTCATGAGCAGGGTCGCGATATGGGCGCCGTCGACATCGGCGTCGGTCATGATGACGACGCGTTCATAGCGCAGATTGTCGGGGTTGCAGTCCTTGCGCGTGCCACAGCCCAGCGCCAGGATCATGTCTGCGATTTCCTGATTGGCGAGGATTTTTGCGGCATTGGCCGACGCGACGTTCAGGATTTTGCCGCGCAGGGGCAGGATCGCCTGGGTCTTGCGGTCGCGGGCCTGCTTGGCTGATCCGCCGGCGCTGTCGCCCTCGACCAGAAAGATTTCGGAGCCTTCGGAATCATCGTTGGAGCAATCGGTCAGCTTGCCGGGCAGGCGCAGCTTGCGCGCGCTGGTCGCGGTCTTGCGCTTGACCTCCTTCT
>JBEVMZ010000184.1:0-4577 GCA_040508335.1 Sphingobium sp.
CGCCGCTCGATCTGCGCATAGCCAAGATAGTTGAGCACCACCGGCTCGTCGGGCGCGAGTGCGGCGGCGCGTTGCAAGGCGACAAGCGCTTCGTCCCACCGCCCCGCCTGCTCCAGCGCACTGCCTTCGAACAGGAAGAGCGTCCATGGCTGCGGGCCGCCCACATAGCGTTGCTGCGCGTCGCGAAAGGCCTGTGCCGCCCCTGCATAGTCATCGGCGTCGGCGAGCAGCTGGCCAAGCTTCACATAGCGATCCGTATCCGCGCCGGGGGCGGCCGCCATCGTCCGCGCCAGCGCAAGTGCCTCAGGCTGCCGGTTGCTGGCGGCCAGCGCTTCGACCAGCATGTTCTGCGCCAGCAGCCCATAGGGTCCATCCGCGGGCACCGATCGCGCGAGATCAACCGCCGACGCCGCGCGATCATTCTGCGTCAGCAGCCGCGCCGCGACCAGCAGGGTTTCGGGTGATCCGGGATCGGCGAAGACGGCAAGGCGCGCCAGCCGCACAGCCAGAACCGATCCCTTCCCTTCGGATGACAGGTCGGAGGCAAGCCGGGCGAGCAGGCGGGCATAGCCCTGTCGCGGGGTGAGCGGTGCCGAATAAGCGCGCCGATCCCGGTTCCGTTCGATGACGGTGCGCGCCTTTGCATAAATCGGGTCGCCAGGGGCCAGCAGAGCGAGCGCATCGGCCTTGCCGCCGCGCGCGGCGAGGCGCGTCGCAAAAGCGATCCGCATGATCGGCCCATCCGCGCCGCGTTGCGTCAGGGCGCTTTGGACAAAGGGGAGCGCTGCCCCCGCATCGCGCCGCGCCAGGGCTTCGAACGCCATATGCTCGTCGACATATCGGCGGGTGAGCGGCGCGAAACGGTCATTGGGATCGACCACCGGCGCCTCGTTGCGCCCCTCGCCAAGCGCTATCCAGCTGCGCAGGACGGGCGCGAGGAAAGCGAAATTGCCCTCGGTCACGAGACGATCGGCAAGGTCGCGCGCGCGCGACCAGTCGCGCGCCTCCAGCGCCGCGTCGATCAGCAGCAAGGTGCCGTCCCGGGGGAGCAGCCCCTGCGCGTCGAGCAATTGCGCCGATCGCAAGGCGAGCGCCCGGTCTCCGCCCTCGACTGCCTGGGCATAGGCGCGGCTGGCAATTTCCACACTTGTCGGATCGCCCGTCAGCGCAGCCTGATAGCTGTCGATCGCGACCTGCTGCGCATCATAGCCGTCAGCCAGCCTTGCCCGGGCATAGGCGTGGAGAGCGCTCGACAACTCGGCCGAAGCCCCCGCCTGCGCAGACAGCGCCAGCGCGGCGAGGGCAAGCAGACGCCTACATATTGGGATAGTTCGGCCCCCCGCCGCCTTCGGGCACGACCCAGTTGATATTCTGGGTAGGGTCCTTGATGTCGCAGGTCTTGCAGTGGACGCAATTCTGCGCGTTGATCTGAAAACGCGGCGCGCCTTCTTCCTCGCCTACGACCTCATAAACACCGGCCGGGCAGTAACGCTGCGCCGGTTCGTCATAGAGTGGCAGGTTGTAGCTGATCGGGACCGATGGGTCTTTCAGCTGGAGATGGACCGGCTGGTCCTCCTCATGATTGGTGTTGGACAGGAACACCGACGACAGGCGGTCGAAGCTGAAGACACCGTCGGGCTTGGGATAGGCGATCTTCTCGCACGCTTCCTTGCGCCAGATCTTCTCATTGTCGGGCTTGTGCTTCATCGTGATGGGCAGGCCGATCTTGAACGTGCGCATCCACATATCGACGCCCGCCAAAACGGTGCCGAGCGTATTGCCGAACTTGGCGAGCAGCGGCTCGGCATTCTTGACCAGTTGCAGCTCTTTTGTGATCCAGCTTTCGCGCAGCCGATCATCATAAGCCTGGAGCACGTCGCTCGACCGCTGCGCCTGAACTGCTTCGAACGCCGCTTCGGCCGCGAGCATGCCCGACTTCATCGCCGTATGCGTGCCCTTGATCCGGGGCACGTTGACGAAGCCCGCCGAGCAGCCGATCAGCGCGCCGCCCGGGAAGGCGAGCTTGGGCACCGACTGCCAGCCGCCCTCGTTGATGACGCGCGCGCCATAGGAAACACGGCGCGCGCCCTCCAAATAATGGCGGATCGCCGGATGCTGTTTCCAGCGCTGGAATTCCTCGAACGGGTAGAGATGCGGGTTGCGATAACCCAGCCCGATGACAAAGCCGAGCGCAACTTGGCCGTTGGCCTGATGATAGAGGAAGCCGCCGCCATAGGCGTCCGACAGCGGCCAGCCCTGCGTATGGACGACAAGGCCGGGCTTATGCTTGGCAGGATCGATATCCCACAATTCCTTCATGCCAAGGCCATAGACCTGCGGCTCGCATTCGGCGTCGAGTGCGAATTGCCGCTTCATGATCTTGGTCAGATGGCCGCGCGCGCCTTCGGCAAAGAAGGTATATTTGGCGTGCAGTTCGAGGCCCGGCTGATAGTCGCCCTTGCGGTTGCCCTCACGGTCGATGCCCATATCGCCGGTGGCGACGCCCTTGACGCTGCCGTCTTCGTTATACAGAATTTCCGCCGCCGCGAAGCCGGGGAAGATTTCGACCCCCAGCCCCTCGGCCTGTTCGGCCAGCCAGCGGCAGAGATTGCCCAGCGACCCGGTAAAGGTGCCCTTGTTATGCATCCAGCCTGGCGTGGCGATGTGCGGCATCGCCATCTTGCCCTTGGCCGTCAGAAACCAATGCTGGTTGTCGGTGACCGGCACCTGAGCCAGAGGACAGCCATCATCCTTCCAGCTCGGCAGCAGTTCGTCAAGCGCCTTGGGATCGATTACCGCGCCGGACAGGATATGCGCGCCGATCTCCGAGCCCTTTTCGAGAACGCAGACCGCAAGCTCCGTTCCGGCTTCGTTCGCCAATTGCTTCAGCCGGATAGCCGCAGACAGCCCCGCTGGTCCGCCGCCGACGATGACGATGTCGTAGGGCATCGATTCCCGTTCGCTCATTCAATCCTCCATATAGCGCCGTCGGGTCGCACCCTAGCCTGATGCCCTCCGGTCGCCGCGATACGCCAACATTCTGTCATTGGCGGCGATGAAGCACCTTGACCACCTCGTCAACCTCTGGTCCGAAGATCTGCAATGCGGGGACCTAGACAAGATAATGTAGCGATGGCCGCCGACGCCTATCTGGCATGGTGGTCCCTTGCGGGCGTGGACTGCGCAGCCGGGGACGCTACCGTGAACTGGCTTCGCCCCATGACCGCGGCATCGCCCGCCTTGCCCGCGACCGGTTCCGAAACGGCGTCCGTTTCATTACCAACGGACTGGGCGGACTTCCGTTCCTGGCTCGCGACCGATCCTTCCCAACCCGAACGTCGTTGGCCCGGCGCCCCCATCCTGCCAGAGGGTCCACTCCACGCCCCGCTCATGATCGTCACCGACATGCCCGACCCGGCGGACATGGCGGCCGGCAAGCTGCTGAGCGAGCAGGCGGGCAGCCTGTTCGACGCGATGCTGCGCGCGATCGGCCTGGCGCGTGCAGACCTGCACATCGCTTCGCTCTTTCTGACGCGACCGCCCGGCGGGATGGTCGAAACCGCCGATTTGGCCGCAGCGGCCGAACGGATGCGCGCGCATGTCGCCTTCGCTGCGCCGCGCCGGCTGCTCCTGCTGGGCGATCGCACCGGCAGCGCGCTTGCGATGAGCGGTTCGGCCGATGGTTTACGATCCTTTAATCATGATGGCGGCACTGTGCCGGCCGTCGCCACAATCCACCCCCGCCTGATGCTCAATCGACCGGCGGCCAAGGCGGAATGCTGGCGGACCCTGCAATGCCTGATCGAGGAGCGTCCCTAATTGACCCGCGCCGCAATCCGCATCTCCTGCCTGGCCCTGTGCATCGCCGCGCCGGCACTCACTGCGCCCGTTCGTGCCGAAACGATGGAGACGGTCGCGACCGTGCCCGCCGCCGGGCCCGCATCCCTGCGGCTGAGTGATGGAGACAAGGCGCGTTACGGGGCTCTCTTCGCGGCGCTGCGCGAAAGCCGCTGGGCAGAAGCGCGGGCGCTCGCCTCGACACTCGACACGT
Organism: Sphingobium sp.; assembly: GCA_040508335.1. Taxonomy (GTDB): domain Bacteria; phylum Pseudomonadota; class Alphaproteobacteria; order Sphingomonadales; family Sphingomonadaceae; genus Sphingobium. Next base: position 4,052 of record JBEVMZ010000184.1, read on the forward strand.
CCGATCCGATGCGCCCGCTGGCGCTTTCGGAACTCTATCTCGCCAAGGATTCGCCCCGCGTCGAACTGTTCGACCTGCTCGACCTGTTGAATAAGGCGTCATGGCTGCCCAAGGCGGAGCAGCTGTCGCGTCTGGCGGAAAGGCGCGGCGCGACGATATTGCCGACCCTGCCGCAGGTGCAGAAGATGGTATGGCTGGGCGCTGCCCCCCGCCGCCAATATGTCGCGGCGACCAAGACGGATATGTTGGCGCAGACGCTCGCCGCGCAAATCCAGACTTTTGTGAAGGCGGACAACCCTGCCGGGGCCGAATCCCTGCTCGCCGGGGGAGAGGCCGGCCTTACGCCCCAAGGGCTGACCGAGGTGCGCCAGCGCGTCGCCTGGTCTTACTATATCGAAAATGATGACGGCAATGCCCGCCGCATGGCCGCGCGGGCGCTCGAGGCGCGCGCGGGCGGCGACTGGACGGTGCAGGCGCACTGGACGAACGGACTTGCCGCCTGGCGGCAGAATGATTGCCGCGCCGC
>JBEVMZ010000200.1:0-22981 GCA_040508335.1 Sphingobium sp.
GACCGGATTTCCGCCCGCGCCCAGACACTGGCCGCCTCGCCCAGCTTCCAGCGCAGATTGCCGTTCAGCATATGTTCGGGCGTGGCGATCAGCGGCAGGCCCTGGTCCGGGCCGCTCAGCTGCTCGCTGTCGGTATAGGTGTAATTGGCCGCCAGCGAGAGCGTCGGCGTGAAAGCGAGCCGCGCCGATACTTCGACGCCGCGCGTCCGTGCTTTGTCAATGTTGACCGACTGGCTGAAAAGATCGACGTCCGGGAAAGGTCCGACATCGAGACAGTTCGGACGGTCGGGATTGCCCCTGAAGCGGCAATTGGGGATGCCCGGCCCGCTCGCGATCTTGTCGTTGAAGTCGTTGTTGAACAGCGTGACGCTGCCGCTGAAGGCGCCGTTACCATTATAGTAGAGCCCGACTTCGTAGCTGGTGCTGGTTTCCGGCGTCAGGCTGGGGGTGCCGATCTGGGGGATGCGGCCCTGCCCGCCAAAGCCGATAATCCCATCCGCGATCTGCTCGACGCGCGGTGTCTTGAAGCCGCGGCTGACCCCGCCCTTGAGCGTCAGCGCCTCGTTGATGTTCCACACCGCATAGGCGCGCGGCGACCATTTGTCGCCGAAGGTCGAATGATTGTCGTAGCGCGCGCCGCCGGTTAGGTTGAACCCCTCAGTCAGCGTCAGCGTCGCTTCGGCAAAACCGGCCCATTGGGTGAAGGTGAACGGCTCGGGCGCTACGCCCTCGACCATCCGCGCCTTCCAATATTGACCGCCGACCGTCACCGCCAGCGCGCCGAACTTGCCGGCAAAACGGGAATCGAGAATATCGTTGCGCGCCTCGAGCGCGCGCGGGCTGCCCTCGACCTCGCCGGGGGTGCCGCGCGGAATAAGGCGACCGATCGTCTCCGTATCGTTGCGCGTCAGCGTCGTGTCTAGTTGGCCGAAGCCCAGCCGCCAGCTATGCGCGAGGACATAGTTGGTGCGATTGAAGCGTTGCTCGGGCGCATAGCCGCCGGTGCCCAGCGTCCCCAACTGCCCTTCGCTATTGTCGTAGCGCTGCTCGTTGCGGTCGAATTCGAACCACAGGTCATGGTCGACATGCGGCGTGAGCGTCAGGCGACCGCCATAGGTGTAGATGTCGGAGGTGACCGGATTTCGGCCAAGGGTAAGTGCCGGGTCGCCGGGGATGGGAATGTTCGATCCTTCGCGATGAAAGACGCTGCCGCGCAGGGTCAGGCCGAGCAGGTTCCGGATGACAGGCCCTTGGGCAAATCCATTGATCGACTGGATATTGCCGAAGCGATCGTCGCCCTGGATGGTGCTTTCGGCGGTCGCGGTGCCGACCCAGTCGTTGCCGACCTTGCGGGTTATGATGTTGACGACGCCGCCCATCGCGTCGGACCCGTAAAGCGTCGACATCGGGCCGCGCACCACCTCGATCCGCTCGATCGCCGAATAGGGCGGCAGGAAGCTGGTCGAGCTTTCGCCAAAGCCGTTGGGGGTAACGTTGCCCGGCGCATTCTGCCGCCGTCCGTCGATCAGAACCAGCGTATATTCGCTCGGCATGCCGCGGATCGAGATATTGAGACCGCCGGTCTTGCCCGCTTCGCCGCCGACATCGACACCCTGCACGTCCTGCAACGCTTCGGCCAGACTGCCGAAGCGCTTTTCCTGCAATTCCGCCCGGTCGATTACGCTGATACTGGCCGGAGCCTTGACGATATCCTGTTCATAGCCCGCTGCGGTGACGACGATGGAGGGCGCCGTCTCATCGCGCGCCGTCGCTTCGACAGCCACGGCTGGCGGAGCCAGCGCACACAGGCTGGATACGGTTGCCAGAGCAAGGCGGCGGCAGTGGCGCGGATACATCATATTCCCCCAGACGATAATGATAATGACAATCAATATGTCCGAGGCTCGTGATGCGGGTGGTGCCACATGTCAATTTGATAGGCGCGCAGCGGCCTGGAGCAACGATTTGTTACGCCAAGGCATTGTTCATTCAGCCTTATTGCACGGGTCTTTAACGGACATCCCGGCTGTTGCGGCGCCTTTCTTGTCATGCCGCAAAAAGCGGCTAGATTGCGCTCATGACCACCCTTCTCTTGAGCGGCGCGACCGGGCTGGTCGGCGCCCAGACGCTCGCGCTCCTTCTCGCCGACGCGCGCGTGACGCACATCGTCGCCCCGACCCGGCGCGCGCTGCCGCCCCACCCCAAGCTGGAAAACCCGCTGGTCGAAGCGGACGCCCTCCCGACCGGGGCGGACTGGTGGGCGGTAGATGGCGCCATCTGCGCGCTTGGCACCACGCGGGCCAAGGCGGGATCGGCCGGCGCGTTTCGCGCGATCGACCATGATTATGTGCTCGAGGTAGCAGCCCAAGTGAAGGCGCGTGGCTGCCGACGCTTCGCGCTCGTCAGCGCGATCGGCGCCAATGCCGCCTCGCCCCTTCTCTATCCCCGCACCAAAGGCGAGGTGGAGCAGGCGGTGGTGCGGCTCGGCTTTCCCTCGCTCACCATATTGAGGCCCGGCCTGCTCGGCGGGGCGCGCGCCGAACATCGCCCGCTTGAAAAGGCGGCGGAGCGGTTCCTCGCCTTCGCCGCTCCCATCCTGCCCGCCGCCGCGCGCATCAATCCGGCGACGACCGTCGCGCACCTGCTTGTCGAGGCGGCGATCGGCGGGACGGAAGGCCGCCATATGGTGACGGCCGCCGACATCAGCCGCGCCGCTTCGGTCCGGGTCTAGCCGCGCGAAGGGTCGATCAGATATTTCTCGCCCGTCGCCTTGCGCTCATAGGCGCGGATGACGTCGGGATGCAGCGCCTCGGCAAGGCCGATGGTGCGGGTATATTGGCTGGCGAAGGTCGTCTTGAGTTCGTCGACCACGCGGGCGCTCATTGCGCGCTGAACTTCGGCCCCCGCTTTCCGCAGGAAGGGAAAGAGCAGCCAGCCGCCCACCGCCCACCGAAAGCCGAAGCCCATCCGGTCGAGCGTCGAGGGCGACGGATCGAGCGCGCCATAGATATAAAGTTGCTTGAAGGTGTCGGACCCGTAGCGGCTATAGCTTTGCGAAGAGGCGCTCGCCGCCCTTTCCATCGCCTGCAAGATGTCGCTGCCCATGCGTCCGCCGCCGATCGCGTCGAAGGCGATGGTCGCGCCGGTCTGCGCGATCGCCTGCGTCAGCTGTTCGCCGAAGTCCGCGTCCTTGCTATTGAGCACATGGGTCGCGCCGATGTCGCGCAGCAACTTCGCCTGCGCATCCGAACGGACGATGTTGACGAGCGGAATGCCGTCCTTGAGGCAGATTTTTACGAGCATCTGCCCCAGGTTCGAGGCGGCGGCAGTATGCACGATGGCCTTATGCCCCTCCCCCCGCGCCGTCTCGACAAAGCCGAGCGCGGTCAGCGGATTGACGAACAGCGCCGCGCCATCGGCGGCGCTCGCCCCATCGGGAGAAGCAAAACGTCGCGCGCGGGGATCTTGCGATAATCGGCATACATGGCGCCGCCGACCATGCCGACCCGCCTGCCCATCAGATGCCCTGCCCCCTCGCCCGCAGCGACGACCGTGCCGGCGCCTTCATTGCCCACGGCAAGCGGCTGTTCGAAGCGGCCCTGCATGGCGCTCAACCGTGCGGGAGAGAGCGCAAAGGCCGCGACCGGACGGTCGGGGGCGCCGCTTGCCTCCAGCGTGGCGATATCTGCCGCGCCCAGCAGCAGTCCGATGTCGCTCGGGTTGATCGGCGCCGCCTCTACCCGCACGACGATCTCGCCGGGGCCGGGCTGGTCGACCGTCACATCTTCGAGCCACAATTTAAGCACGCCAGCCCGCTCCACGCGCGAGCGCAATATCCGTCCGTCAAAGCCCATATGCCTATCTCCCTGGCCGCCCGCGGGACAAAAATCTGGGGCGCCGCTGCTTTTTTGCAAGTCCAGGGTGCCACTGCAGCCGTGCTTCCACCAAGCCGCGCCGGCTCCTGCCCGACAAGATGTCAGGCGATTTCAGGATGCTCGGCCGTGTCAAGGCACTGACCGCCGATATGGATAAGGGCGGCCTGCATGGGCAACGCGCATCTGAGGAATAAATCATGAATTACAGGATTTTAGACTTTTGCAACCTTTACGGCTTATAATTGTTCCATGCGTGGGCTCGGGAAACAATTTTGGCTCAATGGCCGGCAGGGCGCGGCCGGTGAGCCGCCGATGCTACCATCTTCCCACGCGGGCGGCTTGCCACGTAGCTGGCGTCCCTATTTGCCTGCCATTCTGTTGCTGTTCGCCGGCATATGCGGACTGGCCTTTGCGGGCATATCGGACAAGGACAGCAGCAACTATCTCGTTATCGCCTCGCCGGACACGCGCATGTTGGACATGGTCGAGATATTGAGGGCAGCCGACGGCCGGCTGGTGCAGGTCGGGCGTTTTTCCAATATCGCGGTCGCCTGGTCGGACCGGCCCGATTTCGCCGCGCGCCTCCGGCAATCGGGCGCCTGGCTTGCAATCGCCGCGCCGGATGGCGCCGGCTGTTATGGTTCATCTACCAGAGAGACATTGTGATGACAGTCGAGCTGGATACATTGCGCCGATCCTTCGGGAAGTTCCTTGTCCCTCTATTTTGGGCGCATGTGCCGCTGCTGATGATCGTCGCGGCGCTGACGGGCAGTTCGCTCGTTTTTGCGGCGCTGGGCGGCACGCTGCTGGCGACGGCCTATCATATCTGCTGGGCGCGGGCCGGCATCGCACCCGCGACCCGCTATCTTTCGGCCGTCGCTTTAGTCGGCGAACCTGCCATCCTGCTCGTCCTGCTGCGCGGCCATCCGTGGCAGATGGACATGCACATGTATTTCTTCGCGATGCTGGCGCTCACCATCGGCTGGTGCGACAAGCGCGCGATTCTGGCGGCGGCCGCCGCAACGGCTGTACATCATCTGCTGCTGCTCTACGCGCTGCCCAGCGTCGTCTTCCCTGGCAACGGCAATCTGGAGCGTGTGCTGCTGCACGCCGCAATCGTCGCCTTCCAGACGGCCGTCCTCGTCTGGCTGAGCGAAATGCTCATCAAGAGTTTCGCCCGCAACCAGCGCATGGGTGACGAAATCCGCGCGAAAAATGCCGATCTGGAGGAGCGCACGCGCGAGGCGGAGGCGGCGAACGAGGCGAAAAGCCTGTTCCTCGCCAATATGAGCCACGAAATCCGCACGCCGATGAACGCGATATTGGGTTTTTGCCATCTCGCGCTGCGTACCGGCCTTGACCCCCGGCAGCAGGACTATGTCGCCAAGATTAACCATGCCGGCCAGTCACTACTGCGCCTGATCAACGACATTCTCGACTTTTCGAAGAATGAGGCGGGCAAGCTCAGCCTTGAAATTCGCCCGTTCGAGCCGCGCCGCGCGATCCAGGACCAGTTGAACCTCGTCGTCGCAGCGGCGGAGGCGAAACAGGTCAAGCTGGTGTCGAATATCGCCGCCACCGTTCCCGACAATCTGTCGGGGGACGAGATGCGCTTTGGTCAAGTGGCGCTCAATCTGCTGAGCAATGCGGTCAAATTCTCCGAAAAAGGCAGCGTCACCATCGACTTATCCGTGGCGGAGGCGACGGACGATCATGTTACGCTCGAACTTGCCGTTCACGACACCGGCATCGGCATGACGGCCGAGCAGCAGAGGTCACTCTTCCACAGCTTCACTCAGGCGGACAGCTCGACGACGCGCCGCTTCGGCGGCACCGGGCTTGGCCTTGCCATCTGCCGGCAGATCGTCGAGCAGATGGACGGCACGATCCGCGTGGAAAGCGTGCCCGGCGGCGGCAGCAGCTTCATCTGCCAGATGCGCATGGCGCTAGCGCAGGAGACCGTGCCGAGCGAAAGGACCGTGCCCGACCATATCCGGCAGTTGCGCATCCTGGCGGCCGACGACAATCCCGCCTCGCGCCAAATCCTGCACGATGTCTTCGCCGATTGGGGCATGGACACCGACCTCGTCGCGTCGGGCGACGAGGCGCTCGCCGCGATCCGCGCGGCGGACGACGGCGCCAAGCCCTATGACCTTCTCCTACTGGACTGGAAGATGCCTGGCATGGATGGCATGCAGGTCGTCGAGGCGATCGAGAAGGCTCATTATCGCGGCAAGCGCCCCCGCACCATCATCGTCACGGCCTATGGCGCCGACGAATTGTTTAAAAGCGGGCATGAAGGCGACGTCGCGGCCTTCCTCACCAAGCCGATCGTTCCCGACACGCTGCTCGACGCGATCGTCGGCATCGTCGCGGCGGATGAACCCGCGCCCGCCACACCGGCACGCCCGGCGCTGCCCACCGTCGCGCCGCAATTTCAGGGCCTGCGCGTGCTGCTAGTCGAGGATAACGAGATCAATCGCGAAATCGCGCTCGAACTGCTGGGCGATGCAGGCCTGTCTGTCGAATGGGCCGAAAATGGCCGGATCGCCTGCGACCTGGTGCAAGAGAAAGGCGATGCATATGCGGCCGTTTTGATGGACGTGCAGATGCCTGAAATGGACGGCATCACCGCCACCAGGATCATTCGGGAAAGCTTCGATGCCGACCGCCTGCCGATCATCGCGATGACCGCCCACGCCTATGCGGAGGAAAAGCAGCGTTGCCATGATGCGGGCATGAACGACCATGTCGCCAAGCCGGTCGACCCAATGGTCCTGATGCAGACGTTGGACCGCTGGCTCAAGGCCCCGGCCACCCCGGTCAAGGCGGCGCCGCCGCCTGCCGCCAGCGCGCCCGCCGCGCTGCTGCCCCACAGCCTGCCGCCCTTCGACATTCCCGCCGCCCTGCTGCGCGTCAATGGTAAGGCCGCGCTGCTGCGCAAACTCATCGTCAGCTTCGGCGACAGCTATGCCAATGTCGCACACGATCTGCGCGTCCATATCTCGACCGGTCTGCTGGCTGACGCACGGCGGCTGGCGCATAGCCTGAAGGGCGTGGCCGGATCGCTGGAGCTGACGGAAGTTCAGGCCATTTCCGCCGATATCGAAAAATTGTTGGCCAATGGACATGTCGGTGAAGCGCAAGCCGCCATCGGACAGCTTGAACAGGTCATGGGCCCTGCCCTCAATGCGGCGCGTAGTTTGAAGCCCGCGCAGGCGCAGGCCCCTACTCCATCGGGCGCGCCAGTGAATGACGAGGCCGTGACTGCCGCCCGCGCGGACCTGCGCGAACATCTGCGCCGCCGCAGCCTGCGCGCTCGTGCCAGCTTCGACCGGTTCGCGCAGGCGCTGGGCCTGTCCGATGAGGCGCGTAGCCAGCATCCGGTGCATCGGGCGCTCGAAAGGCTGGATTATGAAACGGCGCTGGGCCTGCTCGAACCGCAAGAGGATGCGAAAGGGGAACATAGGGAAAATCTGTCATGACCAAGGCGACCATCCTGATCGTCGACGATGAAATTTCGAATATCGAGATCATCAACGCCGTGCTGGAGGACGATTATGACGTCTGCTTCGCGACCTCGGGCGAACAGGCACTCGACGTCGCGCGCGCGGCACAACCCGACCTCGTCCTGCTCGACGTGCTGATGCCCGGGATGGACGGGTTCGAGGTGTGCAGGCGGTTGAAGGCGGACATCCAACTCGCCGACATTCCCGTCATCTTCACCACCGGACTTGGCGATACGGAGGATGAAATGCGCGGCCTCTCGCTGGGCGCGATCGACTATGTGACCAAGCCGATTCAGCCTGCGATATTGCGCGCGCGGGTCGGCAATCATGTCGAACTCAAGCGGCTGCGCGACCAGCTTGCCGAAATGGCGGTGACCGATGCGCTGACGGGGCTTAGCAACCGCCGCCATCTCGAACGCGCCTTGCAGACCGAAACTGCCCGCCTCGCGCGCACGGGCGACTGGCTGTCGGTCATCCTGCTCGACATCGATTTCTTCAAGCAATTCAACGACACCTATGGCCATCCCGCGGGCGACCGTTGCATCACCATGGTGGCCGCCGCGCTGACCCGCGCGGTCAAGCGCGCGGGCGACCTGTCAGCGCGCTATGGCGGAGAAGAGTTCGCTTGCGTGCTGCCGCATACCAATGCGCATGACGCGGAGCTGGTGGCGCAGGAGATCATGCTCCAAATTCAGTCACTCAACATTCCGCACGAACGCTCGCAGATCAGTCCGTTCATCACCGCCAGCGTCGGCGTCGCCAGCGCCCGATGCGCCGCCGGCATGCCCAAGGAACGCTGGATCGAGGAAGCCGACGCACAACTTTACGCCAGCAAGCGGGAGGGCCGAAACCGTATATCGGTCAGACAGTTCGAAGGCGATGCCTTGCTGCATCGGCCCTGAGCAGACAGACTTGGTGCGTCTACCCCGATTGTCGCGCGTTGATCCGAGGGACGGAATGCCCCATCGACGGGAGACGGGATGACGGAAGACTATGCTCATGGCCGTCGCGACGGCCTTCGCCTTGCACTCGCCCTGTTGGCGGCGGAGGAGGCTAAATGGGCCGCGCTCGTCGGCGAAAGCCGCTCCTGGCGCACCAATGTAACGCGCGAGGTACGACGCAAGACGCTTGCAGTGGCGCAGCAGCGCGTCCGCACTGCGCTTAACCGGCTCACTCCCAAAACGCAGGACGCGATCGATCCCGAAGTGGCCGCAGCGCTCGATGAGATCGGATTATAAGCAGGCGATGGTGCATAACAAACTCACCCTCCCGGCAAAAATCTGTTGTGCCTGTGGGCGACCGTTCACTTGGCGCAAAAAATGGGCGCGCGACTGGGAACAGGTCAAATATTGTTCTGACCGATGCCGGCGGCAGGGCACGAAACAGAATTATTGACACGGCGCCTTCAGCGACGACCGATCCGGTAAGGGCCCTCGCGCTTGGGAAGCACCCTGCCCTTCCAACTAATGCGTACCGCGCCGTCCTCCACCAGCGCGTCGACGGCTGCATGGACGGTTGGCATCGCACTGCGCCAGTCGGTCGCAAGAGACCTAGCCGCCTCGCTGGGGCAAATGGTCGCGCCGGAACGGCGACTGGAGAGAAGCGCCAGCACCGCTTCGCGCGCCTGCGCCTCAGTCGCCATTAGGGGCGTTCCATTTAGCACGGACCGAGCGATGTTCGGCATATAGGTGCGCTTGGGCACTGTCCGCCGGCCTACGCCGCAGACCGACCCGACGCCCGCTCCCGTCCATAGTGTCACGCAACTGTGGCAGGACTTTTGCCTCCTCATGCGATGAACAACATCGCGGAGCGCCCGCACTGCGCTCGGCGACATCGTGTGGCCTGCGTGCTCCAATAGTGCCGGTGCTATTCGCGTTAGGACGACACTATGTTGGTCAACAGGCTATACATTGAACCAAGTAGTAAGTCTACTCAGGGCCAATAGTAATAGCAATATTCTTACTTTAAATGCACATCAATTATATTTATAATATTCTATTGCGCTGAAGTGATAATCGCAAAAACTGAGACATACTATTTTCGGATTTTCGTTTATTGTGCAATCTGTTTTACTCCGGGCATAGGTGTCTTCCCCTACCCCTCTTTCCCCGCACTGGTAAGTACATCACCAATGGCTTCGAGCAATTCGGGCGCGGTCGCACCTGACCGCGGAACGGTCTTGATGGTAAGGCCCCCTCCCCGCGTTCTGAGGTAGCGCAGGATCACCTTGCCACTTTTTCCCAAAATCTCTTGCTCCGCGCTGGGCTTCACCTTGGCTTCAACGGTTGCGCGAACCAGCCGCTTAGCTACTTCGGGCCCGCTCAGGCTGCGACCCTCCTTAAGCCGCTCGGCAGCAATGATCGCCGCCTCCCTTTCCATTTTAGCTAAAGCCTGATTATCGGCAACCAACGGCTTAATGTCGCGGGCGACGCGAACCGTAATGTCGTGGGTGTCGGAGAATGCGGCCACCAGTGGATCGGGAAGTCGCGCGACATCGAGCAGGCGGCTGAGCCAGGATTTTGACAGATTGAGGTGCGCCGCCATTTGCGACTGCGACCCTTCGTAAAATTCTGTCAGCGCTTCGGTATATTCCTTTGCCCGTTCCCAATCGGAAATGTCCTTGCGCGATCGGTTTTCTACGTCGGAAACACGGAAAGCCTCTTCGTCGGTGACATTCTGCACGGTGACGAGATAGTCAAATTCGGGATGGTGGTGCGCGCGCAACCATTTGACGGTCCACCAGCGACGGACGCCTGCAATGATTTCATAATCAAATTCCGGATCGTTCTTGAGCTTGCGGACGATCGCCGGAATGCGCTGTTTCTTGGCCGACAGAAAAGAATCGATAAGGTCGCGACAGCTGTCCTCGCTCAGGTGGTCGAGGTCGCGATTGTGCAAGCGCCAGGGGCGGCAGCGTTCTGGATCGACCCATTCGGTACGATCCGTCACCGCCTTGCCCGAAGCGATGCGCGCAAGCGTCTGGCTGCGGCTCGCCATAATGCCTTCGGCGGGCGTCGCCCGATCTAGATTGGCCTCGTCTTCCAAACCTTCGGTAAACTGGGAGCCGAACCCCTTATTGCCTTTGCCCATATGCCCTTCGCCTTATTTTCGACCCGTGCAACGCTTTACAGAGTGGAGTTGCCACGTGGCAACCGCTTCCAAAAATCGGGAAGCTCATGAGATCATGACGGCACGCCGACAACTTTAAATCATTCATATGCCGTTGAAATAACACGTCTTTTGCCGGTTGTTGCCACGTGGCAACCATGGTCATAGACGGGCCGCCGCCCTACTATCCCAGCTTCGCAAAACATCCTGCTCGATGTCGTAGCAGACATCATTGAGATGTCGCATGCAGCGATTATAGACTTCGTGCGAAGTAACCGGCTTTTCCAGCTCGAACACCGTCTTCATCCGCGAACTGGCATTGTCGATTTCCGCACTGGTCACCATAACCGATTGCGTCATCGATCCGCCGAAAACCTGTCGCATCATCGACAGGATTTCGCGGTGCATGGACTTGCTTTCATCGACCCTGCTCCCCACCAGACGAATGAAATTATAGGCCGGACGGCCCCTGCCCGCCAGCGTTTCCAATTGCCGCATCGTCGTGCGTGTCATATCGATAAAGGATACGGTGGACGCAAAATCGACGAGGCTTGGCGGCACTGGGATCACCATGGCGTTGGCAGCCTGAAGAACCGCCATGGAAACCATGCCGAGCGCGGGCGGGGGGTCCATAATAACCACGTCATAATCGTCGACGACCGAATCTATAGCATCGGCCATCAGGTCGATAATTTCCATATTCTGGCTTCGCGCCATGTGCCCGGCAATTTCATATTCAAGATTGTAAAGCCGCAGGTTCGCTGGAATAAGGTCGAGATTATGGAAATGCGTCTTGCGGATGATCTTACGAAGCCCAAGCAGCTCCGGGTTGTGAAAATGACCGTAAAGCGTGTCTTCTTCGGCCAGATCGACGTCGGGTCGGTAACCGAACATCATCGTCGAGGACGCTTGGCTATCACAATCGATGAAGAGAACACGGTAGCCGCGTATGGCGAAATGTTGCGCGAGGTGGAGCGCAATCGTCGACTTACCAACGCCGCCTTTGAAATTGCACACGGAAATGATCGCGGGCGTGTCGGTCGGCGCGCGCCAGGGCCGCGTGCCGAAAACTTCGCGCATCGAGTCCAACTCGCTCAGACTATATTGCACACGATGCCCCGAACCCGTGCGGTCACGAGGGGGCAGGCGGCCATCGCGCTCCGCCTCCCGCACCGCCGACGCCGTTCTTCCCACCAGTGCAGCTGCCTTGGAAATAGGGAAGGTGGGGCCTTTCTTCTGGCCGGTTTCCGGGTCCACGCTGCTATCTCGAATGCGCTTTAGGATGGTTAGCGCTTTTCGGTGGAGCACATCGAGGCTTCCCTCGATCAGCTCGTCGGACGGTAATATTGTCGCATCAGTGGCCATCAAATTACGCTCTTGTGAGGTTGCTCACCCTTCCTAGCGCTCTTGGCAGTTGTGGGCAACAAATGGCCACCGTACTTCCAAATAGACCGATGATCTCCGTGCCCTTTCGTTCCGGACATATGCGTGCGTCAGTCTGAACTCTTCTCCCGCCGATGATATCGGTGCCATATCCGCGGACGGAGGGAGACATTTGCCCTTAGTTGGGAGCTCCTCCGGATGCCGAACGGAGAGACCGATGATCTCGGTGCAGATGCATGATCTCGGTGCGCAGGAGCGATGATGACGGTGCCGCAACACCGATGATCGAAGAGCACATACCTATAGATAGATTCTCCCTATATCCCGATTAGCGAATCGTTCTGTTGAAATTATGGAAGATGCGCAGGCCCATGCCGCGAACCGCACCGAGATCATCGGCAATTTTGCAGGTTTCGTGGCCGATGCCAGCTTAAAACTGCCAAGACGCTTGCTTTCCCGCCTGGAAGCTGTTGAGACGATGCCATCGAACCTCCGCAGATTCGGAGGAAAGGGCAGAGCATGAACGAGCAGCAGAATAAACCGCTTGGACATCAATATGCGCTCGCCATGCTGAGCGGGGGAGAGGAGGGCGTTCGAAAACTGGCGGCGACCGCCGGCACGCAACTCACTCTCGACGCATTTTTGCGCGTGCAGGATGAGGAGCCGGTTCCTGCGTTCCTCCATTCCGCCCTTTGCGCCATGTCGCTGCCCACTAAGCGGCCTAAGGATGAGACGCAGCCGATCGTCCGCGAGGACGGCAAATATGCGCTGGCGATCAATCCGCGGCCCGTACTCCAGACCGTCGATGGCAAGTCGGTGATGCGCAGCCTGGGCGTGCCTTATGGCGCTTATCCGCGTGTCGCGCTCATCTATCTGCTGTCGCAAGCGGTGATGAAACAGTCGCGCGACGTCTATCTTGGCCGCAACTTCACCGAATGGATGCGGCGGCTGGGCTATCAGACGATCTCCTACGGTCCGCGCGGCACGGCCAATCTCATGCGCGAACAGGTCGATCGCCTGCTCGCCTGCGAATGGCAGATACGCTGGGAAGGGACGGACAGCGACGACAATGCCTTTGCCGTGCGCGACGTAAAGATTTCGAACGAATATGCCGGCTCGCTCGACAAGAACGGGTCGTTCGCGCGGGAAATCCGGATGTCCGAGGCTTTCTACAGCCATCTCATCAAACATGCGGTGCCGCTCAACGAGGTTGCGATCCGGGAATTGAAGGCGATCCCGACCGCGCTCGATCTCTACACCTATCTTGCCTATCGCCTGCCCCGGATCGGGGCCGACAAGGGGCAGATCATATCTTGGGATCAATTGGCCAAGCATCTTGGCAATGCGGCCGACAGCAAGCGTTTCCGCCAGACGGTGCGCGAGACGATGCAGATCGTTTCGGCGGTTTATCCCAACGCCAATGTCGATCTTTCCGGCCGCAAGGTCGTGCTGCATCCGTCGCCCGCCCCGATGGAGCGCAAGCTGGTGGGGCCGCATCTGCGACTGGTCGGCAGCGCTACGCCGGCAGCGGCACGGAGATCATCGGTCGAGACTCGCGCCCGGGCAGCAATGAAGCCGGTGGGGGAGGCGGAGCCGCTGCTGGCCTTTCCCGAAGGCTCGCTGGCCTATGGCGCACGCGCCGCGCAGTTCCGTGACATAGGCCTTGCCAAGGGCAAGCCATGGTCGGTGGACGATATCGCGACGGCCTTTCGAAAGGGATGCCCGCAATTCGACCGCGCCCGCACCGACGCCGAATGGCTTCGCGTGTGGGAGGCGTTTGTCATTAGCTATGCAAAAAGGCGTGCCGAACGCGACGGTGAATGACCGATGATCTCCGTGCCGTTTGATCGTTTCAAGAGGTCAGAAGGGCAGGGGAGCCGGGGTGATCCGTTCGGACGCCCATTGCTTCGCCTAGACGCACCGGCCTTTCCGCGACCCAGTCGGGGTTGAAGACGAAGCTGCCCGTGGGAAACAACATGACCACGGTCGAACCGAGCAGAAAGCGTCCCATTTCCTCGCCCCGCTTCAACCAGATGCCCTGATCGGCATAGCGCCATTCCGATAGTTTGCCGGAGCGTTTCGCGTTGACGACGCCATGCCAGACGGTCGCCATGCTGCCGACGATGGTCGCGCCGACCAGCACCATCACGAAGGTGCCGAATTGCGGAGACTCAAAAACGCAGACCACCCGTTCATTGCGGGCGAAAAGGTTGCGCACGCCGCGCGCCGTGACGGGGTTGACGGAGAAGAGGGCGCCCGGGACATAGATCATGCGCGTCAGCCGGCCGTCGCATGGCATGTGAATGCGGTGATAATCTTTGGGAGACAGATAAAGGTTGGCAAACAGCCCGTGGCGAAACTCCGCCGCCAGTGCGGCATCGCCGCCGACAAGGTCGGTCGTCGTGAAACGATGACCTTTGGCCTGAAGCATATGATGGTCGTCGATCGCGCCGAACTGGCTGATGGCGCCATCGACGGGGCAGACGATGTCCGCCTCCGCCAGCGGACGCGCGCCCGATTTGAGAGGCCGTGTGAAGAAATCGTTGAAACTGGCATAGCTGGAGAAATCGGCATCCTGCGCCTCGTTCATATCGACGCCGTAACGAAATGCAAATCGGCGGATCAGATAGGTCGTCATCGCGCCGCCCCTGGTTGAGGCGACACGTCCGGCGATCCGGGTCAGCGCCTGTTTGGGCAATAGATGCTGGATCAGGACCTTGAGGCGATCGGACATGAAGAGGACCTTGAATTGGGGGTGTATCCAGGGGGATAGAGAATTTTGCTGGCGATCAAAAGGGTAGGGGCCGGGACGGTCGGGACCGTTTTGACATGGCGACCGATGCCGAGCGCGCTCTGTTTTGTTCAGGGCTGAATTCCGTAACGGCGCAAAGGGATGCGAAAATTGAAATTTTGTTAAGCATTCCAGCTTAGCCCTGGTCGTGGGGGAACGGCATTGGGGACGAACATGCGCACGGACACCACCAGTCTTCTTCAGCGCCTAGGCCAGCGCGATTTTCGCTATCGCGAATTTTACGACGCCTTCGCCGACATGGAACTGTGGCCGATTTTTGAGGCGCTGCTTGCCGACGAGCGGGTCGTCGGCAAACCCATGTCGCTGCTCGCGAAGAAGGAGGCCGCGCTGCCGGTCGAAGAGGGCAGGCGCGCCGCCGCGCCGCCGATCGTCCCGCCCGCGCCGTCGCCGCCCCAGGACGCTGGCTTGTTCACGCGCTATGCCGATCCCATGCCTGCGCCTGAACGGCCTGGCGAGGATTTGCGCGGCTTTCTTAAAAATCTGTCGTCCAGAAATCAGGGGGGCTAAGAACCATGCCGCTTCTCCTATGCCATTCGCCCAAGGGTGGGGTGGGCACCAGCTTCATCGCCGCCCAGCTCGCCATCCTGCTTGCCCAGCGGGGGCATGAGGTGACGGCGCTGGATTTCACCTATCAGGACGCGCTCAAACTCTATTTCGGCCTGTTGCCCGCGCAAAGACTGCCCGACATGGCGAGCCATAGCGGCGAGGCGACCGTGGTATCGGGCGTGGAGTTATTGTCCGCGCATGAGCTGGGTCGCGATCCGGCCTTTGCCCGAAGGCTGGCCGAGCAGGGGGGTGCGTCTTTCGCCGGAGAACGCATCTATATAGCCGACGTCGCCGCGGGCGATCGCGACACCAAGGATTTGCTTTTTCCCCATGCGTTGCTGCACATCTGCCCGCTGCACCCGCGCCCCGGTTCGCTGGCGGCGCTGCCGATGGTGCAGCCCGGCACGCCGACGATCGAGCTGGAAAAGACCGTCTTCGTCCTCAACCATCTCGACGATACGCATCGCTTCTCGCGCCATAGCCATGTCTTCCTGCGCGAACTGGTCGGCGACCGGCTGATCGGCACGGTGCGCCGGGACGAGGCCGTCAATGAAGCGGCCGCGATGTTCGAACCGATTTCCCGCTTCGCGCCCACCAGCGTGGCGCTCGCCGATCTTGCGCGACTGGCTGTCGCGGTCGAGCAGAGAGCCGGCCTCGCCCGCGCCGCGGAGACGGAAGCGTGAGCGCGCTGTGGGCGCGGATCAGGGGGCCGGGCCTGCTGGCGCTAGCGGCGCTTTTCGCGCTGCTCGCCATCACCGTGCCGCTCAGCCTGGAAGCGCAATGGGTTTTCGCCGCCTTCACGATCGCGGGCGGAATCGTGCTGGGCCGTATTGGCACGCGCAGCGCGCTGCTGACGCTCGCCATCCTCTCGGTGATCGTGTCGACGCGTTACATGTTCTGGCGGACCACCGCGACGCTGGAATTCGGCACATTGTCGGAATTTCTGCTCGGCGGCGGCCTTTATCTGGCGGAAATCTACGCCTGGATCATCCTGGTGCTCGGCTTTCTTCAAACCGCCTGGCCGCTGACGCGCAAGCCCGTCGAGATAGTGGGCGAGCCCGATCAATGGCCGTTCGTCGACGTCTACGTCCCGACCTATAATGAAAGCCTCTCGATCGTTCGGAACACCGTGTTCGCTGCGATGGACATGGACTATCCCGCCGACCGCTTCCGCGTTTTCATCCTCGATGATGGGCGCCGCCCGGAATTTCAGGCGTTCGCGCGTGCGGCGGGTTGCGGCTATCTGACGCGTGGCGACAATCTGCATGCCAAGGCCGGCAACCTCAACGCCGCGATGAAGAAGACCAACGGTTCGCTGATCGCGATCTTCGACTGCGACCATGTGCCGACGCGCGCCTTTCTCCAGATGACCGTCGGCTGGTTCCAGCGCGATCCCAAGCTGGCGCTGATGCAGACCCCGCATCATTTCTATTCGCAGGACCCGGCGCAAAGAAACCTTGGCACCGTCAGCGACCTGCCGGGGGAGGGGGATCTCTTCTACGGCGCGATACAGTCGGGCAACGATCTGTGGAACGCGACCTTCTTCTGTGGCTCCTGCGCCGTTATCCGGCGCGAGGCGCTGGCCCAGACCAATGGCTTTGCCGGCGAGACCGTCACGGAGGACGCGCATACCGCGCTCAAGCTGCAGCGCATGGGGTGGAACACTGCTTATATCGGCGCGCGCCTTTCCGCAGGGCTCGCGACCGAGCGGCTCGTCGTGCATATCGGCCAGCGCATTCGCTGGGCGCGCGGCATGACGCAAATCTTTCGCATCGACAATCCGCTGCTGGGCAAGGGCCTGAAATGGCAACAGCGGCTTTGCTACGTCAATGCGATGCTGCATTTCCAGTTTCCGCTGCCCCGCATCGTCTTTCTGACCAGCCCGCTCTCCTACCTGATCTTCGGCCAGAACATCATCCATGCCTCGGCCTCGATCATCCTCGCCTATGCGCTGCCTCATCTTTATTGTTCGATGGCATCGTCCACGATCACCCAAGGCGGGGACAGGCGGCCTTTCTGGGGCGAAATCTACGAAACCATCCTTGCCTTCCACCTCGTCAAGCCGACCGTCTTGACGCTGTTCCAGCCGCGCAAGGGCAAGTTCAACGTGACGGACAAGGGCAGCACGCTCGATCGCACCTATTTCGACTTCGGGACGGTGAAGCCGCATCTGATCTGCATCGCGCTCATCCTGGGCGGCATCGTCCTTGGTTTGGTGAAGCTGTATTTCTTCCCGCATCTCTTCAACATTCAGGGCGATACGCTCGCGCTCAACATCGGCTGGGCGACATTCAGCCTCATCATCCTGATTGCAGCAGTGTCGGTCGCGCGTGAGCGGCGGCAGACGCGCGAGCATATCCGCATCGATTCCGACCTGCCCGTCACTCTCTACATGGAGGACGGCTATGTGATCGAGGCGAAGACGCTCGACATTTCGATGGGCGGCGTTGCGATCGACATTCCTGCGGACTTCCCGCTGCGCGACCGGCGTGTGTCCTATGTCTCGCTCCCCATGGGCGACGAAACGCTGACCATTCCCGTCGAGACCATCAAGCTCGACCGGGGCGTCGCCAACCTGCGCTTCAAGCCGCTCGACATGACCCTGTCGCGCCATCTGGTGCGCGCCGTGCTGGGCCGGGCCGACGCCTGGGAACCCGAAGCACCACGCAAACCCGTTTCAACCCTCCGATCGCTGCTGGACATCATCATCGTGGACATCGTGACGCTCAAACGCATCTTGCGCCTCAATCGCACCGAAAGGCGCAACCGCAAGGAACGCGTCGCCGCCGCAGCGAAGGCGGCAAAGGCGGCCGCAGCGCTCGCGCTATGCGCGCTGGTGCTGCCCGGCGTACCCGACGCGCAGGCGCAGGCCCAAGCGCCCGCCGCCGTTGCAGTCTCCGTCCCAGCGCCGGGCGCAGGCGTGCGCGACCAGCGGCTCACCTTCCGCGATCTTCAGCTCAAGACGCCGATCCGCCTTGCCGGCACGCGCGGTGAAATCGGCATTCCCTTCGGCATGCGCCGCAACGACGTGGTCATGGATGCGGCGCTGACGCTGAACTTCGCCTGGTCGCCCGCTCTGCTGGGCGATCTTAGCCAGCTTGTCGTCATGCTGAACGGTGAAGTCGTGCGCGTTATTCCCCTGACGCCGGCCGAAAGCTCGGGCCGCGCGCTGCGCATTCCCGTCAATCCGGCGCTGTTCCTGCCCGGCGACAACCAGCTCAACCTGCGCCTCGTCGGCCATTATGCGCGCGATTGCGAAGACCCGTTCCACAGTTCGCTATGGGCCAATATCAGCAATGTCCGCTCCTTCTTCGACCTGAAGGTCCAGACTTTGCCGCTGCGCGCAGACCTTGCGCGCCTGCCCGCGCCCTTTTTCGACCGCAGCGACAACCAGCCGCTGCGCCTGCCCTTCATCTTTGCCGGTGCGCCGCGCGCCGTGGAGCTAGAGGCAGCGGCGAGTATGTCGTCGTGGTTCGGCAGCTTGGCGAGCTATCGCGGCTACTCGTTCAAGCCGCTGTACAACCAGCTGCCTGCCCAAGGGAATGGCATTGTCTTTGCGACGCCCGACCGGCCGATCGCCGGCCTGCCGCTCACCATCACCGGCCCGACCGCCGCCGTCATCCGCAACCCCAATGACGCCTTTGGCGAACTGCTGGTGGTGATGGGCCGCAACGGCCAGGAACTGAAGCTCGCCGCCGCCGCGATCGCCACCGGACGCGGGGTGCTGGGCGGGCAGAAGATGAGCTTTGAAGGCGCGCGTATCCCCACCTATGCCCGTTATGGCGCGCCGCGCTGGCTGCGCACCGATCGTCCGGTGCAGCTTGGCGAGATCATGGACGCCAACGCGCTTCAGGGCCTTGGCCTGCCGCCCGGCCCGCTCTCTACCCGCTTTCGCGTCGCGCCCGACCTGTTCTTTTGGCCGCGTCAGGGCGGCACGCTCGACCTGCGCTACCGCTACCCGTCCGCGCCCTGGCTCGACAAGCGCGCCTCGCGGCTCGATGTGTCGATCAACAACCAGTATTTGCGCAGCCTGCCTCTTGGCGGCACGAGCTGGTACGACCAATGGTTCAGCCGACCCAGCGTCAGCTCACAGGATGGCCGCGCCTCGATCGTGTTGCCTCGCTATAATCTGTTCGGCCAGAACGAGCTGATTTTCGACTATAATCTCATCATCGCGAACAAGAAAAAGTGCGAAGGCACGATGCCCGACAATGTGCGGGTATCCGTGCGTCCCAACAGCATGCTCGACTTGAGCCAATCTTACCATGCGCTGCATATGCCCGACCTCGCCACCTTTGCGGGCGCAGGCTATCCCTTCACCATCAGGCCAGACCTTGCCGAAACCACGGTGCTGATGGGCAGCCGGCCCGCACCTGGCGCGGTCGAGGCGTTCCTGATGCTGATGGGCCGTTTCGGCGATTCGACCGGGGCGGCGGCAAGCGGCGTCACGGTCGCCGACCGGATCGTACCCGAACGGCTGGGGGGGCACGACATATTGGTGATCGGCGGCAGCAGCGCGGCGGCCTCCGACCAGCTTTTCGGCCAGGCCCCCGTGCACTTCGCCAACGGCCGGCTCGACGTGACGCAGGCGACGCCGGTCTCGCGCATCTTCGGCTTCTTCTCGCCCTTCAATCGATCGGACAGCGACGAAGTGACGCAGTTCATGGCAGCAAGCGCGGGGTTCAGCGGCATCACCGGCTTTGAATCGCCCTTCGCCAGCGGCCGCAGCGTCGTCGCGGTCCTCGCCGATGATCCCGGCACCCTGCCGCAGATGATCGCCGGCATGGCCGACACGCGCGTCAACGCCCAGATCCAGGGCGACCTGTCCGTGGTCAATGGCGATGGCATGGCGAGCTTTGCCGTCGGACCGGGCTATTGGGTCGGCTATCTGCCTTTCTGGATGAAGGCGGCCTATTGGCTGAGCCAGCGCCCGCTGCTCATGGCGGCGGCGGGCATGCTTGCGGCGATCATGCTGACCGGACCGCTCGTTCTCTATCTCACGCGTCAGCAGCGCCGCCGTCTGGCACCGGGAGAGGATGCATGATGCGCAAGCTCTGGCTGCTCGCCGGTTGTGCAGGGTCGGCCCTGACCCTCGCCAGTCCCGCCTTAGCGGAAGTGCCCGGTGTCGCCGCGCTGGTCGAACAGGGGCGCTACTGGCAGGGCAAGGGGCGGCAGGATCTGGCGAACCAGGCGTTCCGCCGTGCGCTCGCGCTTGATCCTGCCAACAGTGCTGCGCGCCAGGGCCTGTCCGGACCGCCGCGCCGCGCCGCGCCGGCCAAGCCGACACCCGCGCCCAAGCCCGCAGCACAGCCCGGACAACGGCGCGAACCCACCCGCACCGCGACCCCGGCGCCGACCCGCGCGCCCGCGCAGACCGCCTCGCCGCGCCCGGCGCAGCCGGCATCCGGTCCACGCGGTGGCGCAGCGCGCGCCGCGGGCTTCGATGCGCTAGAGGCTGGCCGCCTCGCAGAGGCAGAGCGCGATTTTCAGCGGGCGATCGCCGCCAATGCCCGCGACGCCGACGCGCAGGGGGGGCTTGGCCTCGTCCGTCTGCGGCAGGGCAATTTCGCCGAGGCGCGCAGTCGGCTCGAGCAAGCGTCGAGCCTTGGCAATGCCAGCCAGTGGGCCGAGGCGCTGGGCTCCGCACGTTTCTTTGCGGGGTTGAGTGAAGCGCGCGCCGCGCTGGCGCAGAACCGTCTGCCCGAAGCGCAGCGCATCGCCGAGGAGCTGATGCGCTCCGGCTATGCCGATCGCGCACCGGCGGTCGAGCTGCTCGCAAGCATCTACGAACGGCAGGGCCGCTTTGCCGATGCCGCCGATCTATATCGTCAGGCCAAGGAAGGCGCGGGCGGGGCAGGGGGCAGGGGCGACGTACGCCTGGCTGCCCGCGCCGCGCGGGCAAGGGCGATGGCGGCGGCATCGAGCGGCGACGAGATGGCGGCGGAGCAGGCCTTTCACTCGGGCCTGCTGCTCGATCAGAAAGACCCGTGGATCAGGCTGGAGTTCGCCCGCTATCTGCTGGCGCGGGGCCGCGCGCCGGAGGTGGAATCGCTGCTCTCCTCGCTTTCGGGGTCGAGCGATCCCGACTGGCTTTATGCTGGCGCGTTGCTCAACGGCGAATTGGGGCGTAGCGCCGCCGCAGAGACGCTGATCAACCGCATCCCCGATGGGCAGCGCACCGAGCAGATGCGCAATTTCGCCGTCGGTCTCAAGGTCGATGCCGCCGTCGAGCGTGCCCGCGCGCTGGGCGCGCAGGGGGGAGGGCTGGCAGCGATCCGTCAGCTCGCCGCGACGCCGGGCCTCGGCGCGGCGCGGCAGGCGAGCCTGGCCGACGCGCTTTACGAACTGGGCGACCGCGAAGGAGCCGCCGCGCTCGCGCAACAGGCGATGGCGGGCGAAATCAGCGATCCGGCCGTCTATGAGCCGATCGTGCGGGTGCTGGCCAAGACCGGGCGCGACGCCTTTGCCATGGCCGCGATCCAGCGCGCGGGCGACCTTGCCGGCTCCTCGCCCGAGGGGCAGCGGACGATGGCGCGGATGAACGGCATCATGGCCGCGTCGCAGGCCGACCGTCTGCGCCAGGCCGGCCAGAATGCCGCGGCCTTCGATCAGCTTCAGGCGGCGTGGAATGCGGCGCCGGGCGACCGCGAGGTGCTCGCCGCGCTGGCGCGCCTTTACCAGTCGGGCGGCATGCCGGCGCAGGCGGCGCAGACCTATCAGATGGTCCTGGCGCAGACCCCCGATGACAAGGGCGCGCTTATGGGCCTCATCGAGACGGCTGGCGCGGCGGGGGACCGCGATCTTGCCCGCCGCACGATCGACCGCGCGTTGCAGGTCGCGCCTAACGACCATGAAATCTACATGGCCGCCGCGCGCATGGAGCGGGCACGCGGCGACGAGGGCGCGGCGCTACGCTATCTTAAACGCGCGCAGGCGCTTTATGCGCGGCGCAGCGGGCAGGGGATGACGCTGACCTCTGCCAATCCTTTCGGCGCGGCACAGATGAGCGACAACCCCTTCCGCAATCAACAGGCGGCGGCGCAGGCGCCCATGGCCAATCCCTTCGCGCTGCGCGGCGGGGCGCGGCTGCCCGCCACCTCGGTGCCGATCGCGCAGGATGGCGGCTATCCCTCGCCGACGCAGTCCTATCCAGCTTATGGCGCGCCGATCGGCGGCGGTGCAATCCCCTCCTATGGCGCACCCCCCGGCACGGTCACGGGCACCGGCGTCGCCGCGCCGCCACCGGCCTATGGGGGAACGGGTTATGAGGGCCAGGCCTATGCTGCGCCGGGCAATGCCCCGATCGGCGATCCCGTGCTCGGCCGCATCCAGTCGGAAATCAACGAACTCGCCCGCGAGTCAGGCCCCCGCGCCGAGCTGCGCACCGGCTATCGCGAGAGGTCGGGCGAAGTGGGCCTGAGCGCGCTCAAGGAGTTGAGCGGCACGGCGGAAATCTCCACCGGGCTTGGCAATGGCCGGGTGTCGGGCAAGGCGCACGCGGTGGTGCTGGATTCAGGACGCCCTACGGGTTCGGGCCTCGCCCGCTTCGGCCGCAACGCCACGCCGGAAGCGGAAGGGATCGTCGATGAACAACCCTCCGATCTTGCCCAGGCGAAGACGCAGCATGCCGCCGGCGTTGCGGTGTCGCTCGCCTATGAAACGCCGCTGCTGAAAGTCGAACTGGGCACGACGCCGCTAGGATTCGAGGATACCGAAGTGACTTGGCAGGCCGCCGTCACGCCACGCTT
>JBEVMZ010000142.1:0-18692 GCA_040508335.1 Sphingobium sp.
GAGTTGAAATATTCAAGGACGGTGAGGCCCTCCTTGAAGTTCGAGATGATCGGCGTCTCGATGATCTCGCCCGAAGGCTTGGCCATCAGGCCGCGCATGCCGGCGAGCTGCTTCATCTGAGCCTGCGAACCACGCGCACCCGAATGCGCCATCATGTAGATGGAGTTGATCGGGGCCATGCGGCCATTCTCATCCTTGGGCTGCGCACGGATCTCGTCCATCATGGCGTTCGCAACCTGGTCGCCGCAACGGCTCCAGGCGTCGATGACCTTGTTGTACTTTTCCTGCTGCGTGATCAGGCCGTCCTGATACTGCTGCTCGTAATCGGCCACGAGCGCCTTGGTTTCAGCGACGGTCCCTTCCTTGGAGTCAGGGATGACCATGTCGTCCTTGCCAAAGCTGATGCCGGCACGGAACGCGTGCTGGAAGCCAAGTGCCATGATGGCATCGGCGAACAATACCGTGTCCTTCTGGCCGGTGTGACGATAGACCTCGTCGATCACGTCGCCGACGTCCTTTTTCGTCAGTAGACGGTTCACGACGTCGAAGGGCACCTTGTGCGACTTGGGCAGGCACTCGCCTAGCAGCATACGGCCCGGCGTGGTCTCGAACCGTTTCATATACTGCTTACCGTCGGCATCCGTCTGCGGAATGCGGCTGGTGATCTTGGAATGCAGCGTCACGGCCTTGGCGAAGAGGGCCGAATGGACCTCCTGCATGTCGGCGAGCAGCATGCCTTCGCCGGGCTCGCCTTCGCGCTCCATCGACAGGTAATAGATGCCCAGCACCATGTCCTGCGAAGGCACGATGATCGGCTTGCCGTTGGCGGGCGAGAGGATGTTGTTGGTCGACATCATCAGCACGCGCGCTTCCAGCTGCGCCTCGAGGCTCAGTGGCACGTGGACGGCCATCTGGTCACCGTCGAAGTCGGCGTTGAAGGCCGAGCAGACCAGCGGGTGAAGCTGGATCGCCTTGCCTTCGATCAGCACGGGTTCGAACGCCTGGATGCCGAGGCGGTGAAGCGTCGGCGCGCGGTTGAGCATAACGGGATGCTCGCGGATCACTTCGTCAAGGATGTCCCAGACTTCCTTGCGCTCCTTCTCGACCCACTTCTTCGCCTGCTTGAGGGTCATGGACAGACCCTTGGCGTCGAGGCGGGCGTAGATGAACGGCTTGAACAGTTCGAGCGCCATCTTCTTGGGAAGCCCGCACTGATGCAGCTTGAGTTCCGGACCCGTCACGATGACCGAACGACCCGAATAGTCGACGCGCTTGCCGAGCAGGTTCTGACGGAAACGGCCCTGCTTGCCCTTGAGCATGTCGGACAGCGACTTGAGCGGACGCTTGTTGGCGCCGGTGATGACACGGCCACGACGGCCATTGTCGAACAGGGCGTCGACGGCCTCCTGCAACATGCGCTTTTCGTTGCGCACGATGATGTCGGGCGCGCGCAGCTCCATCAGGCGCTTCAAGCGATTGTTGCGGTTGATGACGCGGCGATAGAGATCGTTAAGGTCGGACGTCGCGAAACGGCCGCCGTCCAGGGGAACGAGCGGACGCAGTTCGGGCGGGATGACCGGAACGACGTCGAGGATCATCCATTCGGGGCGGTTGCCCGATTCCAGGAAACTCTCGACGACCTTCAGCCGCTTGATGATCTTCTTGGGTTTCAGCTCCGACTTGGTGACGGCCAGCTCGTCGAGCAGTGCCTGCTTCTCGCCCTCGAGGTCGAGGTCGATCAGCATATGCTTGACCGCTTCCGCACCGATGCCGGCCGTGAAGGCGTCCTCGCCATATTCGTCCTGCGCGTCGAGCAGTTCGTCTTCGTTCAGAAGCTGGTACTTCTCAAGCGGGGTGAGGCCCGGCTCGGTGACGATATAACTTTCGAAGTAGAGCACGCGCTCAAGCTGCTTGAGCTGCATGTCGAGCAGCAGGCCGATACGCGAGGGCAGGGACTTCAGGAACCAGATATGCGCGACGGGTGCGGCCAGTTCGATATGGCCCATGCGCTCGCGACGGACCTTCGACACCGTGACTTCGACACCGCACTTCTCGCAGACGATGCCCTTATACTTCATGCGCTTATACTTGCCGCACAGGCACTCATAATCCTTGATCGGACCGAAGATGCGCGCGCAGAACAGGCCGTCACGTTCGGGCTTGAACGTGCGGTAGTTGATGGTTTCCGGCTTCTTGATCTCGCCGAAGGACCAGGACCGGATGCGATCGGGCGACGCGAGGCCGATCTGGATCTGGTCGAAGGTCTCCGTCTTGGCGACCGGATTGGCGAAGTTGGTCAGTTCGTTCATGTCTATATTCCCTCTAGGGGTAAATTTCGGGCGGACAGGCCGGAGCGCCACCGGGCGGGCAGCGCTCCCAGGACCTTATTCCGCTGCCTGCGCCAGACCGTCGTCATCATCCGCGATTTCGTCCATCGCGGCGAGTTCGACGTTAAGCCCGAGGCTGCGCATTTCCTTGACGAGCACGTTGAAGCTTTCGGGGATACCGGCCTCGAACGTGTCGTCGCCCTTGACGATCGCTTCATAGACCTTGGTCCGGCCGACGACGTCATCCGACTTCACCGTCAGCATTTCCTGCAAGGTATAGGCCGCGCCATAGGCCTGAAGCGCCCACACCTCCATCTCACCGAAGCGCTGCCCGCCGAACTGCGCCTTACCGCCCAGCGGCTGCTGGGTGACGAGGCTGTAGGGACCGATTGACCGTGCGTGGATCTTGTCGTCGACCAAGTGATGGAGCTTGAGCATGTAGATGATGCCCACCGTCACCTTGCGGTCGAACCGATCGCCGGTGCGGCCGTCGAACAGGTCCGACTGGCCCGATGTGTGCAGGCCCGCCAGTTCCAGCATCGCCGAGACGTCGCTTTCGCGCGCGCCGTCGAACACCGGAGTAGCCATCGGCACGCCGCGCGACAGATGCTGCGCGAGGTCCACGATCTGCTCCGCTGAACGCCCTTCGATCTGTTCCGCATAGCGAGGACCATAGGTTTCCAGCAGGCGCGTTTTGACTGCATCGGGCATCTCGCCAGCCTGCGCGTTCGGATTGGCTTCACGCCAATCCTCAAGCGCGTGCTTGAGCTGCTCGCCCAGACCGCGTGCGGCCCAACCAAGATGCGTTTCGAAGATCTGCCCGACATTCATGCGGCTCGGCACACCCAGCGGGTTGAGCACAATATCGACATGCGTCCCGTCTTCCAGGAACGGCATGTCTTCGACCGGCAGGATGCGGCTGATGACGCCCTTATTGCCGTGACGACCGGCCATCTTGTCACCCGGCTGCAGCTTGCGCTTCACCGCGACGAAGACCTTGATCATCTTGAGCACGCCCGGGGGCAGCTCGTCGCCACGCTGGAGCTTATCGACGCGATCTTCGAACTTCGCGACGATTGCCTTCACCGCCTCGTCATACTGCGTCTTGACGGCTTCCAGATCGGCCTGGGTCTTGTCGTCCTCGACGGCGAACTTCCACCATTCATGACGCTCGACCTCGTCCAGCAGAGCATTGTCGATGACGCCGCCCTTCTTCACGCCCTTGGGCGCGGCCGTCGCGGTCTGGTTGAGCAGCATTTCGCGAAGACGGTTGAACGTCGCACGGTTGAGAATGGCGCGCTCGTCCTCGCGATCCTTCGCAAGGCGGTCGATTTCCTCGCGTTCGATCGCCATCGCGCGCTCGTCCTTGTCGATGCCGTGGCGATTGAACACGCGCACTTCGACCACCGTGCCGGCGACGCCCGGCGGCAGTCGCAGGGACGTGTCGCGCACGTCGCTCGCCTTTTCACCGAAGATCGCGCGAAGCAGCTTTTCTTCCGGTGTCATCGGGCTTTCACCCTTGGGCGTGATCTTGCCCGCGAGGATGTCACCTGGCTCCACTTCGGCGCCGATATAGACGATGCCCGCCTCGTCGAGGTTGCGCAGGGCTTCCTCGCCGACATTGGGAATGTCGCGCGTGATGTCTTCCGGCCCAAGCTTGGTGTCGCGGGCCATGACCTCGAACTCCTCGATATGGATCGAGGTGAAGACGTCGTCCTTCACGATCCGCTCGGAGATCAGGATGGAGTCTTCGTAGTTGTAGCCATTCCAAGGCATGAACGCGACGAGCGTGTTGCGGCCCAGCGCCAGTTCACCGAACTCGGTCGAGGGACCATCGGCGATAACGTCGCGCGCTTCGACCAGATCGCCGACCTTCACCAACGGGCGCTGGTTGATGCAGGTGTCCTGGTTCGAACGCTGGAACTTCTGGAGCGTGTAGATATCGACGCCCGACTGGCCGGCGTCGATGTCGCCGGTTACGCGGATGACGATACGGGTCGCATCGACCTGATCGACGATGCCCGGACGACGCGCGGTGACGGCGGCGCCGGAATCGCGAGCGACCGTGCCTTCCATGCCGGTGCCGACGAAGGGCGCCTCGGCCTGAACGAGCGGCACCGCCTGGCGCTGCATGTTCGATCCCATCAGTGCGCGGTTGGCGTCATCGTTTTCCAAGAAGGGAATGAGCGAGGCCGCGACCGACACCAGCTGCTTGGGACTGACGTCCATCAGCGTGATATGGTCCTTGGGCGACATCAGGAACTCGCCCGCTTCACGCGCGGAGATCAGATCCTCGACAAAGGTCCCGTCGGCATTCAACTCGGCGTTCGCCTGCGCGATCGTGTGCTTGGCCTCTTCCATCGCCGACAGATAAACGACGTCGTCCGTCACCTTGCCGTCCACGATCTTGCGATAGGGCGTCTCGATGAAGCCATATTTGTTGACGCGGCTGAAGGTCGCGAGGCTGTTGATCAGACCGATGTTCGGGCCTTCCGGCGTTTCGATCGGACAGATGCGGCCATAATGGGTCGGGTGAACGTCGCGGACTTCGAAGCCCGCGCGCTCACGCGTCAGACCGCCCGGCCCGAGCGCCGATACGCGACGCTTATGCGTCACTTCCGACAGTGGGTTGGTCTGATCCATGAATTGCGACAGCTGCGAAGAGCCGAAGAATTCACGCACCGCAGCCACCGCGGGCTTAGCGTTGATGAGATCGTTGGGCATGACCGTGGATACGTCGACCGACGACATGCGCTCCTTGACCGCGCGCTCCATGCGCAGCAGGCCGACGCGATACTGGTTTTCGAGCAGTTCGCCGACCGAACGCACGCGGCGGTTGCCGAGATTGTCGATATCGTCGATCTCGCCCTTGCCATCCTTGAGGTTCACCAGTTCCTTGACGACGGCAAGGATGTCCTCGACGCGCAGGGTTGTGACCGTGTCCTCGGCATCCAGCTCAAGACGCATGTTGAGCTTGACGCGACCTACAGCCGACAGGTCGTAGCGCTCCGGATCGAAGAACAGGCCGGCGAACAGCGCTTCGGCGGTTTCCTTCGTCGGCGGCTCACCGGGGCGCATGACACGATAAATGTCGGAAAGGGCCTGGTCGCGCTCCTCGGCCTTGTCAGCCTTCAGCGTATTGCGGA
The DNA here is from genome assembly GCA_040508335.1 of Sphingobium sp. Classification (GTDB taxonomy): domain Bacteria; phylum Pseudomonadota; class Alphaproteobacteria; order Sphingomonadales; family Sphingomonadaceae; genus Sphingobium. The sequence continues at coordinate 5,474 of JBEVMZ010000142.1, forward strand.
TCCACGGACCCGTGGTCACATGATCGATGTCGAGCAATTCGAGACGGTCGATGCCCGCCTTGTCCAGCTTCTCAAGGTTCTCAGGCGACACCTCGTCGCCGGCCTCGATATAGATTTCGCCCGTATTCTCGTTGATGAGGTCATAGGCGCTGTAGCGGCCATAGACTTCTTCGGTCGGGATCAGCAGGGTTTCGAGGCCGTCCTTTTCCGCCTTGTTGGCGGCGCGCGGCGTGATCTTGTGACCCGACGCGAACACGACTTCGCCCGACTTGGCGTCGACGATGTCGAAGGCCGGCTTCAGGTTGCGCCACGCTTCGGCGACATAGGGAATCTGCCAGCCGCCTTCGCCACGGACGTAGACGACCTTGTTGTAGAAATGACCCAGGATTTCTTCAGGCGTCAGGCCAAGCGCGAACAGCAACGCGGTGACGGGAAGCTTGCGCTTGCGGTCGATGCGGACGTTTACGATGTCCTTGGCGTCGAATTCGAAGTCAAGCCACGACCCGCGATAAGGAATGACGCGCGCGGCGAAGAGATATTTGCCCGACGAGTGAGTCTTGCCACGGTCATGGTCAAAAAGGACGCCCGGCGAACGGTGCATCTGGCTGACGATGACGCGCTCGGTGCCGTTGACGATGAAGGTGCCGTTGCCCGTCATCAGGGGCATGTCGCCCATATAGACGTCCTGCTCCTTGATATCGAGCACGGAACGGGTTTCGGTATCTGCGTCCACTTCGAAAACGATGAGGCGCAGGGTAACGCGCATCGGCGCTGCATAGGTGATACCGCGCTGACGGCATTCCTCTACGTCATATTTCGGGTCTTCCAGTTCGTAATGAACGAAGTCCATCTCGGCGGTGCCGGCGAAATCGCGGATCGGGAACACGCTGCGCAGCGTCTTTTCCAGGCCCGACACATAGCCGATCGAGGGGTCCGAGCGCAGGAACTGTTCATAGCTCTCCCGCTGCACCTCGATCAGGTTGGGCATCTGCACCACTTCGTGGATGTCGCCGAACACCTTGCGGATGCGCTTCTTCGCGCCTGTGTTGCTGATCGTGGGAAGAGCCTTGGTCGCCATGTGCGTTCCTGCCTGTCTGTAACGTCGTTTATTTCCGCATCGCAGCGGAAATTCAGCCGATTCGTGAGGGTGATCCCACGAAAAAAAGTGCGGGTCGGGACTGTCCGAACCGCACTGCCAGCATCTGGTGAAACCCGCATAAGCCGCTCTATCCCGCCGAAAACCGTGAGCAACGCGGCTTTCGGACCCCGAGCGACCGGGGCGCGATCTGGGCGAGGCCAAAGGCTTCGACCGACCGACTTGAAGGCCCGCCATATAAGGCGAGCTGTTGGATTTGTGAAGGGCTTTATGGAATGGGTGGTTGTTCCGCAGGCGGGGATGGAGCCGGCGGCACAATCTTCACCGTCTCGAACCGCTCACGCCGTCTGACGCCGTCGAGCGTGGATAAGCTCTTCCTCGACGCAGCCGCTTCCATGCCGGTCGGCGGGCGGACGGGAAGGGGAATGCGCTGCGCCATGCACTCATTCCTGGCCGCGCGCGGCGTCGCCTGACAGTTCCACAGCGCCCGGCGCAGGCCGATCGCGGCGTTTTGAATATAAGCGAAGGCCATACGGTCTAGGTGAAGCTGGTTGAGCGGGAAGGCGACAGGCGTCGTGCCCGCCGGCCATGCCATCACCCGGCAGACCGGCCGCCCCGCGCACATCGCCTGCGCGATATCCGTCCAGCTGTCCGGCGAGGTTCTGGCCGCGAGTTCGACGAGGAAGCTTTTCCCGCCCGGCTCGATCGCCACCAGACGACCGGAGCCGAACCTTTTGCCCACCGATGCCGTGTCGATCGTGCGCGCGGGCAGGTCGGCGAAGCGGGCGAGCGCATCGTCTTTTCCCGGCAGGACGGGCAGTCCGCTATCGGAGGCAAGCGAGGGCGCATCCTGGTGCGCGGCGGCGAAGCGCGCGATGCGGCTGATGATGGGTTCGCCGGTCGCACGCGGCCCGCGAAAGGCCGGCGGCGTGCCCCACCACCCCTTCCACCGGAAGAACAGATGCGTGCCCACCGCCGTAATCTTGTCCAGGCTGCTGCTCCAATAGGGCACGACCCAGTCGGTATGATAATGGGTGGCATAGCCGACGGGCGCATAGACGGCGCCCGCCAACGCTGCCTGCGCGATCGTCCGCGCCCGTGACCAAGCGGCGGAACCCGGCGTCCGCGCGAGCGCGCCGTCGCAGGTGAAGGTGAACTGGCACCCCGTCGCGCGCTCCTGCCCCTGAAATACGACGCCGCAAACGGTCTTGGGGAAGGCGGGGTGGCGTACCCGGTTGAGAACGACTTGCGCCACCGCCTTCTGCCCCACCGCATCGTCGCCGGCTTCATAAAGCTGGGCAGCGGCGAGACAGTCGGTGGCGCGGGCAAGATCGGTCGCCGAACCGGCAAAGGCGAAGGGGCGCGCGGCAGGATTGGGCAGGGTCGAAAAGGGGAGCGCACTATTCACTTCGCGCGCCTGCTGCTGGTCGAGCGCCAGCAGCTCAACGGGCGCGACGGGAGGGGGCGGGTCGGCGGGGCGCGCCGTCTCCGGCGACCGAATGCCTGCGGTGGCGCCAACAAGCGCGGGAACCCGCTTTCCCCCGTCCCACGTCGCGACCAGCGCCGGCACGCCGGCTATGATCGCCAGCCACAAGAGCGCAGCTCCCGGCCGAATATCCTCATTATCACTCATGCGGGCGGGACATAGGAGCCGGGTGGGCAGGCGGCAAGCGCAAGGCCGACCGTTCCGCCCGCCCGCGCGCCTTATTCGGGAAGGAAGTCGGGAACCGACAGATAGCGCTCGCCCGTATCATAGTTGAAGCCCAGGACATGGCTGCCGGCGGGCAGCTCCTTCAGCTTCTGCGCGATCGCCGCCAATGTCCCTCCCGAAGATATGCCGACCAGCATCCCTTCCTCACTTGCGGCCCGGCGGGCATATTCCTTGGCGTCGGCGGGATCGACCTGGATCACGCCGTCGAGCAGCTGGGTGTGGAGGTTGGCGGGGATGAAGCCCGCGCCGATGCCCTGGATCGGATGGGGACCGGGCTGACCACCGCTGATGACCGGGGAAAGGGTGGGCTCGACCGCGAAGACTTTGAGGCCCGGCCAGGCGTCCTTCAGCACCTGCGCCACGCCCGTGATGTGGCCGCCGGTGCCCACGCCTGTAATCAGCGCATCGAACGGCGCATCGGCGAAGTCGTTCAAAATCTCCTGCGCCGTGGTGCGAACATGCACGTCGATGTTCGCCGGGTTTTCGAACTGCTGCGGCATCCATGCGTCCGGCGTCTGCGCCACAAGTTCAAGCGCGCGCTCGATCGCGCCCTTCATGCCCTTTTCGCGCGGCGTCAGATCGAAGCTTGCGCCATAGGCAAGCATCAGGCGGCGGCGCTCGATTGACATGCTCTCGGGCATGACGAGCACGAGCTTATAGCCCTTGACTGCCGCGACCATGGCCAGGCCGATGCCGGTATTGCCCGACGTAGGCTCGATAATGGTACCGCCCGGCTTGAGGTCGCCCAACGCCTCGGCTGCCTCTATCATCGCAAGCGCGATCCGGTCCTTGATCGATCCGCCGGGGTTGGACCGCTCGGACTTTATCCAAACCTCCGTGCCTTCCGGCGCGTCGCTGAACAGCCGGTTGACGCGGATATGCGGGGTGTTGCCGATGGTCTCGAGTATCGAGGCGAAATTCATGGGGCCTTCTCCTTGGTGACGTCCGCCTCGCCGATGTCGGGTGGGTCGAAGGTTCGTGCAAGGCGCAATTCGGGAAAGAGTCGCGCCCAGATGAGGGTGATGACGATAGCACCGATCCCGCCGCCGATCACCGCCGCAACCGGGCCGATCAGCGCGGCGAGGAAGCCGCTCTCCGCCTCGCCCAGTTCGTTGGACGCCGAGATGGTAAGCTGCGACAGGCTCGACACGCGGCCGCGCATCGCGTCGGGCGTGTGCAGCTGGATCAGCGATTGGCGGACATAGACCGATATCATGTCGGTGGCGCCCAGGATTACCAGCGCGCCGAGCGCGACGGGGATAGCGGTCCCTTTGGGCATGAAGGCGGTGAGGCCGAAGAGAATGGTGCACAGGCCGAAGACGACGACCGCACCCAGCATTTTGAGGCCGACCTCGTTCTTGAGCGGCCGGACCGCAAAATAGAGCGCGGTCAGCCCGGCGCCGACGCCCGGCGCGGCGGCCAGATGGCCAAGGCCCGCCGACCCCACATGCAGGACATCGCGCGCGTAGACGGGGAGCAGCGCCGTGGCGCCGGCCAGCAGGACAGCAAAGAGATCGAGCGTGATCGCGGCAAGCACCAGCCGGTTCGAGCGCACATAGGCGAAACCGTCTATCATCTGCTTGAGCGGATGGCGGCTCGTATCGCGCGGTGGCTGTGGCACCGGACCGATCAGCAGCATGCCGACCAGCGCAAAGACGAACAGTCCCGACGCGAGCGCATAGGCGCCCCAGGGCTGAGCGGCATAGGCATAGCCGCCGAGCGCGGGGCCCATGATCATGCCGGTCTGCCAGGCGACGCTGGAAATCGCGATAGCGTTGGGCAGCATCTCGCGCGGCACGAGATTAGGGGCGAGCGCGCCATAGGCCGGGCCGTTGAACGCGCGGGCGATGCCCACGATGGCGGCTATGCCGAAGATGAGCGGCAGGCTGATCCAACCCTCATAGGTCGCGAAAGCCAGCAGCCCCGACGCGCAGACCAGCACAGAGAGCGTAACCCGCGCGATATTGCGCCGGTCGAAATGATCCGCGCACCAGCCCGTCACCGGGGTCAGCAGGAACAGCGGCAGGAACTGCGCGAGACCGATCAATCCCAACTGAGCCGCCGCGCCCGATGGCGTCATTGTCTCCCGCGCGACATTATAGGCCTGCCAGCCCAGGATGATCATCATGCTGTACTGCGCCAGCACGGCGGCGAAACGGCCCAGCAGATAGGCGCCGAAATTGGGGATGCGCAATGGATGCGGCTGGACGGCGGCGGTCATGCGACCTTTCTTAGACAGTCGACCGGCCGGAGCAAGCGCATCGTCCTTGCAGGGCTGATGATCTTTATTTGAAGAGCCCGCCCAATATGCCGCGAACCAGCTTGCCTGCCAGACCGCCCGATGTCTTGCGGCGCGATCCGCCGAGGATCGCCCGGCCCACTTCATTGGCAACCTGCCGTCCCACCGATGAAGCGGCCGACCGGGTGGCCGACTGCACGGCGCGGTCGAGCGCGGAAGGCTTGGCGGCGTCGCGCACCGCCGCGGTCTGGGCACGGGCCTGTGCGCGAAGCTGGGCCTCCTTCTCTTTGGCGGCGGCCTTGGCCTTCGCGGCAGCGGCTTTCTCAACCGTCGCAGCGGCGGCATTGGCTTGCGCGGCGGCTGCCGCCGCTTCGCCTCGCGCGGCCAGCATCTCCTCGGCGGATTCTCGGTTCACCGCCCCGTCATACTCGCCCGCACAGGGTGATATCGACTGGATGATCGCCCGCTCCTTGGCTTCGAGCGGGCCGAGGCGAGAGCGCGGCGGGGCGATCAAGGTGCGCTGAACGATGCCCGGCGCACCATCGTCCTGAAGCAGCGAAACCAGTGCCTCGCCGACGCGAAGCTCCGTGATCGCCGTTTCCACGTCTAAGTCCGGATTAGCGCGAAACGTCTCTGCCGCCGCCTTGATCGCGCGCTGATCGCGCGGCGTGAAGGCGCGGAGCGCATGCTGCACCCGGTTGGCAAGTTGCCCCGCCACCTTTTCCGGCACGTCGATCGGGTTCTGCGTCACGAAGTAGATGCCCACGCCCTTCGACCGGATCAGGCGCACGACCTGTTCGATCTTTTCGCCCAAGGCATCAGACGCATCGTCAAACAGCAGATGCGCCTCGTCGAAGAAAAAGACCATGACGGGCTTGTCGGGGTCGCCGACTTCGGGAAGCGTCTCGAACAATTCGCTGAGCAGCCAAAGGAGGAAGGTGGCGTAGAGCTTGGGGCTCTGCATCAGACGGTCGGCGGCAAGAATATTGACATAGCCGCGCCCCTGTTCGTCCACTTTCAGGAAATCGTGGATGTCGAGCGCGGGTTCGCCGAAGAAATGGTCGCCGCCCTGACTTTCCAGTTGCAGCAATTGCCGCTGGATCGCGCCGACGCTGGCCCGTGTGACATTGCCGTAACGCGCGGTCAGGCTGGCGGCATTTTCCGCGACCCAGACCAGCATCGCCTGAAGATCGCCAAGGTCGAGCAGCAGCAGCCCTTCGTCATCTGCAACGCGGAAGGCGATCGACAGCACGCCCTCCTGCGTGTCGTTGAGGCCCATCAGGCGGGCCAGCAGCAACGGCCCCATCTCGCTGACGGTGGTGCGGACGGGATGCCCCTGCGTGCCGTAGAGATCCCAGAACATGACGGGATTGTCCGCATAGGCGTAATTTTCGATGCCCACCTCGCGGGCGCGCGCGATCAGCTTGTCGGCATTTTTTGCGGTTGGCGATCCGGCCATGGCGATGCCCGACAGGTCGCCCTTCACATCGGCGAGGAAGACGGGCACCCCGGCGGCGGAAAAGCCCTCCGCCAGCGCCTGTAGCGTGACGGTCTTGCCCGTGCCGGTCGCACCGGCGATCAACCCATGCCGGTTGGCAAGGCGCAGGTTGAGCGATTGGGGGATGCCGCCGTCCCGATCGGGCGTGCCCAAACCGATGAAAATGCTGCCGCTCATTGCAACCCCCTCTCAAAGCAAAGGCCCGCCCGTGCCAGTCCGGTTCCGCTGCCGATCGCCTGAACAGGCGGGACGAACCGAACCAAACCCGCACGGACGGGCCATGTGACCTGCGCGATTAGAACAGCAGCCGCCGCTCCCCGCAAGTCCGCCTTATTTGTCGCGCAGCCGGATCGGCACGAACGTAGCGGGCTGGCCGCGACGCAGCACCTGGAGCAGGATCGCGCTGCGCCCCTGCGACGACACCGCCTTTGCCTGCGCGTCCAGGTCCGCCTGGGTCGCAACCGGGCGATTATTGGCGGTGATGACGACGTCACCGCGCCGCAACCCCTTAGTGCCCGCGTCCGTACCGCCGTCGACCGAGGTGATGACGATGCCGCGCGTGTCGGCGGGAATGCCCAGCTGGCGCGTGATGTTGGGCGTCAACGGGATCGCCGATATGCCGAGCGCCTGGCTTGCAGCCTGACCATTGTCCGGCCGGTTGCCCTGCGGCCCGAAATCCTCATCTTGCGTCGGCGCGAAATTCGCCAGTTCCTCTTCAGAGGGACGTTCCCCGACAATCGCAGTGACGGTCTGGCGCTGGCCGTTGCGGATGAGGATGATGGGCACGCGCGAACCGATCGGCTGGTTGGCGACGATGGACGAGAGATTTTCGTCCATCGTGACCTCGCGACCGCTGACGCTGACGATGACGTCGCCGGGCCTTATGCCGGCTTTGTCGGCACCCTTGCCGGGCTCGACGCCCTGCACGAACTCGCCGCGATTCTTGGCAAGACCGAGCGATTCGGCAAGGTCTTCGCCAAGCGGGCTGATCTGGATGCCCAGATAGCCGCGACGCACGCTCTGTCCCTTGCGCAGCGTTTCGACAATCGGCGCCGCCTGCTCGGAAGGAATGGCGAAACCGATGCCGACATTGCCGCCAGAGGGCGAGAGAATCTGGCTGTTGATGCCGATCACATTGCCGCGCATGTCGAACATGGGACCGCCCGAATTGCCCTGGTTGATCGAGGCGTCGGTCTGAATGAACTTGTCGTAGCTGCCGCCCGTGCCGCGATGCAGGGCCGAGATGATGCCTGCCGTCACCGTGCCGGAAAGGGCGAAGGGGTTGCCGATTGCAACAACCCAATCGCCGACGCGGGCCTTGCTGCTGTCGCCGAACTTGACGAATGGCAGCGCCTTTTTCGCATCGATCTTGAGCACGGCCAGGTCGGTCGCTGGATCGCGGCCGACGAGGCGCGCGGTATATTCTTCGCGGTTGGTGAGCGTCACCGTGATCTGCTCGACGCTCGCGCCTTCGGCGCCCGCCGACACAACATGATTGTTGGTGACGATATAGCCGTCGGACGAGATCAGGAAGCCGGATCCCAGCGACTGCGCCTGTCGCGTCTGCGGACGACCGCCGCCGCCCGGTGCTCCAAATCCGAACATCTCACCGAATGGCGTGCCCTGGAACGGGTTCTGCACGGTCACGCGCTGCTTGGTCGAAATATTGACGACTGCCGGCTGGAGCTTTTCCACCATGTCGGCAAGGCTGGCGGGCGCGCCGGCGGGGGCAGCGGCCTGCATCCCCTCATTCTGCGCGGTCTGCGCGCCTACGTTCGAACTGGTCGTGACCGCGATGGCGGTGCCGCCCAGCAACAGGGCTCCGGTGATGGCATAAGCGTAACGCACTCGTGACGGTCCTCTCATGAACTGCGAGCGGGAAATGGGACTAACGGTGCCCTAGGTGCGCCGTGCGGCCTTAACCCTCATTGAATGACGCGGGTTCCGCGCCCAGCCGATGGCGGCAGAGGCGCGGCGCGGTAGCCTTATCTGCTCCCTCGGAACTGACGCAGGAACTCATTGTCAGGCGTCAGCACCATATTTGTCTGGCCTTCCTTATCTGATGCGAACGTATAGCGGTAGCTCTGCATCGCCCGATAAAAATCGTAAAAGACCGCATCCTTGCCAAAGCTTTCCGCGTAAATGCGCGCGGCGTTGGCGTCGGCTTCGGCGCGAATGATCTGCGCCTGCTTGGCACCCTGCGCGCGGATGGTCAGGGCTTCCTGCGAACGCGCGGTGCGCATGCGATTGAACGCGCTTTCGAGCGGCGTGCCGTCGGGCAAGTCGGTGCGCTTGATGCGCACGTCGACGATTTGCGCGCCATATTGCCGCGCGACGCGATTGAGGCCTGCCTCGATATTCTCCATCACCTGGCCGCGTTCGGGCGAGAGCAGCGCGGCGAAGGGTCGCTTGCCAAGCTCGTTGCGCAACGCCGAACCCAGGATCGGGCGGAGCGCATCGGACACGCGCTCCTCGCTGCCCGCCGCGATATACATGCGCAGCGGATCGACGATGCGATAGCGGGCGAAGGCATCGACCTGAAGCCGCAGCTGGTCGGTGGACAGCACCTGCTGGCGCTCCATCTCGACCGACAGGACGCGTTTGTCGATCCACACGATCTGGTCGACAAAGGGCCAGCGGAAGATGACGCCCGCGCCGGTCTTCCCAAAATCCTCGTTTGGCAGATAGCGGTTGATGATCTTCTTGGGGTCGCCGAAGCGGACGATCACGCCTTGCCTGGTTTCCGGCACGATGGCGACCGTGCTGCCGATAAGGATCAGCAATGCGATCAGGCCGATCGCGAGGGCGACGGGGTTGCGAAGAATGGCGGGCATCAGCGGCTGCCCTCCGTCTGGCGGGCGCCGGCGGCGGGCTGATCGGACGTTGCCGGTTCCGGCACGGCCTGCGCGCGGCGCTTGATCTCGGGAAGTGGCAGATAGGGGGTCACATTTCCACTCTCAACGATGGTCTTGTCGACGGTGGACAGAACGCCCTCCATGGTTTCGTAATACATGCGGCGGCGCGTGACGTCGGGCGCGAGCCGGTACTGCTCATACACCTTGTCGAAGGCGGCAGCTTCGCCCTGCGCCTTTGCCGTCACCTGCTGGGCCGCCGCGCGCGCTTCGTTGAGGTAGGTCTGCGCGGTCTGCTGCGCGGCCGACACTTCCTTGAACGCGTCGTTGACGGCGGTCGGCGGGTCGGCCTGCTTGATCGCGACGCCCTGGATGCGGATACCCGACCTGTAGCCGTCGAGGATTTCCTGCATCTTCTGTTCGGTCTGCTGCTCGATGGCTGTGCGGCCTGCGCCCAGCGCATCGTCCAGGCTGACGCTGGCGATCACCGCGCGCATCGCGCTTTCCGCGACCTCGCGCACGGTGGCGTCGGGGTCGGAAAGCTGAAACAGATAAAGCTCCGGATTGCGGATGTTCCAACGCGCCGAATAGGCCAGATCGATGATGTTCTGATCGCCGGTCAGCACGAGATTCTCGCTCTGTGCGCTTGCCGATCCTACGTCGATCGTGCGGATTTCCTCGACATCGACTGCGCGCACATTTTCGAACGGTGCGGGCAGCGTCAGGCTGATGCCCGGAGACAAAGTGCGGCTATATTTGCCGAGCAACGTGACGACGCCGCGTTCCTGCGGCCCGATCCGGTGGAAACAGGTGAAGAGCAGCCACAAGACGACCAATATGCCGACCGCGATCGGCCACAGCGCCCGACCGTTGGCGCGCGGCGGCAGACCGCCGAAGCCGCCTCCGCCGTTGCCGCCGCCCTGGCCAAAGCTCTCACGCCCGCGCCGAAGCAGTTCCTCGATCGCCGAAGGGCCCTTGGATGGATTGGGGCGATTGGGTTGGGTCCAGGGGTTGCGCGGACCGCCGTCGCTGCCCCGATCAGGCTGTTCATTGCCATCCGGCCCGTCATTCTTGCCGCCCCAGGGGCCTTGCGCCATAGGATTTATGAGTGCCGGCACCCACCCGAAAATTCTCTTCATGCCCACTCTATAGGAAGGACGGGTGCCGAAAAACAGTGCCCATCGCTGCGAATTTGCCTAGGACGCCGACCTTATGACCGATCTTGCCGATTTCACCGCCCGCCTCGAAGCCCTGACCGATGGCCGCGCCAGCGCACCGCGCGTCAAGGACGGGGTCATGACTCTGAGCCTCGATGTCGGCGGCCTTGGCCCGGATCGACGCGACGCCGTCGCCGCCGCGATCCGCGAAGGGGGCCTTGGCGTTCCGGGGGTAATAGAGGTTCGCATCGCCATGACAGCGGAACGGCGCACGCCGCGCATCGTCGCCGTCGCCTCGGGCAAAGGAGGCGTCGGCAAATCCACCCTGTCGGCCAATCTCGCGGTCGCGCTTCACCGGATGGGGATGAAGGTCGGGCTGGTCGATGCCGATATTTACGGTCCCAGTCAGGCGCGACTGATGGCAAGCGAGAACCTGAAACCGCAGGCGCGTGACAAGACGCTTCTTCCCGTTGTCAGCCCGCTGGGCCTGCCGATGCTGTCGATGGCGCATCTGGTCGCGCCGGGGCAAGCACTGGCCTGGCGCGGGCCGATGGTCGGCAATGCGCTGTCGCAGATGATCGACGCCGACTGGGGCGAAACCGAAATATTGGTCGTCGACCTGCCGCCGGGCACCGGCGACATTCAGCTCTCTATGATCCAGAAGCATAAGCCGGCGGGCGCCATCATCGTGTCGACGCCGCAGGATCTGGCGCTTATCGACGCTGCCCGCGCCGTCGATCTTTTCGCCAAGGCGCATGTGCCCGCGATCGGATTGATCGAAAATATGTCCGGCTATGCCTGCCCCCATTGTGGCGAACTGTCCGATCCATTCGGGCAGGGCGGCGCGGAAGCCGCAGCGCGAGACATGGGCCTGCCGTTCCTCGGGCGCATCCCGTTAATGATCGACATTCGCCGCCGCTCCGACGCCGGCGATCCGCCCGCCGCAGGCGACGAGTCCATCGGCGCGCCGTTCCATGAGATTGCCGGCAAGGTCGCCGCATGGCTCAGGATATGAAGCTGTAATATTGCGCCCCCGGAATTATTTGAAGGAACGTCTTGGGCGTCGCCGCGTCATGCAGGTGACCGCAACTGTCCGGAGCCTATATGCCGCTGATCGCCGACCAGGATATCGCCGACTTACTCAACGAAACGCGCACGATTGCGCTCGTGGGTATTTCGGACCGGCCCGATCGTCCCAGCTATGGCGTGATGCGGACATTGCAGGAGCATGGCTATCGCGTGCTGCCGGTCAACCCGCAGCTCGCCGGGGAGCATGTCCATGGCGAGTTCGTCTGGGCACGTCTGGCCGATATCGGCGTGCCGATCGACATGGTCGACATATTCCGTCGCAGCGAAGCGGCCGGCGACGCGGTGGATGAAGCGATCGCGGCCGGCGCCAAGGCGGTGTGGATGCAACTGGGCGTCGTCAATCCACAAGCGGCCGAGCGCGCGGAAGCCGCCGGTCTCAAGGTCGTGATGGACTATTGTCCCGCAATCGAGCTTCGCCGGCTTCAGATCGCGCCGATCACGGCCGAATAAGCATTCGGAAAATTCGCCCCCGGTTTCTTGCTGAACAACCGGCCTAGCCAGGTCGGGCGGGCCGCTCTATCAGGTTATCCATGGCGCGCGGATCGCGGAAGCAAATCAAAATCGGGGGGGGCGTCGATCGGCGCACACTGCTGATCGGCGGCGGCGCGGGTGCGGGCCTGATGCTGGCATGGGGGCTGTGGCCACGCTGCTATAGCCCGAACCTGAATGCGGCGGACGGAGAGATGGCTTTCAACGCATTCCTGAAGATCGACCGGGCCGGGCAGATCATCGTGATCGTGCCGCAGACGGAAACGGGCCAGGGCATCACCACGTTGCTGCCGCAGATATTGGCGGACGAACTGGGCGCCGACTGGCGTACCGTCGCGGTGCAGAGCGCGCCTTTTTCCCCTCTCTACGCCAACACCCTGCTCGCGCGCGAATGGCTTTCCAACTCTGCCAGTCGCGCCGCAGGCTCCATCGGGGATTGGGGCATAGATCAATATGCGACCCGTCGGGCCCTGATGCTGACCGGTGCGGGCACCTCAGTACGCATGTTCGGCAACGCCTATCGCGATGCCGGAGCAGCTGCGCGCGTGCTCTTGTGCAAGGCGGCGGCCGCGCGCTGGGGCATAGGCTGGGAAAGCTGCAACATCGAGGACGGGTTGCTCACCGATGGGGCGGAGCGGCGTTTGAAGATCGGCGAGGTCGCTGCCGAGGCAGCGGGTTTCGATCTGCCCGATATATTGCCTTACCGGCAGGGGCAGGAGAGGCGGCTTGCCGGACAGGATCTTCCCCGGCTCGACACGCCCTCCAAGATCGACGGCAGCCATAATTTTGCGGCGGACATCAGGCTGCCCGACATGGTCTATGCCGCGATCCGCCAAGGACCGATCGGCGACGCTGTCCTGGCCAAAGTCGACGATACGGCGGCGCGCAGTGTCACCGGCTTCCTACAACTGGTGCGCGGCGAGCGGTGGCTAGCGGCGGTGGGCACCAACTGGTGGGCGGCGAACAAGGCGCTCGACCTCGCCGACCCGACCTTTACGCTCTATGGTTCGCCGGTCGATAGCGCGCGCATCGACACGGCGCTCGAACAAGCCTTTGCCGACGATGGGGGCCGCCGGCTGCACAGCCAG
>JBEVMZ010000071.1:0-6109 GCA_040508335.1 Sphingobium sp.
GTGCGAACTGTCCTGCACCACCATGTCCGGCCCGATCCGCGTCGTCACCGACACCGGCCAGCCGATCTTGCGGGTGAGCGCGATGATGTGCGGCCGGGAGGCGGTAACGAGCCGGCCGCTGCCCTGATAGCCCTGCGCCAAGGTGCGCGTCAGGCCGGTCGCTCGAAAGCGTTTGCCGCCCGGATCGCGCGCGATAAGCCCTTCGGCGACGAGCGTCTGCGCGATGCGCGAGGCGGTGGCATAGGGGATGGCGCATATCTCGCCGATCTGCGTCAGGGTCAGCGTGCCGTGCAGGTTGACGGCTTTCAGGACGGCGATGCCCCGGCTGAGCGCGCGGACGCTGTCGCCCCTATCCCTCGACACGCCGCCCCTCCACAGGCGCGATGACTTCCACCAGCAGCAGCAATGCGCCAAGCGCGCCGCCATAGAGGCAGATGCCCGTCCAGCCGGCCGCGAGATAGAGCAGGCTGCCGACCGAGGCGCTGACCGAACCACCAATGAAGTAGGCGACCATGTAGACGCTGTTGATCCGCCCGCGCGCTTCCGGGGCCAGGCGCATCGCCGATGACTGGTTCGCCGCATGGCTGAGGCCCCCGGCCAGATCGATCAGGAACACGCCCGCGCACAACAGGAGGAGGCCGCCCTGCGGCGCGATCATCACCGCGAAACCGGCGATCATCAGCAGCGCGGCGACGATCTGCGTCTGGCGGAACCGCCCGCCGTCGACCATCCGGCCGGCAAAGGCTGCCCCCATTGCACCGCCGACGCCGACGATGCCGATAAGCCCGGTCGCGAACGGCCCCAGCCCATAGGCCTGCTGCACATGCATCGCATAGGTGCCCCAAAAGGCCATGAGCGCGCCGAACGTCATCGCGCCGTTCAGCGCATGGCGACGCAGCTTGGGCATCGCCACGAACATCCGCCCGACCGAGCGCATCAATCCTATATAGCCAATCTTCTCGGGGTTGCGGCTGACGACGCCGAAGCGCGCCACCATCGCGGCGACGCCAAGGATGCAGAGCGCCGACAACGCATAGAGGATGCGCCAGCCGACAAGCTGCTCCATCCCGCCCGCGACCAGACGCGACAACAGCACGCCAGCGAGGACGCCCGAGAGAACCTGCGACGACGCCGCGCCTTCGCGGCCCGCAGGCGCCAGCAACGCCGCATAGGGCGTCATGAGCTGCGCCGCGCAGCAGCCGAGCCCCACCAGAAAGGCCGACGCCCACAGAAAGCCGAGCGAGGGCGACACGGCATGGAGCAGGCATGCCGCCGCCAGCAGCAGCAGCGTCATGACGATCGCGCGTCGCCGCTCCAGCAGATCATAGAGCGGCACCAGCGTCAGCAGCCCGAGCGCGAGGCCAAGCTGGGTGATCGCCGGCAGCGCGCTCATCAGCGCGGCGGGCTGGCCGAAGCTCTCCGCCATGACCGGCAGCAGGGGCTGGCTGAAATGCCCGTTCGCCGCCACGAACCCGCCGGCGACGGCCAGCATGGTGATGGTGCCGGGCATGGCCGCGCCATGATCGGGCTTGGTCAGGGGGGCGGGCGACGGGCGACGAGGAAAGTCCATGATCGTCTTTAGAAAGGGAAAGACGCAACCGCTTCAATGGCGTGTCGGCGTTTATCCGGCAGGCGGAGAGACGCGACCACCGCCATTTCCCGATGCCTTTCGAACCGGGACACTCACATCTTCATTTCGGGCAAAATCCGGGCGGGAAACTCGTCCACCATCGGGGGATAGACTATGAAGACCTTGCAGGTAGCTTTGCGTACCTCTCTTTCGGTTCTGGCGCTGACCGGCGCCGGTTTCGCCACGCCGACGCTCGCGCAGAGCGCGCCTGCTGGTCTGGGCAGCGACATGGGCGGCGACATCGTCGTCACTGCGCGCCGCCGTGAGGAAAATCTTCAGGACGTACCGCTGTCGATCACCGCTTTCTCCGAAGAAGCCCTGCAGCGCAACGGCACCACCAGCCTCGCCGATCTCGCGACGCTGACGCCCGGCCTTGCCTTTCAGGATTCGAACGGCGCCTATCAGGCCCCCGTCATCCGCGGCATCGCGCAGGTCGACCAAGTCGGCGCGCAGGGCAATGTCGGCGTGTTCGTCGACGGCGTCTATCTCAACAATCGCTCGGGCCTCGAATTCGGGCTGATGGACATCGCCCGCATCGAAGTTGTGAAGGGTCCGCAGAGCGCGCTTTACGGCCGCAACACCTTTGCCGGCGCGATCAACTATGTGACGCGCCAGCCGCTGACCGGCGACATCAGCGGCGCGGTCATCGGCGAAATGGGCGATTATGGCCGCTTCCGCATGACCGGCAGCCTCAACCTGCCGATCATCAACGACGTGCTCGGTATCCGGGTGTTCGGCGGTTACGCAGAATTCGACGGCACGATCCGCAACGAGCGCGACGGCAAGAATATCGGCGGCTACGACTATCGTTCCACCTATGGCGCGTCCTTGCTCTTCCAGCCGAGCCCGGAATTCACGCTCAAGCTCTTCGCCTCGCGCACCAATCAGGAAAATGACCAGGGTCCGCTGGTCGGCACGCCGGTCTCGTCGAACAATTGCGGGTCGCAGACCGTCCGCAACGGCACGCGCTACTTCACTTTCCTCTGCGGCACGCTGCCGACCTATGACAGCGTCAACATGAACACCGACATCGGCTATGGCCTGCGCGGATCGAGCGACCTGTATTACGGCACGGCGAGCTATGATTTCGGCCCGGCCTCGCTGACCGCGCTCGTCAGCCATACCAAGGCAAGCTTCTCCTCGCTGATCGACACCACCGCCGATCCGCTCGCCGTCACGCAGCCCTCGGGCACCCGCTCGCGCCAGCAGTTCACCAATTCGGTGGGCGACGCATCGAAGGAAACCGCCGTCGATCTGCGGCTCGATTCGAACGGTAACGGCCCGTTCCAGTGGACCGCCGGCGTTTATTATTTCAATTCCAGCATCTCCGACATCCTTCAGCTTTCGGCCCTGCCGCTCAACCAGCCCAATGCGCAGCCGATCGCCTTCTCACAACGCGGGGGACAGATGAAGACGAAAGGCTGGGCCGTGTACGGATCGGCCGCCTATGATTTCACCGAGCGGTTCAACGCCCAGCTCGAGGTTCGCTACAATGACGAAAAGCAGGATTTCAACGGGCGCGCCGCCGCTGCAGGCGCGGTCGGCAGTCAGGATTACAGCTATCTGACCCCGCGCCTGACGCTCAACTACAAGCTCGACGACATCCTCTTCTATGCGTCGGCAGCACGCGGCTACAAGACGGGCGGGTTCAACTCCAACGCCTTCGGCCTGCCCGAATTCTTCTATGCGCCGGAAACCAACTGGTCCTACGAAGTCGGCATCAAGTCCAACCCGTTCCGCGGCCTTCAGCTCAATGCCGCCGTCTTCTACATCGACTGGAAGGACATCCAGCCGCAGTTCTCGATTCCCAGTTCCAACCTCAATGTCGTGCAGAATAATGGCGGCGCCAGCTCCTACGGCATCGAAATGGACGCGACCTATAATTTCACGCCCGACCTCTATCTGCGCGTATCGGGTACGAAGCTGAAGCCCACCTATGACGACGACGTGCTCGACGGCGAGGTCGCGGCCCCCTGCGGCGACATCACCGGCACGCAGGTCGCGGTGAAGGGCTGCTCCTATGCGGTCGGCGGCAACCAGCTTGCCCGCACGACCGATTTCCAGGCGGCGGTCAGCGGCGGCTACACGCTGCGCGACATCACGCCGGGCGTGAACCTCTATCTGCAGGCCGATTACAGCTATCAGGCGAGCAAGTTCAGCGACAGCCTCAACTTCCAGAAGCAGGGCGCGATCGAGCTGGTCAACGTCCGCGCCGGCATTCAGCCGATGGAAGGCGTGGACATTTCTGCCTGGGTCAAGAATCTGTTCGACAGCGCATATAATGCCCGCGCCACCGTCGTCGGATCGGTCGCCGACGGATCGCCGCTGTCGGGCATCACCTATACGCGCGTGTATCCCGGTGAGCGCCGTACCTGGGGAGTGACCGCTTCCTATCGTTTCTGACATCGATAACGGCTGGGGCGAATCAAAGGCATAAAGCGTGCCTCAGCCGGACGGCGCCTATTCACACCCGAAACCGCGCCGAAGAAATAGACGTAAGGCGTGATCCGGCCGTTAGAGCCGGTCACGTTTTTACGAAGACAGGAAGGAACATGATGTCCAACACATATCTCGGTCCCGACAATGTCGACGATCTGGGCCGGATGGTTACGGCGCTGCTGACCGAATTATGGATCACGCGCGACCGCCTCGCCGTGGTCGAGCGACTGGTCGAGGAGAAGGGCCTGCTGCTGCCGGGCGAGGTCAACGACTATATCCCCGACGCCGCGTTCGAGGCGGAACTTGAAAAATTGCGCGATCGCATGGCCGGCAACGTCATCGGCGCGCCGCTCGCCGCACGCGAACGCAGCGTCGATCAGATTTTGGCGCGCGCGGGCATGACCCGCCCCGAAGCGGCGCTGGACGAAAAGCCATGAGGAATGCGCGCAGCACTGGCCTTGGCCAGCATGGGCGCGCGGGCGTGGCGATGCTGGGCGCGATGCAGAAATTCGCCAGCAGCCAGGTGCGCGACGCCGCGCGGCGCAGCTTCGAAGCGCAGCCCCAGGCTGCCAACGCGCTGCGCGCACCGGTCGATGGCGACGCCCAGGCAATCATGGATTGGGTAAAGCAGTCCAAGGCGATCGCCGAGACGCTGCCGCTCTACCGGGTCGAACGCTTCATGCAGGCCTATGTCGCGCTCGCCATCTATGAATTCGGCATCCCGGCCGTCGAGGCGCGACGCGCGCAGTTCACGACCGAGCCAGATGCCTATGTCGACGATCGCATCGACCATGATCCGTCCTTCGCCGCGCCCGATTATCATGATTGCGACTGGCATTTGCGACCCGGCGGCTGGGACGGCTATGACCTTTATGGTCCGCACGGCCTGCATGTGGTGAAGCCCATCTTCGCGCTCGGCGGCTTTGCGGCAGCGCCGGTCGGCGCGGATATCGGCCAGCATCGGCTGGACGTCGTGCGCCAGTTGCCCCGTCGCGACTATCGCCGCATCTATGAGCCGGGCTGCGGCAACGGGTCGACGTTGGTCGCGATCCACAGGCTTTTCCCTGAGGCGGAACTGGTCGCGTGCGACCTCTCCCTCGAACAGCTCCGCGCCGCCCGCCGCCTTGCCGACAAGCTCGACCTTCCCGTCACTCTCAAGCAGCGCGACGCCGTTACAAGCGGCGAGGCCGATGAGAGTTTCGACGCGGTCGTGACATTCGCACTGCATCACGAATTGCCGCATGCCGCCAACGTCGAATTACTGGGCGAGATGTTCCGCATCCTGAAGCCCGGCGGCGACATCGTGTTGAGCGATCCCCCGCCCTTCCGGGCGATCGAAGCCTTCCACGCCGTGCTGCTAGACTGGGACACCGACCATCGCGCCGAGCCCTTTTTCTCTGAAGCAGGCGCGTCGGATTGGGGCGCGGAAATGGCGCGCATCGGCTTTGTCGATGTCGACGCGCGGCCGCTCGGCCCTGACAGCTATCCTTGGGTCACGATCGCGCGCAAACCGGGCTGAGGCTCACCTTCGCGCGTCGGCAAGGCGCGCGGTCAGCTCCCGGAACATGCCCATCAGCATGGTCACGGCGGGCGTGCGGATGATGTCGGGCCGATAGACAAGGCCACCGTCCGGGTCGCTCGCCGGGGTTTCGGCCGCGTCGATTCGCATCAGCCGCCCGGCGAGCAGCGGCGCCTGCGCCACCGCATCGGGCAGCACGGTCAGAAAATTATGACGGCTGACCAGCGACACCAACAACGCGATCGAACTCGCCTGCACCAGCCGCGCGGGCGGCAGCAGGCCGCGATTGGTGAAAAAGGAGGTAAAAGTCGAACGCAGCGCCGCGCTGCCTGACAGTGCCCACTCCTGCTCGGCCAGCCGCTCGACCGACACGCGCTTGGCACCCGCGAGCGGATGGCCCGGTGACGCATAGGTGCTGCACGGCAGGACGAATAGCGTTTCATAGACGAGACGCGGATCGCGAAAGCCCGGCACGAACAGGGTAAAGCCAAAATCCAGTTCTTCCTTCACCAGCCGGCGGC
>JBEVMZ010000250.1:0-4497 GCA_040508335.1 Sphingobium sp.
GGCTGCCGGCGACGCCGCTGCTCAGCGTCCTGCGCCAGGCGCCCGACGGTCATGACTCCGACGTGTGGGCCGATGTCGACACGCTCGATGACGAACGGCATCTGCGGATCGTACCCGACCGGCTGTCCGCCCAGGCGCTGCGCGCCCATGTCGCGACGGCAAGCATGGAACGGCTCGATCTAGCCCATCCGCCATTCGAAATCCGCATCTTCGATCATCTGGAGGAGGGTGGCGCGGCACTCTACGTCAAGATGCACCACGCAGTTGCCGACGGCATCGGTTTTCAGACGATCCTTGGCCTGTTGAGTGACAAGGCGCCCGCCGTGCCTTGGCCGGACGCCGCCGCTCCGCTCCCCGCCCCCGACACCTGGCGCGCGCTCGCCGACGCCCGCTTCGCAGCGGAAGCGGACCGGGCCGAAGCGCATAAGGGGCGGCGCAAGGAAGCGCTCGCCGCAATCAAGGTGCTGGAGTCGGACGATAGTTCGAAGCGCGCGACGACGCCGGTCTTCGGCCTGTCCGGCCCGACGTCGGCGCGCCGGGCCTATACCACCGCAAGCCTGCCGCTCGCCCGCATCAAGGCGGCCGGCAGTGCGCTGGGCGGCACCGTCAACGATATATTCCTGGCGGTGGCCGCGACCGCGCTGCGCGACGCGCTGATCGCGATCGGACAATTGCCCGACCAGCCCATCGTCATCAATTCGGCGCGCAGCTATCGGCGGGAAGCGGAACATGGCCGGTTCGGCAACCGCATCGCCGCCATCCATCCCCATCTCGCCACCACCATCGCCGATCCCGTCGAACGGCTGCGCGCGATCCAGACGTCGATGGCGGCGGAACTGCGCCGCACGCCGTTGGACGAGGCGATGCTGGACCAGCCCGAAAAGCCGGGCGGCGCGGCGGCACGCCGCGAAGCCTTCGCCCAGCGCACCAGCGGCGGCGCGGCGGTGCTGCCGGGAAATATCACCTTGTCCAACGTGCCGGGCCCAGCGGGTGACCGCTTCTTCGCCGGCTATCGCCAGCGCGCCAATCATCCGGTGCCGCTGCTCGGCAGCGGCCGCTTCCTCAACATCACCTCGCGCCGCAACGGCGACCGGCTCGACTTCGGCATCATGGCCGATCCGGAAAAGCTGCCCGACGTCGCCGGGATCGCGCAGGGGCTGGAACGGGCCTTGGCCCTTTACGAGTCGCTCGCACCTCGTGGCTGATCTGCCGCTGCTGCTGCTCTGCGGCATCGGCGGCGACGCCGACAGTTGGCGCGACCAGCAATCCACGCTGGCCGTGGGGCGTGAATGCCGGACGATCGTGGCAGCCGGCGGGAGCATCGCCGCCATGGCCGATACCGTGCTTGCCGATGCGCCGCCGCGCTTCGCGCTCTCGGGCCACTCGCTCGGCGGCTATGTCGCGCTCGCCATGGCGCGCGCGGCGCCCGAGCGGATCGAACGCCTGGCGCTCGTCAACAGCAGCGCCCGGCCCGACACGGCCGAGCAGAGCGAGGGTCGGCGTAAGCTGCTGTTGCTGGCCGAACGCGACGGCTATGACGGCGTGGCGGAGCGGCTGACGCATGTCGTGAGCGCAGGGGACCCGATGCTGCGCGAGCGCTATCTGGCAATGCTGCTGCGCACCGGACATGCGCGCTTCGTCCGCGACCAGTCCGCCGCCATGACGCGCCCCGACGCGCGGCCGGGCCTCGACGCGATCGCCTGCCCCACGCTGGTGATCGGCAGCGCCGCCGACCCGATCGTCGCGCCCGAAGCAAGCGAGGAGATGGCTGCGCGCATCGCGAGCGCGCGACTGGTGATGATCGAAAGCGCGAGCCACGCGGCGCCCATGGCCGCGCCGATAGCCGTCACGGCCTCGCTGCGCGACTGGCTGGACGCTTAGAAAGCATAGAATAGAGGGAGAGGATCATGCATCCCACGCAATGGGCCGTCAGCAGGGCGGAGCACCCGGCCATCATCATGGCCCCAAGCGGCGAACAAATGGATTATGCCGCGCTCGACGCCTTCTCCAATCGCGGCGCGCAATTGTTCCGCGCCCTTGGATTCGCCACGGGCGACGTCGTCGCGATCTGGTCCGACAACCGCATCGACTATCTGCCGGTGTGCTGGGCGGCCGAACGGGCGGGCCTGGCCTTCGTGCCGGTGTCGAGCCGGCTGAAAGCGGCCGAGGCGCTGTATATCCTGCGCGACGCGGGTGCGCGCGCGCTGATCCTCTCGGCCGGCATCGGCGCTGAAGCGCTGGACCTGGTCAGAGAGGTCGTCGCCGCCGATCCCGCTTTCCCGCTCTTCACCCTGGGCGGCTTCCTGCCCGGCTGTCAGTCCTGGGACGCGGCGGTCGAAGCCATGCCGGCAATTCCGATCGGCGGCGAAGCCCCCGGCCGTCCCATGCTTTATTCGTCGGGCACCACCGGCCGCGCCAAGGGCATCGTCCACAGCCGCCGCGCCGGCACTATTCTAGACGAGCATCCCTATGAACTCTGGTTCCGCGACTTTTACAGCTTCGGCGATGACAGCGTGTTCCTGTCCCCTGCCCCGCTCTACCATGCCGCGCCGCTGCTCTTCAGCCTCACCGTCCACCGCATGGGCGGCACGGTGGTCGTCATGGAACGGTTCGACGCGGAACAATGCCTTGCGCTGATCGCCCGTCACCGCGTCACCCATGCACAACTGGTGCCCACGATGTTCGTGCGCCTGCTGCGCCTGCCGCTGGAGGTCCGCAACGCCTACGACCTGTCTTCCCTCCGCGCGATCGTCCACGCGGGCAGCCCCTGCCCGGTGGACGTCAAGCAGGGGATGATCGAGTGGCTCGGCCCCATCATTCACGAATATTATGGCGCCTCCGAAGGGTTCGGGCGCACCTGCATCGGCCCCGACGAGTGGCTCGAACGGCCAGGGTCGGTCGGCCGCGCGACGCAGGGCGTATTGCGCCTGTGCGACGAGGAAGGCCGCGAAGTAGGTGCGGGAGAGACCGGCCATGTCGATGCCGAGGGCTATCTCTACCTGACCGACCGCCACGCCTTCACCATCATTTCCGGAAGCGTGAACATCTATCCGCAAGAGGCCGAGGATATCCTCTCGGGCCACCCTCTAGTCGCCGACGCCGCGGTGTTCGGCGTGCCCCGACCCCGAAATGGGCGAAGCGGTGGTCGCAGTGGTGGAGCCGGCTGCGAATGCGCCTGAGGGGCCGATGCTGGAGCAGCAATTGATCCAATGGTGCCGCGACCGACTGGCCCATTATAAATGCCCGCGCCAGATCCTGTTCGACCCCGCCCTGCCGCGCGAACCGACCGGAAAACTGCTCAAGAAAGCGCTGCGCGAACGCTATCTAGACATCCGCATGCCAGAAAGCGCTTTGCGTCGATAACGCCATTATCTATAATCGGGGGGTGCCCCCCCTGCTAACCGACGCTCAAATCAGTGAAGCCCGCGACCGCATCGTCGCGGTCGCGGAACGGATGATCGTTGAAGGGGGCGCGGAAACGCTGTCGATGCACGGGATCGCGCGGCAGATGGGGTGGACCGCGACCGCGCTCTACCGCTATTTCGACAGCAAGGAGGCAGTGGTCGCTGCGGCGCGTGTCGCGGCCTATGACCGTCTCTCGTCCCGACTGGAAGCGGCGACGGCCGGCCCGGGCGACGCATGGGCGCGTTCGCGCGCCGTGGGCGATGCCTATCTCGGCTTCGCGATGGACGATCCTTATGCCTATCGGCTGCTCTTTTCCATGTCGCAGCCTGACCCCCAGCGCTATCCCGATCTGGTCGCTGCCATGCAGCGGTCGCGCGTCAACCTGACGCGTTATGTCGAGCAGTTGGTGGAGGAAAGCGACCTCGATGCCGATCCCGTCATGCTGGCGCATTTGTTGTGGGCGGGCCTGCATGGTCTGATCTCGCTTCACATGGCAGGCAAGACCGGGCCGGACGCCCCTTCGTTCGAACAGATGCGGCGCGAGATGATGCGTCACATCTTCCGGGGCGCCCGTGCCCTGTCGCCATCGACCAACCAAAATCCCGAGTAAGAGAAACAGGATAGGACTTGACCGGCCAGCGGCTATGCCGCGCAACGGCTCGGATCGCCACATCCCGAAGCGATGAAAAGCTTACGCGTATCCTTCGCCCTCATCATAGACGCAATCCCCAGCCCCACGACATTCTCGCTCTATCTACCGCTGCGCGACGCCGAAAATACGTCGTGCCTCGTCGGCGTGATAAACATGGCGACGCTGAAGGCGCAGACGGCCTGACCTGCAGTCCGGAGCGTAGCCGGGATCGCGCATCGGACGGCAATATATTTTCTTCTTGCTGCACTGCGACAATTATCTTTGATTTTACTGCCGTGGCAGATATTGAGCATACATATGGTTATCCGGCCTGAGACCGGATGCCGTCCGGATGCCAGGATAGGCCGGGCACCTACAGGGGAATATGTATGCGTTCTTCGATCTTCTTCGCCGCTCTCATTGCCGCAACGCCGCTCGCCGCTTCCGCTCAGGACGCTACC
>JBEVMZ010000003.1:0-8146 GCA_040508335.1 Sphingobium sp.
GGCTTTCCTCCGGCGTGCCATAGGTGGCGGCGGTCGAAGAGAAGATGAAGTGCGGCACGCCACAGCGCACGGCGCTTTCGATCAGGCTGCGACTCTTAACGCTATTATTATCATAATATTTGAGTGGGTTGGAGACAGACTCCGGCACCACCACCGAACCGGCAAAATGCATGATCGCGCCGATCTTCTGGTCGCGCAGCAATGCCTCGACCAGTGGCTGGTCGGCAATATCGCCTTGCGTGAAATCCACGCCCTCCGGGACCGCCCAGCGAAAGCCGGTGACGAGACTGTCGATCACCGCCACCTGATAGCCGGCATCGCGCAGCGCCAGAACTGCATGGCTGCCGATATAGCCCGCGCCGCCCGTCACCAATACCGTCGGTTTGTCGCTCATGCCGCCACACCTTTCATCGCTGTCCGGCGGGGACTAGCCGAGCCGGAGAGCGATGCACAGGGGGTTTATGGGCATACCTGTAGCCGGGGTCAGGCCACCGCGCGCTTCTCCCCGCCATAATAGGTTGCGCCGCGCGCAGCCATCTCGCGCAATTGCTGGGGCGGCGCGAAACGGTCGCCATGGGTCGCGGTAAGCCTGTCCAGTACCGTCACGACATGGGCGGTGCCGAGCAAATCCATGTGGCTGAACGGCCCTCCGGTCCAAGGCGCAAAGCCCCAGCCGAATACAGCGCCCAGATCGCCATCCTCGGTCGTTTCGAGCACGCCTTCGGCAAAGCAGCGCGCGCATTCGACCAGCTGGCGGTAAAGCAGTCGCTCCTTTACGGAGCCGACCTCCGGCTGTTCGGCAGAGCGCGGATATTGATCGGCAAGGCCCGGCCACAGCTGCTTGCGCCCGCCCTCGGGATAATCATACCAGCCCTTGCCATTCTTGCGTCCGAGCCGGCCGGCTTCGACCATTTCATGCATCAGCGCGTCGGAGCGCTGCGGCACATAGGCGTCGCCCAGTTCCGCCTTCGCGGCTTTCACGATCTTGTCGCCTAATTCGATCGACACTTCGTCGCCCACGGCGAGCGGGCCGGTCGGCATGCCGATCTGGCGCCCGGCATTTTCGATGAGGGCGGGGTTGATCCCCTCTGCGACCATCTCGACGCCTTCCTGCACATAAGTGCCGAAACAACGAGACGTGTAGAAACCGCGCGAATCGTTCACGACGATCGGCGTCTTCCTGATTTGCGCCACGAAATCAAGTGCCTTGGCGATGGCGGCGGGGCCGGTCTGTTCGCCGAGGATGATCTCGACCAGTGGCATTTTCTCGACCGGTGAGAAGAAATGGATGCCGATGAAATTGTCCGGCCGGCTCCACGCGCCTGCCAGCTTCGTGATCGGCAGGGTCGACGTGTTAGAGCCGAAGATCGTGTCGGTGCCAAGAACTTCCTCAACCTTTTTCGTGACCTCCGCCTTGATGCTAACATCCTCGAACACCGCTTCGATGACGAAGTCGGCGCCCTTCAGTGCTGCATAATCCGTCACTGGCGTCACGCGGGCGAGCGTGTGAGCCATCTTCTCGGGCGTCATCCCCTTGCCCAGCCGTGCCTTGAGCTGCGCTTCGACATGCGCCTTGCCTTTTTCGGCCGATGCAATGTCGCGGTCGAAGAGCAGCACGTCGATGCCCGCCTGCGCCGCGACGGTCGCGATGCCCGCGCCCATCATGCCCGCGCCCAGCATGGCAAGCGTTTTGGTCGGCGCTGGCGGCTCGCCCTCGGGCCGGCGCGCGCCGCGCTCGGCGGCGTTCTTGTTGACGAACAGCGTGCGGATCATGTTGCCCGCCTGCGGGTCGGCGGCGACGCGCGCAAAATATTTGCTCTCGATCCGGATCGCCCGGTCCATCGGCAACTGGACGCCCTCATAGACGGCGGAGAGCAGTGCTTCAGGCGCCACCATATTGCCCTGCGTTGTCTTAAGCGTCATCGGAACCGCGCCGACCATCGTCTGGACGAAGCCGGGGTTGAACTGGCCGACGCCGCCGGGAAATTTGAAGCCCTTCTGGTCCCAGGGCTGCACACCCGCCTTGGGGTTCGCCTTCACCCAGGCGCGCGCTGCATCGACGGTGGTACCTACCGGGACAACCTCGTCCACGGCCTTGAGCATCGCAGCTTCAGCCGGGCGGAAAAGCTTCCCCTGAAGCATGTACATAAGCGCCGCCTGCACACCGATCAGGCGCGGCAGACGCTGGGACCCGCCGCCGCCCGGAAACAGGCCGATCAGGATTTCAGGCAATCCTAGCTGGATCTTGGGATTGTCCGCGACGAAACGGCGATGGCAGGCGAGCGCCAGTTCGAACCCGCCGCCCACGCACGTGCCCTCGATCGCGACGGCGACGGGCTTGCCGCACGTCTCCAGCCGCCGGAACAGCGCATTGAGCGAGAACAGATCGTCGAACAAGGCGGCGGGGGTGGGGGAGGGACCAGCCTTCGCCAGCATCGCGCTGAAGAATTTAAGGTCCATGCCGGCCATGAAGCCGCTGTCCTTTCCCGACGCGATCACCGCGCCCTTGATCGCTTCGTCGGAGGCAATCTGCGTGATCACGGCGTCGAAGTCGGCAAGAAACTCCAGGCCGATGACGTTCATCGTCTGTCCGGGCACGTCGATGGTGAGGATGGCGACGCCGTCCGCGTCGATGTCGATGGCGATAGTCTGCATATCCGTCTCCCGGCCTTCCTCTCCCAGCGGGAGGAGGCCCCGTAAAAAATCAAACGCGTTCGATGATCGTGCCCGTGCCCATCCCCGCGCCGACGCACAGGTTGACGAGCGCGGTGCCTTTACCGCTGCGTTCCAGCTCGTCGAGCGCTATGCCCAGCACCATGCCGCCCGTCGCGCCCAGCGGATGGCCCATGGCTATGGCGCCGCCATTCACATTGACCTGATCGTGGCTGAGGCCGATCGCCTCCATGTAGCGCAGGACGACGCTGGCAAAGGCTTCGTTCAGTTCCCAGACGTCGATATCCGCCTTGGTCATGCCCGCGCGCTTCAGCAGCTTCTGTGCAACGAACTCCGGCCCGGTCAGCATGATCAGCGGCTCCGACCCGATCGAGGCCATGGCACGGATGCGCGCGCGCGGTTTCAGCCCATATTTCTCGCCCATCGCCTTGCTGCCGACCAGCACCGCCGACGCGCCGTCGACGATGCCCGAACTGTTGCCGGCATGATGGATATGATGGACCCGCTCCAGCTCGGGATATTTGAGCAGCGCCACCGTGTCGAAGCCCGGCATCTGCTCGCCGAGCGCCTCAAAACTAGGTTTCAGCGCCCCAAGCGACTGCATCGTCGCTTCGGGCCGCATATGCTCGTCATGATCGAGGATCACCGCGCCCATCACGTCCTTGACCGGCACGATCGACCGGGCGAAGCGCCCTTCGTCCCACGCCGCCTTGGCGCGCCGCTGGCTCTCCACCGCATAGGCGTCGGCGTCGGCGCGACTGATGCCATTGATCGTCGCGATGATGTCGGCGCCGATCCCCTGCGGCGCGAAATAGCTGTGAAAGGCGACCGTCGGGTCCATCGCCAGCGCACCGCCATCGGCGGACATCGGCACCCGGCTCATCGATTCGACGCCGCCGCCGATCGCCATCTCCGCCTCGCCGGTCATCACCTTGGCCGCCGCAATATTGACCGCTTCCAGGCCCGAGGCACAGAAACGGTTGACCTGCACCCCCGCAACGGTCTGCGCATAGCTGGCGTTCAGCACGGCCGCGCGCGCGATATCGCCGCCTTGTTCCCCGATCGGCGTTACGCAGCCGAGGATGACGTCATCGATGTCGGTAGTGTCGATCCCGCTGCGATCGCGCACGGCTTGAAGCACCTGCGTCGACAGCTGGACCGGGGTGATTTCGTGCAGCGACCCGTCGCTTTTGCCCCGTCCGCGCGGAGTCCGGACGGCGTCGTAAATATAGGCTTCCATGCTCTTCCTCTCGCGGCGCGGCGCTCCGGCGCATCTGTGGCCTGGAATGTATTGACGTTTACGTAAAGTGCAAGGGCTTTGAATGACCGATGTTCGCCGGTAACGCGTCTATCCGCGCCCTATGTTCTTGATCGTCCCGTCGCTTTCGGCTTTGTGGGCGCGTGTCCCGATCCGACTCTCCCGCCGAACGCACGCCCTTTTCCATCCCGATCTTTCGCGCGGTATGGCTTGCCACCATGGCGTCCAATTTCGGCGGTCTCATCCAGTCGGTGGGCGCGGCCTGGATGATGACGGCGATGTCCGGCTCGCCGCAGCTCGTCGCGCTCGTTCCGGCAATGACGACGCTGCCGATCATGCTCCTGTCGTTGTGGGCAGGCGCCGTCGCGGACAATCTCGACCGGCGCAAGGTGATGCTCGCCTGTCAGCTTTTCATGCTGGCGACGTCCTCCTCGCTCGCCTTCTTCGCTTGGGAAGGCTGGCTGACGCCCGCGACGCTGCTGGGCTTCACCTTCCTCATCGGCTGCGCGACGGCCGTCAACGGCCCGGCCTGGCAGGCGTCGGTCGGCGACATGGTGCCCCGATCGCAGCTCGCCAATGCGGTCGCGCTCAACAGCATGGGCTTCAACCTGGCGCGCAGCGTCGGCCCGGCGCTGGGCGGCGTCATCGTCGCGACCGCCGGAGCGGCCGCCGCCTTCCTCCTCAACGCCACCAGCTATATTGCGCTTGTCGGGGTGTTGTCCCGCTGGCGGCCCGAGCGCCCCCCCAAGCTGCTGCCGCGCGAGCGCATCGGCGAAGCGATGCGCGCGGGCGTGCGCTATGTCGCCATGTCGCCGCGCATCAAGCGCGTGCTCGGCCGTGCCAGCCTGTTCGGCGTCAGCGCGAGCGCAGCCGCCGCCCTCATGCCCATCGTCGCGCGCGACCTGCTGGGCGGGGGCGCACTGGTCTTCGGCCTGCTGAGCGGCGCGTTCGGCATGGGCGCGGTCGCTGGCGCGCTCGGCACCCGTCGGCTGCGCGAACTATGGTCGGTCGAAACCATCGTGCGCGTCGCCGCTTTGGCGCTTGCGGTCGGGACGCTGATCGTGGCGGTGTCGGATTGGCTTCCCTTCGCGCTCGTCGGCTTCGCGCTGGGCGGCGCGGGCTGGGTCGCGGCGCTTTCCAACTTCAACGTCTCGGTCCAGATGTCCGCCCCGCGCTGGGTGTTGGCGCGCTCCGTCGCCTGCTATCAGATGACGGCGTTCGGCGGCATGGCGCTCGGCAGCTGGCTGTTCGGTGCGGTGGCGGAGGCTCATGGCGTCGTCGCTGCCCTCCTGCTCGCCGCCGCGTTGCAACTCCTGACCGCGCTGATGGGCTTTATCTGGCCGCTGCCGCAGATCGGCGACGATAATCTGCTGCCCAAGCCCTGGGAAGTGCCGGAACCCGCCGTGCCGATCGCGCCGCGCAGCGGCCCGGTCGTCGTCACCATCGATTATCGCATCGCGGCCGGGACGGTCGTTCCCTTCCTTACCGCCATGGGCGAAAGGCGGCGCATTCGGCTGCGCGACGGCGCGCATGGCTGGTCGCTGCTGCGTGACTTGGCCGATCCGGAACTGTGGGTCGAGCGCTATCATGTCGCGACCTGGACCGACTATGTCCGCCATAATCAGCGCAGGACCGTGGCCGATGTCGCCAATAGCGACACGATCAGAGCGCTCCATCAGGGCGATAAACCGCCCGTCGTGCATCGCATGATCGAGCGTCAGACCGGATCGTTGCCGATCGGACGCGGCCCGGACACGCCGGGCATCGACATGTCACTGACGGGGCCGGCCTAGCGCGATTTCCAGTCTGACGGAATCCTCTGACGGCTAGAAAATCGCGTCAGACAAATGACTTAGAGCGTGATTTGATCGATCTGGTCGAAAAGCGCTCTAGCGCGGCGATTGCGGTCGAGCGGCGGCCAGATCGTCCGGCGTATCGACATCGTGCAGCAGCGCGCCGCTGGTCTCGATCTGGACACCCTGGCTCAGCAGCGCCCGCGCGCCCTGATCGCCGCGCAGCGAAAGCAGTTCGGGGAAATGCTTGCGGCCGATAAAGGCGGGCGGGGAAGGGGAGAAGCCGTCCGTGCTCGCCACCACCGACCGGATGTCCTCCGCCGCCATGCAGATGCGGTTATAATGGGTCTGCGGCACATTGGGCATGTCGGCAAGGCAGACCAATATGCCACGAATCCGGTTATTGGGCATGACATGTTCGACCGCGCGCACGATGCTCGACGCCATGCCCTCCTCGGACCGGTCGTTGACGATGATGCTGTAGCCGCGCCGGTCGAGCTTGCGATGCAGCACCGGCGCCTGCGCGATCGGGCGGACGACCGCGATCAATTCGGCAAAGGCCATGGAGGCAACCGTTTCCAGGACATGCGCGACCATCGGCTTGCCGCCAATCTGCGCCATCAGCTTGTCGGCCTCGCCGAACCGGGTAGAATTTCCTGCTGCCAGCAGCACGGCGGCTATTCGTTCAGTACGCATTGCCGTGCCCCAGTATCGTCTCGGCCCCGCCCAACGCAATCACCCATGCCGGAATATGGCGAAGGATCATCGGAAAAAGTCGCGGCGCCCGCCAAATCGACCCGTACGGTCCTTCAGGGGTGGCGCGGGCCCACCTGCGCCGCCATATTGCCTTTATCAACAACGTAGGAGCGATGCAGGCATGTCCACCGATCTGGACGCGGAAACGGCAGGCGAAATGGTCAAGGAGCCGGTCCCGGCCGATGTAGCGGAGGCGATTAGGACGCTGATCCGCTGGTCGGGCGACGATCCGACGCGCGAGGGCCTGTTCGAAACGCCCGACCGCGTCGCGCGCGCCTGGCGCGAATATTGCCGCGGCTACAACGACGATCCGGCCTATCATCTCTCGCGCATCTTTCATGAGGTGGGCGGCTATGACGATGTCGTGCTGCTGAAGGATATCCCGTTCCAGTCGCATTGCGAACATCATATGGCGCCCATCGTGGGTAAGGCGCACATCGCCTATCTGCCTGGCGACTATGTGGTGGGCATCTCGAAACTCGCCCGCGTCCTCCATGCTTTTGCCAGTCGGCTTCAGGTGCAGGAACGGCTGACCTCCGAAGTCGCCAATTGCATCTGGGAGCATCTGAAGCCCCAGGGCGTCGCCGTCGTCATCGAGGCGACGCATGGCTGCATGACCGGGCGCGGCGTGCGCACCCCCAACGTCATCATGAAGACAAGCCGCATGCTCGGCGTGTTCCGGGACGACGTCAAATCGCGTGAGGAGATCCTCAAGCTCATCAGTTCATGACGACCGACGATCCGGCCTATCGCCCCCTCGGGTCGGCGCGCCCTGCCGCGCCCGGTCTTGGGGGGCTGTCGCTTCCGCAAGGATCGGCACCGCCCCGCCTCGCGCTGGTGACCGGCGGGCATCGGCGGCTGGGCGGCGTCATCGCCCGCGCGCTTGCCGGGGCGGGCTGCGCGCTGGCGCTGCATGGCAGCCACGACACCCGGCTCGATTCGGCGCTCGCCCTGACGCTGGAGGAGAAGGAGACGCAATGGGCCGGCTTCACCGCCGACTTCGCCGATCCTGAAACCGCCGAGGAGATGATCGGCAAGATATCCGCCCATTTCGGCCGCCCGCCCGACATATTGGTCAACAGCGCGGCGATCTTCGGGCAGGACAGGCTGGCCGACGTCACGGCAAGCGACCTGCTGCGCCACTATGCGGTGAACTGTGCCGCGCCGGCGCTGCTGACCAAGGCGTTCGCGACCGTTCCTCCAGCGGGCACCGGGGATCGATGCATCATCAATATTCTCGATCAGCGGATCGACCATCCTCATGGCGATCAGCTTGCCTACACGCTTTCGAAGCAGGCGCTGGCCGGCCTGACCAAACTCACCGCTGCCACGCTGGCGCCCGGCATCAGGGTCAATGCCGTCGCGCCGGGCCTTACCATCGAAACGCCCGATTATAGCGAAGAGCAGATGGAGCGCCTTCGCGTCATGATGCCGCTCGGCCGCCTGCCGCAGCCCGAGCAGATCGCGCAGGCGGTGCTCTTCCTGATCGACGCGACGGCGATGACCGGGCAGACGCTCTATGTCGACGGCGGCGCGCATATGCGCGGCTATGACGCCGACTTCATGCACATGGCACGCTGAAGGAAGGACAGGGGATGGGAATGCGAAGCGCATCTTTTCTGACGATCGCGACGCTGGCACTTGCGCCTCTGGCGGCCGGCGCGCA
>JBEVMZ010000012.1:0-6018 GCA_040508335.1 Sphingobium sp.
TGCTGCCGCTGACGCGGGACGTGCCCAAATGCATGATCGATCTGAATGGCCGCACCTTGCTCGGCTGGCAGGTCGCCGCCTTGGTCGCGAACGGCATCAGCGACATCGTCGTCGTCACCGGCTTCCGCACCGAGCGGGTGGAGGATCATGCGCTCGAACTTTATCGCGACCATGGCGCGCGCGTCCGCACCCTCTTCAACCCCTTCTTCCAGGTCGCGGACAATCTTGGCACCTGCTGGATCGCGCGGGAGGAGATGGGCGCGGACTTCATCATCCTTAATGGCGACACCATCATTTCGGATGAGATCGTCGCGCGGCTGATCGACGGGGCGAAAGACGCCATCACCGTGACCGTAGACGTCAAGGCGGACGGCTATGACGACGATGACATGAAGGTGAACCGCGCGCCGGACGGGCGGCTGCTCGATATCGGCAAGCGTCTGCTGCCGCTCGATAGCAATGCCGAATCGATCGGCATGCTGGCGTTCATCGGCGAGGGCCCGGCGATTTTCCGTAATCAGATCGAACAGATGATGCGCACGCCCGAAGGCGTGGAGCGCTGGTATCTCCGTGCCATCGACCTGATCGCGAAGGGGAACCGCGTCGGCACGGTCTCGATCGAAGGGCTGGCCTGGCAGGAGGTCGACTTCCCGCAGGATGTCGACGCGGCGCTGGCGCTCACCGCGAGATGGGCGGCTGAGGGACGCCCAGCCGCCTAAGCCAAACGTCCTTTCAGCCATGCGACCAGCGCGGTCGTTTGCGCCGTATCCAGCTTGATCGCACTGCCAAGGTCGGGCTGCCCGGGCCAGCCCGCATCGGCGATGGTCAGTCCGCATCCGCTGCGTTCGCCATCATAGCGGGGCAGGACGTGGAAATGGACATAGGGGTCGACCATCATCAGCATCAGATAGTTGAGCTTGTCATAGTCCACGGCGGCGCGCAGCGCGCCTTCGATCGCACGCGTGATCTGCTCAAGTTCCGCATGCGCGCCGGCCGGCAGATCGCCGAACGCCGTCGCTTCGCTCTTCGCCGCCAGCACCAGCGATCCCAGCGTCGGCTGCGCCGGGCGCAGCAGCACCGCCCAATGAGTGAAGTCGGCGACCAGCGTCGCGGGCCAGCCGAATTTCTCCATCGTCGCGTTCATGCGCCTTCCTCCAGCCAACTGCGGATCGGCATGCCCTTGGCCTTCGCCACACGCGCCTGCACCAGCTGCACGACATGGACAAGCAGCGAGAGCGCGGTCCACCAGGCGACGCCGATGATGCCCCAATCGGGCCGTCCTGCGAGCAAAGCCACGAACAGGATCACCATATTAGGGTTGCGACGCGCGGTGATCAGGCGGAACCAGGTGTCGAACGGCCGCCAGACGTGGATGTGCATGCCGCCGAATGACCGCATGAACGCCCCCTCGATCAGCCGCTGGAGCACATAGCCCGCCAGGATCGTGCCCATGACCAGCCAGAAGGTCTGCGGCGCCAGCCCCAGCCCCCAGACCGGCAGCCCCAGCCCCCAGGCGAACCACCAGAAGGGCGGGTGAACAAGGTCGATGCCATGATCGAAGACGTTGCCCCATTTGGACGAGGTGATGGTGCAGCGGGCGAGCTTTCCATCGACCGTGTCGAGTACCATGAAGCCGAAGCCCGCCAGAAAGCCGGTCCAGTACAGCCCTTGCGCGAACAGGAAAGTGGCGGCGACGCACAGGATCGCGCCGATCGCCGTCACCATATTGGGCGTCATGCCGATCTGCGCCGCGCCGCGCGTCAGCCAAAGCGCGAGTTCGGGCCAGAGATATTTGGTGAGGATGTCGGTCACGCCCTTATAGGCGCCATAATAGCTTTGCCGCTCGATCGCCCGCCGCGTCTGCGGCGTCAGAGGCATGGCGAAGGGCTGCTCCAGCTTGCGCAGTTGCTCGTTATAGAGCTTCTGGCCCTCGCCCAGTTCGACGATGGTGATGCCCTCGCCCGGCTCGGGCCGTTCGCGTGCGGCGTCTGCGGGCATTTGCCCTATCAGCAGCACGCCGTCGCGGGTGAAGACGCGGCCCGGTGTCCGCATCGCCTCGCGCAGCAGCAGCGGGTCGAAAACGAAGGCGAGGTTGACGGCCAGCACTTGGCCCGGAGCGACGTGCGCACCCTTGCTTGCCGCCTCGCGCACCATGCGGCGAACGCGCTCGGCGTTGGACATGCCCCATATGAGCGTCCTATTTTCACCGATCAGGATTATCTGCGTCGCGGTCATGGCCGGCGTGCACCGAACATGGCCGAACGATGACTCTCCACGGCATTGGCAGTTGAATAGCGCAAGGCATGTTCCCGTAATTTTGGCCGACCGCGCGGCATGTCGAGCCATGTTTTCATCGCGGCCGCGAGAGAGGCCACGTCCTTGTCCGCGACCCGGCAATGAGGAATTCCTTGTAGGAGGGACTTTGCCGCCGGAAAACAATCGGTCGATATAACGGGGCAATCGCACGCCAGCGCTTCGATGACGACGGCGGGCAGCCCCTCATAATCAGAGGAAAGCAGAAGAACATCGGCGGCCGCCATCGATTTGGGAATGTCGCTGCTATAGCCCAGCATTTGAACATGCTCCGTCAGGCCGAGCTTGTCGATCAGGTCGGCGATCTGCTGCCGGTCGGGGCCGTCCCCCACGATCTTGAGGAGCAGATCCGACTGTCCGGCATGAATCAGTGTGGCGAACGCGTGCAGCATTCGAGGAAAGTTCTTCTGATGGTGAAGACGACCGACCGCGAGCATCACGGTCTTATTGTCGTTTCCGGTGGATTTCGGTCGTTCGCACCGCTCGATGTCCGACGATGCATGATCGAAAGCGTCCGTCAGATAGGGATTATAGACGTGATGGAAACGGCCGGCCGCGCGGGGAAACGCGCAGGCTAGAATGCGGGCCTCCTCGCGGCTCAGGGTCAGAACCGCAGCGGCATCCTCAAAGGCGCGCGCCAGGGAATGACGGCGAATTCTTTCGGATAATTTTCGTCGCGGACGAATGACAGGATTGGTGATCTTGATGATCAACCGGCTGTCGCTCCTAATTCGTGCCAATCGAAACCCCAACGCCGTAAAGCGGCAGATATTGTTACCAGTAGCAACGACGAAATCAGGACGCTCGGCGCGCAGCCAGCGGACATAGCCGATAAGGGCGTGCGCCTTTTGAACCTGGCGATTTTTCCACGCGACTCCGGCCAGCTCGACGAACGACGGCCCGTCAGCGATGACGGCGTCCAATATCGCCTGCCCCTTACCCTTGCCGGTACAGGCAAGAACCGTCACGTCGTCCCCCGCTTCATGGAAGCCCCGCGCCAAATGGCAGCATACTCTGTCGGTGCCGCCAAGGCCCAGGCCGAAGGTGACAAACGCGATCTTTGCCATTTAGAGGATAGTACTCAAGGGGGACGGTGGCTGTCGCGACGGGGCGAACAAAGCAAAGAGGCTAGTCGGTTAAAACGGTCCGCGCAAGCACCGCTGAGCGGCGGTCGCGATCGTAATACCAACCGCAACGAGAGCCTGCTTAAGTCTTTAACGGTATCCACGCCGGCGCCCGGCCGACGGCAATCCGCCCTCATATGCGGCTTTGCGGAGGCCACGGCTGAAGTTTCGTGCCGACATGCCGCAAAGGGGCTTCCGATTCCGGGCATGTTTGGCTATCGCGCGCCTATCAAATGAGGAATGCGACAAGATGGCCGAATTTTCTCTGCCCAAGAACAGCAAGATCAGCGGCAAGGGCGTCAACCATCCCGCGCCCGCCGGCGCGACGCGCACGCGCAGCTTCAAGGTTTATCGCTACGATCCCGACTCGGGGCAGAACCCGCGTTACGATACGTTCGAGGTCGATCTCGACGATTGCGGCCCTATGGTTCTCGACGCGCTGCTCAAGATCAAGAATGAATATGACCCGACCGTGACCTTCCGCCGGTCGTGTCGCGAGGGGATTTGCGGTTCCTGTTCGATGAACATGAACGGCAAGAACGGCCTCGCCTGCACCACCGCGATCGAGGAATGCGGCGGCAAGGATGTGCAGATCACGCCGTTGCCGCATATGGACGTGATCAAGGACTTGGTCCCCGATTTCACCCATTTCTACGCGCAGTATAATTCGATCCAGCCGTGGCTCAAGACCGTGTCGCCGCCGCCCTCGGGCAAGGAAAGGCTCCAGTCGCCCGCCGACCGCGAAAAGCTGGACGGGCTTTACGAGTGCATCCTGTGCGCGTGCTGCTCGACCAGCTGCCCGAGCTACTGGTGGAACAGCGACAAGTTTCTGGGCCCCGCGATCCTGCTTCAGGCCTATCGCTGGCTCGCCGACAGCCGCGACGAATATACCGGCGACCGGCTGGACGAGCTGGAAGATCCGTTCCGCCTCTATCGCTGCCACACGATCATGAATTGCGCGAACGTCTGCCCCAAGGGTTTGAGCCCGGCAAAGGCGATCGCGGAAACCAAGAAGATGCTGGTCGAACGGCAGCTCTGACGTTGAACAGTGACGGGGTTGCGGGCGGCGTCGCGCTGACGGAAGGTCCATGGGCCGGCTGGTCGGCCTGGTCCGACCCGTATCCCGACACGTTTTTGCACGCGATTGGCTGCGGCTACATGCGCAGCCTAGCCCCGGGCAGTGCGCAGGTCGGGCTGGAGACGCGGGTCAACCATCGCAACCGGCTCGATACGCTGCATGGCGGCTTCATCGCGGCCTTTGCCGACCATGCCTATTTCGTGGCGCTCTGGGCGATGGGGCTCAAGGCGCAGATCGACGGCGTCACGGTCGACCTGTCGATGCAATATCTGGGCGCCGGTACGGTCGGGCCGGTGTTGATCGCGGACGTCGAATTGTTGCGCGAGACCGGGCGGATGCTGTTTTTGCGCATGCTGATAACCCAGGATGGTGCGCCCGTCGCGGCATCGACTGCTACCATCCGCAAAGCGCCCAGGCCCAAATGACCAGCGTCATCGCTCGCTATGAAAGGCTGGTCGCGGCCGGCGAATTGCGGGCCGATCCCGACCAGCGCGCTGCCGCCGAACGGCTCGATGGCTTGCAGCACGAACTGGAAGCAAGCCCACCGCGCGGCTCGACCCTGTGGAAGCTGCTGCGCCGGGCGCCCGAACCACCGCGCGGCCTTTACATGTGGGGCGGAGTCGGGCGCGGCAAGTCCATGCTCATGGACCTCTTCTACGATACGGTGCAGGTCCGGCCCAAGAAGCGCGTGCATTTCCACGAATTCATGCTCGACGTCCACGCCCGCCTCGCCGAAGCGCGCAAGGAAGAAAAGGGCGATCCTATTCCGCCCGTCGTCGAGTCGCTGGCCGAAGAAGGCCGGCTGCTCTGCTTCGACGAGATGGTCGTCAACAATATGGCCGACGCGGCGATCATGTCGCGCCTGTTCGCCGGGCTCATCGAAAAGCGCGTGACGATCGTCACCACGTCTAACCGCGCGCCCGACGATCTGTACAAGGACGGCCTCAACCGCCAGCTTTTCCTGCCCTTCATCGACCTTATCAAGGCACGGCTCGACGTCATGACCCTGGACGGGCCGACCGACTACCGGCTCGACCGGCTGGGCGACGCGACGCTCTGGCACAGTCCCAACGGTCCTGAAGCGACCGCCGCGCTGAGCGCCGCTTTCTTTCGCCTGACCGACTATCCGCCCGAAGATCGTGCCCATGTGCCCTCGGAAGAATTGCCGGTGCAGGGCGGGCGGACATTGCACGTGCCAAAGGCGCTCAAGGGCGTCGCCGTCTTTTCCTTCAAGCGCCTCTGCGCGCAGGCACGGGGCGCGCCCGACTATCTGGCGATCGCGCGGCGATATCATAGCGTCATCATCGTCGGCATCCCGATCCTTGGCCCTGAAAACCGGAACGAGGCGGCCCGTTTCGTCACGCTGATCGATTCGCTCTACGAATATAAGGTCAAGCTGCTCGCCTCCGCCGACGCGGACCCCGCGCGGCTTTATCCGGAAGGGGACGGCGCGTTCGAGTTCGAGCGCACGGTGTCGCGGCTCATGGAAATGCAGTCGGACGA
>JBEVMZ010000050.1:0-3819 GCA_040508335.1 Sphingobium sp.
TGCCACAGCCCATCGCGATGCGCCGCCGATCGGATCGGCGGGTTCATCTGCGCGTAAGTACCGAGCCGGGGGTAGGCGTCTTCGGCGGCGAGCGTCAGATGCTGCGGCGTCACCTCGCAGGTCGCGATATCCTTGTTCTGGCCGATATATTCGAGTTCGGCGGGCGTCGTCACATGCAGGATATGGATGCGCCGCCGCGCCGCGCGGGCAAGCGCGATGATCCGCTTCGTAGCGATCATCGCGCTTTCATCGTCGCGCCAGACCGGGTGCGAACGGGGGTCGCCCTCGACTCTGAGATCCTTGCGCGCATTCATCCGCGCCTCGTCCTCGGCATGGATCGCGACGCGCCGCACGCCGCTCGACAGCACGCGGGAAAGCGCCGAATCATCGTCAACCAGCAGGCTGCCAGTGGAGGCGCCCATGAAAATCTTGACCCCCGCCGTGCCGGGAATGCGCTCCAGCTCCTTCAGGCTCTCCGCATTGTCGGCGGTCGCGCCGACGTAAAAAGCGTGGTCGCACCACATGCGATGATGCGCGCGAGCGAGCTTGTCATGCACGCGCTCGGCACTGTCGGTATTGGGGTTGGTGTTGGGCATTTCGAAGACGGCGGTGATGCCGCCCATCACCGCCGCGCGGCTGCCCGATTCGAGGTCTTCCTTATGCTCGAGGCCCGGCTCGCGAAAATGCACCTGGCTGTCGATGCAGCCGGGCAGCACGTCGAGCCCCGTGCAGTCGATTACTTCGCCCGCATCGCCCAGCGCGGAACCAATGGCCGCGATACGCCCGCCGCGCACACCGACATCGACCTTTTCCGACCCACCGGGCGTATGCACCGTGCCGTTTTTGAGGATGAGGTCAAAGCTGTTGGTCATCGGGCGCTCCATCGGCGTACGGGCGGGTTGGCGAACTATGCATCATCCCCTACCTAAAGGCGATGACCGGCACCACCCTGCGCGACCGCGCCATTTTGCGAATCTCCGGCGAGGAAGCACGCCCCTTCCTTCAGGGTCTGCTGACGCGCGACGTGCTGACGCTTGAGCCCAACGCGCCACGCTGGGGCGGGTTGCTGACCCCACAGGGCAAGGCGTTGTTCGACTTCATCCTGTGGAGCGATGCCAATGGCGACGTGCTGATCGACTGCGAGGCGGCACAGGCTGACACCCTTGCGCGACGTCTGACCATCTATCGGCTGCGACGGAAAGTCACGATTGGCCGTGATGAGGCGCTTGCCGTCCATTGGTCACCCAATGCCGCGGATAAGCCGCTCGACCCCCGGCTCCCAGCACTCGGCCATCGCTGGATCGCGCCGCCGGGCGAAGGCGACGCGGCGCAAGTCTTTCGCGCGCACCGCCTCTCGCTCGGCATATTCGAGGGCGTGGAGGAGCTGGGGCAGGATCAGATCCTCTGGCTCGAAACCAATGCGGAGGAACTGGGCGGCGTCGATTATGACAAGGGCTGCTATGTCGGCCAGGAAAATACCGCCCGCATGCATTATCGCAGCAAGGTCAATCGCCGGCTCGTCGCCGTTCCGCTCGAAAAGGCCGACCCCAAGCGCCAGCGCGCCGCGCTCGAGGACATTGGCCTGTCGATAGAATTGCGCCGCGTCGCCGATATCGACCCCGCGACACTGCCCGCCTGGCTCGCGGCGGCCGTGGCGCAAGCTGGCGAGGAATGATCTCCGCGCGCACCGCGATCGGCCGCAGCATCGCCCTGCTGCTGGCGCTGCTGCTCGCCGTCCCGCTCCATGCCGAAACGCCCTGGCGCCTCGTCAAATCCTATCCTCATGATCCTGCCGCCTTCACCCAGGGGCTCTTCTTCCTCGACGGCGCGCTCTATGAGAGTACGGGCCTCGAAGGTCGCTCGGACATCCGCAAGGTCGATCTCAAGACCGGCAAGGTCATCCAGCGCACGCCCCTCGACCCCGCTTATTTCGGCGAAGGCATCGTCAATTGGGGCGACCGGATCGTCAGCATCACCTGGCAAAGCCAGCAGGGCTTCGTCTGGCGCCTGTCCGACCTGTCAACGCTCGCCAGTTTCCGCTATCCGGGCGAAGGCTGGGG
This sequence comes from Sphingobium sp., assembly GCA_040508335.1. Lineage (GTDB taxonomy): Bacteria > Pseudomonadota > Alphaproteobacteria > Sphingomonadales > Sphingomonadaceae > Sphingobium. The sequence goes on from JBEVMZ010000050.1 coordinate 2,061, forward strand.
CCTAACGCAGGACGGGCGCAGCATCGTCATGAGCGACGGCACTGCGCAGCTGCGCTTCCTTGATCCCCAGACGCTGACCGAGCAGCGCCGCATCACCGTCAGCTGGAACGGCCAGCCGGTCGATCGGCTCAACGAGCTGGAATATGTGAAGGGCGAAATCTGGGCGAATATCTGGTTCGACACGCGCATCGTGCGGATCGCGCCAGATACGGGCGCGGTGATCGACTGGCTCGACATCGCCCCGCTCGCCGCTCGCGCCGGCGTCGATCCGATGACCGACGTCGCCAATGGTATTGCTTATGACCCGGCGCGCGACCGCCTGTTCGTGACCGGCAAGAACTGGCCCCGCCTGTTCGAGATCAAGCTTGCAAAACCGCGCGGCCGCCGATGACTTTGTGGCGTCGCGCTCTATAGCGGGCGCATGATCTCCTCCCCCATCTGGCTGCCCGCGACGCTGATCGCCGGCGGATTGCAGGCCTGGCGCACCGCCATCCAGCGCCGGGTGAGCCAAAGCCTTTCGCTCAATGGCGCGGGACTGGTGCGCTATCTCTACGGCCTGCCCTTTGCGGCCGGCCTGCTCGGTGTCTATGCGCTGATCTTCGGCTTACCGGAGGTTATGTTCGGCTCCCTGTTCTTGCCCTTCTGCATCGCGGGAGGGTTGGCGCAGATCATCGCCACCAATCTGCTCATCCTAGCCTTTGCCGAGCGCAATTTCGTCGTCGGCACCGCTTATTCCAAGACCGAGGCGATGCAGGGCGCGATCCTCTCTTTCTTCTTGCTGGGCGAGCGCCTGTCCCCGCTCGGCTGGGCCGGCATCTGCGCAGGCGTCTGCGGCATCATGCTGCTTTCGACCGGCGGCAAGCGGATGAGCCCGCTCGATTTCTTGCGCGCACTGGGCCAACCGGCCGCCCGCGCTGGCATCATGTCAGGCTTCTTCTTCGCGCTCACCGCCATCGGCATCCGCCGCGCCACGCAGGAGGTGGACGGCGGCACCGCGGTCGAAGCGGCGCTGATCGTGCTGGTGGTGACGGTCGCGCTCCAGACGCTGATGCAGGGCGGCTGGATGTGGTGGCGCGAACGCGCGGAAATCCGGCGCGTGCTGGCGAGTTGGCGCCTGTCGGGGCAGGTCGGCATGCTCTCCGCCTTCGGCTCCGCCTGCTGGTTCACCGGCTTTGCCACCGCGCCGGTCGCGCTGGTGCGGATCGTCGGGCAGGTCGAGGTGGCCTTCACCCTTGCCTTTGGGCATTTCTACCTGGGCGAACGGATGACGCGTAGCGAGGTGGCAGGGCTATTGCTTGTGGTCATGGGCGTCGTACTCGCGCTTTTGGGTGCGCTTTGACGGGCGCGGCGCTATGGCCGCGCGGCATGGGCCAAGGAGCAGACAGGTGAACGGCATCGTCATCAGGATCGCCAGGGGCGTGGGCACGGCCCTGCTTTTCCTCATCATCGCACTCTGCCTCATCATCACGATCCTGCCGCCCTTCCTCGACCGCATCTATTATCAGGGCCCGTTCAGCGGCCATTATGACGGCGCGCATTTCTTCAATCCCGACGGCGAAATCGACATGCCCGCCCCACCCGGTCACAGCCGCAGCAGCTTCCTCATGCGCTGGCTGACGGGCAATGACGATCGCCCGCAATGGCCCGACGCCGTCGCGGTCAAGCCCGCCCGCCCGCCCGCCTTCGCCGCCCCGCGCGGCATGGTGGCGACCTGGGTCGGCCATGCGACCGTGCTGGTGCAGGCGGCGGGCGTCAACAT
>JBEVMZ010000093.1:0-5451 GCA_040508335.1 Sphingobium sp.
CGCAGGAAGGTCGTGTCCGATCGCGCCGCGAGATCGCCCAGCAACTGCTCGAACAGGCCGATGCGGTAGGGCAGGCCGATGATGTACGGCGTTACGTGCAGCGGCAGCAGGCGCCCGGCCTTCTCGCTGGCCAGCCAGTCGGCCGCATCCAGCATCTGCTGGCGGTAGGAGGTCGCCGATTGCTGCTGCACCGTGATGATCTGCCGGTCCGACAGTTCATGATTGATCGGCACATTGACGAGCGGCCCGGCGGGCGTGGTCATGACATAGGGCAGATCGTCATTCACCCAGTCGCAGGCATAGGCGACCCCAGCCTCGGCCAGCAGGCGGGGCGTGTTGAAGCTTTGCGAGCGCGCGATCGACATCCAGCCGCGCGGGCGCGTGCCTGAAACCTGCTCCAGCGTGTCGAGCGAGGTGGTAATGAGCGCGCGCTCCGCATCCTCAGCAAGGCCGGTGGCGATGGTGCCGTCCATGTCCGTCGAATGGGCGATGATCTCATGGCCTGCGCTGACGATATCGCGGATGATCGAGGGGTAGCGCTCGGCAATCGCTGCGTTGACCGCGATGCTGGCCGCGACGCCCGCCTTGGCGAAGGCGTCGAGCAGCCGGTAGAAGCCGACACGCGTGCCATATTCCCGCGCCGTATAATGGCGATAGTCGGGATAGGCGGTCTGCATATGGCCCGGCGCCTTGAAGCTCGCGGGTTCGGCAAGAATTGGAAACCATTCGAGCGACACCACGACCGTGACGCCAAGCGTCGCGCCGTCCTGCCACGTGACGGGTGCACGGTCGAACAGGCTGGACCAGGGATAGAGGTCATGGTCCATGCCCCGACGGCGGAGCGGATATTCGAGATAGGCGGGATCGAGTGCCATGACTTTTAGCCCTTCTCGTAACGCGCGGCGTCGGCGGCGACCGCGTCATAATGGCCGCCGTTCAGGAAATGATCGGCGATGTCGCCCGACCGGGTGATCCATGCGCGGCCGTCGGCGGCGATGTGGCGCAGCACTTCTTCGAACGGGCCGATGCGATGCGGCTGGCCGATCAGATAGCTGTGCAGCGGGATGCACATCACGGTGCCGCCTTCGTCGGCGAGCCGCTCATACTGACGAATCAGCGTGTCGGCATAGTCGCGGGGGCTCATATTATAGACGAAGAAGCCATAATGGTCGTTCACCTCAAGGCTGTAGGGCATGGAGATGAGGCGGCCGGAGCGCACATGGACGGGCGCCGGCTGGTCGTCATGATAGAGGTCGCAGGTATAGGTCAGCCCATATTCCGCAATCAGGTCGAGCGTGCGCGGCGTGTGGGTGAGGGCAGGGGCGAGCCAGCCCTTGATCGTCTGCCCAGTAGCCTCGCGCACGGTGCGGATCGAGTCTTCGATCAGGCTGCGTTCCTGCGCCTCGTCCATGCCGTAGCTGTATCGGGTGTTGTAGGTCCCGTGGCTGAAAAACTCCCAGCCGCGCGCATTGGCGTCCTCGACTACTTCGGGGATGTGCTGGCACAGCGCGACCGAGAGCGAGACCGAGCCGGGGAAACCATGCTTGGTCATCACATCCGCCATGCGCCAGTGACCGACGCGATTGGCATAGTCACGATGGCTGTAACCCACCACATCGGGATGCGGCATCGGCCAGCTCTTGCGGTGCGGGCTGGCGGGCGGGTCCAGCTCATAATATTCAAGGTTGGGCGACACCCAGACCGCGACCTTCTTGCCATCGGGCCAAGCGATCGGCGGCCGGTCGCGATAGGGGCGGAAATCGTAGAGCCCCGGATCCTTTTCGCCCTCGCGCATCAGCGTGCCTCCAGCCAGTCGATGACGGTCTGCACCGGCTCGACATCGGCATATTTGAGCTGAAGATCGGTCAGATTGGCGAAATGATAGCTTTCATGCTTGTCGGCACAGGTCTCGATCGGGACGATCGTGCGATAGCCGCGCGACAGGGAATCGACCGCCGTCGCCCGGACGCAGCCTGACGTCGATCCGCCGGTCACGACCACCGTGTCGACGCCATGCCACACCAGCAGCGATTGCAGCGGCGTTTCATGGAAGGCCGAGGGCATCCGCTTGGTATAGATGGCGTCATCGGGCTGAATATCGCAGCGGTCGTCAAATTCATGGCGGCGGCTGCCGACCTTGATGTTCTGAAGGCTGTCGGGCGTATTCGTCCGCGTGCCCCACACGCCCGCGTCGGCGGCATCGTCCATGAACGCGACATGGGTCCAGATCACCGGCATGCCCTTGGCGCGGGCGAGCGACGAGATGGTGTTGGTATATTCGATCTGCTTCGGATCGGTTTCATAAGCCGTCTTGAATTCGTCGATCCGCGTATAGGCGCACTGGAAGTCGACATTGACGATGGCGAGCTTTTTCCCGAACCCGAATTTGGCGCGGGTTGGGTTGGCCATCACCTCTTCGAAAATCTGGCGCGCGGTCTTGTCTTCGCGGATCATGCGGGTGCCGACGATGGTCATGCGCTTGCTCCTGTGGCGCTGGCGGGCGTGAAGCCGAGGGGGAGGCCCGCGTCGGGGATGAAGCCGTACATCTCTTCACTTGGGACGGCGGCCTTGACGATAGCGCGCACGGCGTTGAGCTGGGCGATGTCGATGCCGGTGCGCAGGCCCATGGCTTCAAGCATGAAGACAAGGTCTTCGGTCACGATATTGCCGCTCGCGCCGGGCGCGAAGGGACAGCCGCCCAGCCCGCCGAGCGATGAATCGAATGTGGTGATGCCTTCGTCGAGACCGGCCAGCACATTGGCGAGGCCAAGCCCGCGCGTATTGTGCAGGTGGAGGCCCGTCACCCCCTTGTCGCCGACGACGCCGCGCACTAGCCGCACGAGCTTGCGCACGGCGGACGGGTCGGCATAGCCGGTGGTGTCGGACAGGCCGACCTCGTCGCAGCCCGCCGCCATCAGTCCTTGCGCAAGGCGGGCGATCTGCGCGTCGGGAATCGCGCCTTCCAGCGTGCAGCCGAAGACGGTGGAGAGACTTCCCTCGAAATGCGGCCGCTCTGCTTCTGGCAGGGTTGCGATCAGCTCGGCGATGCGCTTGGCTTCGTCGAGCACCTGAATATGGGTGCGGCGCAGATTGGCGAGACTGTGGGTTTCGGAGACCGAGAGGGGCAAGGTGATCTTGTGCGCGCCGGCTGCGATTGCGGCCTCAGCGCCTTTGAAATTGGGCACCAGCACCGCGACCGTGAGGTTCGGGATCGTGCGCGCGAAGGCGACGACCTCCGCCGTGTCGGCGAGCTGGGGCAGAACATGGGCAGGAACGAAGCTGCCGACTTCGATTTCACGCACGCCCGCTGCCGCTTCGGCGGCGATCCAGGCTTTCTTGGCCTCGAGCGGCATAATGGGTTTGATGCTTTGCAGGCCGTCGCGCGGCCCCACCTCGCTGACGAGAATATCGATATCGCTGCTATTGTCTGTCATGATCGCACGATCAAAGCGGACCTGCATTTTGTCGATTGCGGACCCCATGCGTGTTCGCCTGTCGGATAAAAAGCCGCGCGCATCGCGCGTCCGTTCGGGCCATCCTCTATTCTGTGCGTCATATTTTGCCCGTATCCATGTGTGAGACCATGCCCATGACCGACCCTGTTGCCCAGCCTGCCGACATGCCCGCCGACGACGGCCTGCCGCTCGCCAATCTCAAGGTCGTCGAATTTTCCCACATGGTGATGGGACCGGCGGTCGGCGTCATCCTCGGCGATCTGGGCGCAGACGTCATCAAGGTGGAACCCGTTGGCGGCGACCAGACGCGCAATCTGCTGGGGTCGGGCGCGGGCTATTTCCCGATGTTCAACCGCAACAAACGCAGCATCTGCCTCGACCTCAAGAGCCCGGAAGGCTTGGCGGCGGCGCGGGCGCTGTGCGAGCAGGCGGATATCGTCATCGAGAATTTCCGCCCCGGCACGCTCGACCGCTTAGGGCTCGGCTATGACGCGCTCAAGGAAAGCAATCCCCGGCTGCTCTATTGTTCGGCCAAGGGCTTTTTGAGCGGCCCCTATCAGCATCGCACTGCATTGGACGAAGTGACGCAGATGATGGGCGGCCTTGCCTATATGACCGGCCCTCCGGGACGGCCGTTGCGCGCAGGCTCCTCTGTCATCGATATTACCGGCGCGATGTTCGGCGTCATCGGCCTGCTCGCCGCGCTTGAGCGGCGTCATCGCACGGGCGTGGGCGGCTATGTCAAATGCTCGCTCTATGAAACCACCGCCTTCCTCGTCGGCCAGCATGTCGCGCAGAAGGCCGTGACCGGCAAGGCGGCGCAGCCCATGCCGGTGCGTATTTCCGCCTGGGCGATCTATGACGTGTTCGAAACCCTGCACGAAGGCGAGCAGTTGTTCGTGGGCGTCGTGAGCGATGGGCAGTGGGTATCCTTCTGCAAGGAATTCGACCTTGCACTGGGCGACGATCCCGAGCTTGCCAAGAACAACCAGCGCGTCGAGGCCCGCGATCGCATCCTGCCGATCGTGCGGGAGATGTTCGGGAACATGGCTCGCGCCGACTTGATTGCGCGTCTGGAAAAGGTCGGCCTGCCGTTCGCGCCGATCCTGCGTCCCGACGAACTGTCCGAAGACCCGCATCTACTCGCCGAAGGCGGCCTGCTCGAAGTCGACATTCCGGGCAAGGGCCTCGCGCGCCTGCCCAACCTGCCGCTCGAAATCGACGGCTGGCGTGCGTCGCTCCGCCACGATCTGCCCGCACCGGGCGCCGATGGTGAGGCGATCATGGCTGCTCTGTCGGAGGAGGCCGGGAAGTGACCAAGCCAAGGACGGCCTTCGACAAGCTGTGGGACGCCCATCGCGTCGGCGGCGTCGGCGAGGATGCGGACCTCATCCTCATCGACCGCATCCTGCTGCACGAACGGACCGGCGGTATCGCGCTGACAAGCCTTGAGGAAAGCGGGCGTACCGTTGCCGATCCGGCGCAGGTGTTCGTGACGATGGACCATGTCGTCGACACGCTGCCCGGCCGGTCGGACAAGACGATCATGCCCACGGGCACGCAGTTCATAATCGAAACCCGCGCGGCGGCGCAGCGGGCCGGCCTCACACTCTTCGACCTTGGCGATCCGCGCCAGGGCATCGTCCATGTGATCTCGCCAGAGCAAGGCGTCATCCTGCCCGGCCTGACGCTCGTCTGCCCGGACAGCCACACCTGCTCGCAGGGGGCGCTGGGCGGGCTTGCCTGGGGCATCGGCTCGTCGGAGGCCGAACATGCGCTGGCGACATCGACGCTGCGGATGCAGAAGCCGCCCGTCATGCGCATCACGGTGGAGGGCAGCCTGCCCGTCGGCACCACGGCCAAGGATCTGGCGCTCCACATCCTGCGCCAGATCGGGTCGTCGGGCGCGCGCGGGCATATGATCGAATATGCGGGTTCCGCCATCGCCGAAATGGAGATCGAGGCGCGGCTGACGCTGTGCAACATGGCGACCGAA
>JBEVMZ010000240.1:0-8632 GCA_040508335.1 Sphingobium sp.
CGCTCCACCCGCCCGTGCCCCAGCCCGAGGACGGCATCACATATGCCGCGAAGATCGACAAGGCCGAAGCGCGGATGGATTTCACCCGCGACGCCCATCATGTCGAACGGCAGGTGCGCGCCTTCAACCCGGCACCCGGCGCCTCCTTCTCCTATGGCGGCGAAAGGCTGCGCGTCCACGCCGCCCATGTCGAGGAGCGCAGCGGCGCGCCCGGCGAGTTGCTCGACGACAGCCTGCTGATCGGCTGCGGTCATGGATCGATCCGCCCCATGGTGGTGCAGCGGGCGGGCAAGGCGGCGATGTCGGCGGGCGAATTGCTGCGCGGCTTCGCCATGCCCGCCGGCAGCCGCGTGGACGACTGACACCTTTCCCATGACCCGCTATGCGCTTACGGTCGAATTTGACGGTCGCCCCTTCATGGGCTGGCAGCGGCAGGCGCATGGGCCGAGCGTCCAGGGCGCGATCGAGCGCGCCATCACGGACGTAACGGGACAGAGCGTCGCGGTCCACGCGGCGGGACGCACCGACGCGGGCGTTCACGGTGTGGCGATGCGCGCCCATGCCGATATCGAAAAGCCCTTCACGCCCTTCCGCCTGATGGAAGCGCTCAACGCCCGGCTGCGGCCCGATCCCGTCGCGATCCTCGCCTGCGACGCGGTGCCCGACGACTGGCATGCACGCTTTTCCTGCGTGGGGCGATCGTACGAATATCATATCGTCAACCGCCGCGCACCGCTGACGTGGGACGCGGGGCTGGCGTGGCGGGTGATCCAGCCCCTAGACGCCGGGGCGATGCATGATGCGGCGCAGATACTGGTCGGGCGCCACGACTTCACCACCTTCCGCTCCGCCCATTGCCAGGCGGCAAGCCCGGTGCGCACGCTCGATCGGCTCGACGTCGGGCGCGAAGGCGATCGGATCGTCGTCCACGCCGCTGCCCGGTCGTTCCTCCATCATCAGGTGCGATCGATGGTGGGCTGCGTGGCGATGGTGGGCATGGGCCGCTGGAGCGCGGCGCAGTTGCGTGATGCCCTGGAAGCGCGGGACCGCACGCGCCTCGGGCTCAACGCGCCGCCAGACGGGCTGTATTTCATGCGCGCGGACTATTGAGCTGATTGACTAAGCCACAACCATAACGATATCGTTATAAATTAACTTTTAGCCCACGAAGAAGGTCCGCGTGCTCAATATCAATGACGCCTATTTTTAAAGCTCTTTCGATCACGTCATCTACTGCCATTTCTGCTACCGTGTCATTTCCCGGCTTTTTTCAGCTAGCATATGTGCTTTCAACATCTCATTTTCTAATCGGTCAGCAATATTATTGTATTCTTTATCACGTTCGATCAACTTTACTTTCAGACGCCGTAACTGCCAACTTTCTCGCCATGCCAGAATATCTGCCGCCAAGACAGAAGCCCCTACGATAATCAAAAGCACAGTGAATAAAGGCGATGATACACCTTGAAATACTTTTGATAGGGTATAATTCTGATAATTAACAACAAAATAGTCCATTGTAGGTGATATAATGTGCGTCCAAACTAAAGACACACAAATCGACGCGATGCCGGTGGCTACTAGTTTCAAAAGAAAGCGTGTAGCCAGCCTTCCAAAATGCTCTTCGAATTTATCGAGAAAATTGCCAAATCCAAAATCCACTTTATATCCTTGGATATCTCGATGCAGCGGGCCAAGCCTTCAATATGCACTATAAAAGCCGCGCGCGGAACGGCGTGAAATTCGTGCCTTCGTCGAAAATATCGAGCCCCTCGCGACGCTTGAGGCCGTTGACGACCAGATAGGTGACAGGTGTCAGCACTGCCTCCCACGTCACCTTGAGCAGCCAGTTCGTGACCATCACTGTCGCCACTTGGCCCGACGTCCAGTCGCCGGCAAAGGCGAGCGGGTAGAAGATCAGGCTGTCCACCCCCTGCCCCACGATGGTCGATCCGATCGTGCGCGACCACAAATGCTTGCCCTTCGTCAGCAGCTTCATCTTGGCCATCACGAAACTGTTGGCAAGTTCGCCCGCCCAGAAGGCGACCAACGACGCCGCCACGATGCGCCATGTGCTGCCGAACACCGCTTCGTAAGCGGCCTGGTCGGGCCAGCCGGGCGACGGTGGCAGCGCGACCACGACCCAGCTCATCACCGCCATAAACGCCATCGCGCCGAAGCCGACCCAGACGCAACGGCGCGCGCGCGCGAAGCCATAGACTTCGGTCAGCACGTCGCCGATGACATAGCCAAGCGGGAAGAAAAGGATGCCCGCGCCAAAGGTGAATCCGCCCAGCGTCGCCAGCTTGGCCGCGCCGATCAGGTTGGAGAGCAGAAGAATGGCGACGAAGGCCGCCATGAAGATGTCGTAATAGCGCAGCGGCCGGTCGCCCAGCACGCCCGCGTCCACCCGACTGATGCCTGCTTCCCCCATGGCCCCTGCATAAACCGACGCCGCGCTATTGCAAAGGCCGGCGATTGCGCACGGCGCCCGCCCAAGCTATCGAGCGCCTTGGGCGGCCCCGTAGCTCAGCTGGATAGAGCATTCGCCTTCTAAGCGAATGGTCGCAGGTTCAAGTCCTGCCGGGGTCACCAATCCCTAATCCGTCCCCGATCGCAGCAGCCGGTCGTCGATCACGGTCATGGTGAAGATCGGGTCCGCGTCCGTCGGCACCTCGGCGATCGCGTCGACGAAGGCGGCGCGGGTTTGCGGTTCGTCATAGACCATCTTGGCGTCGAACGCCGCGCGCCAAGTCGCTTCGTCGGGCCATTCGGCATAGCCGACGAAGCGCCCATCGGCATCGCGATGCAGGCGCGAGCCATAGCTGCCATATTTTTCGCGGATCAGGTCGGTCCCCCGCGCCCAAGCCGCGCGGAACTGATCCTCCTTGCCCGGATGGACACGCCACCAATAGACCGCGACGAACATGCGCTTCTCCTTACCGATTGAAGGAGAAGCGCTCGCCGCGTTGCGTGGTTGCATCAGATCACAGGATCGTCTGGCCGGTCTTTTCCCAGTCAGCGAGGAAGCCGGCGATCCCCTTTTCCGTCAGCACATGGTTGAACAGCGCCTTGATGACGGCGGGCGGCGCGGTCATCACGTCGGCGCCGATCTTCGCGCTTTCCAGCACATGGATCGGATGGCGGACCGACGCGACCAGTATCTCGGTCGCAAAATCATAATTGTCGTAGATCAGGCGGATATCGTCGATCAGCTTCATGCCGTCGAAGCCATTATCGTCATGCCGCCCGACGAAGGGCGAGATGAAGGTCGCGCCGGCCTTGGCCGCCAAAAGCGCCTGATTGGCCGAGAAGCAGAGCGTCACATTGACCTGGGTTCCCTCGTCGGTCAGCGCCTTGCAGGTCTTGAGGCCGTCGATGGTCAGCGGCACCTTGATGCAGACATTGTCCGCGATCTTCCGCAAAATCTCGGCTTCCTTCATCATCGTACCATGGTCGAGCGCGACGACCTCGGCAGAGACGGGGCCGTCGACAGCGCCGCAGATTTCCTCGATCACTTCAAGGAATTTCCGCCCCGACTTGTGGATCAGCGAGGGGTTGGTGGTCACCCCGTCGAGCAGGCCGGTGGCGGCGAGGTCGCGGATTTCGGCGATGTCGGCGGTGTCGACGAAGAATTTCATGGTCGGTGCGCTCCGGCAGGACAGGGACTCGCCGCCTCTTAGAAGTTTCTTGCCAGCGCTGGAACCGCAGATAGCGGGTCGAGACGAAAAACGATCGGGAATGTCAGCGATGGCATTTGTAGATTGTTGCCAATCTATGTACGTGCCGCGCACCCGACCACGGACCCAACCTATGTCGCCATTCCTGCCCATCCGTCATGCCTTGCGCCTGCTCGCTGTCGCAGGCGCGGCCATGACCGTTTCAGCGCGATGCGAAACGCAGGAGGCGCAAGGATGGCTGACCGAGGCCTTCACATTCAGGGCCGACAAGAACACGACGGTGACGATCGACGTCAACCAGCGCGCCAGGCCGGAAGGATCGGATGACGAGCAGTTCCTGTATCGCGTCACGATCGAACACCGGATCGCGCCTGGCCTGCGTATCGGCGGCGGCATGCTCTACGCGTTCAGCGATACCGAGCGCGAACTGCGTCCGCACCAGCAGATCACTTATGGCCACGGCATATTCGAGACGCGCACCCGCCTTGAGCAGCGCTTTTTCGAACATGCGCCCCGCACGGGCTGGCGTCTTCGCCAACGCGCGCAGTTGCTGATCCCCATCGATGCCGCAAAAAGGTGGAGCGCGGTCGTGGCTGGGGAGGTCATGTTCCACCTCAACCGCGCGCGAGACAACGACACCAGGGGTCTGGCCGTGCTGCGGAGCGAGATCGGCGTGCGACACAAGGTCAGCAAAAATCTCGATGTCCAGCTGACCTATCTGCGCCATCAGGGCATAAGGGAAAGCCGCGCCGACCAGATCGTCCATACGCCCTGGCTGCGCCTCAACTTCTTCCTCTGAAAGCTACGGCCAGCATCGTCTTGCGCTGGTCAAAACGCCGCGCAGCCCTTACCTCCCTGCCCATGGCCCGCGCCCGTGTCCTCCTGCTGAACGCCGCTCTCGGGCCGCTCGACTATCGCGTACCGCACGACATGGTGGCGAAGCCGGGCGCAATCGTCATCGCGCCGCTGGGGCCGCGCCAGTTGATCGGCGTGGTCTGGGAGGAAGACGCCTTTCCCGATGTTGAAAGCGTCGGCGACAACCGGTTGCGCAATCTCCTGTCCGTCGTCGATGCGCCGCCGATCCCCGAACCGCTGCGGCGGCTGGTCGAATGGACGGCGGACTATTATCTCGCGCCCCCCGCCGCCGTGTTGCGCATGGCGCTCGCGTCGATGTCGGCGCTGGAGGGCGCACGCACGGTCATCGAATATCGCGCCAGCGGCACCCTGCCCGACCGCATGACCGGGCAGCGCGTCCAGGCGATGGAGCGGATCGGCGAGCGGCAGGGGCTGGTGCGCGAACTGGCGCTGATCGGCGGCGTCAGCGACGCGGTGATCAGGGGACTGGTGAAGGCGGGCGCGTTCGAAGCGGTGGAGGTGAGCGTCGACACGCCCTTCCCCGAGCCCGATCCCGCCCATGCGCCACCCACCTTGTCCGACGCACAGAAAGCCGCGGCCGATGATTTCATAGAGGCGGTGACGGCGCGCGATTTCGCGCCATTCCTGCTCGATGGCGTGACGGGGTCGGGCAAGACCGAGGTCTATTTCGAAGCGATCGCCGCCGCCATGCGCGAGGGACGGCAGACGCTGGTGCTGCTGCCTGAGATCGCGCTCACCGAGCCCTTTCTAGAGCGGTTCGAACAGCGTTTCGGCACGCTGCCCGTCAGTTGGCACAGCGGCCTGCGCCAGTCGGAACGCCGCCGCGCCTGGCGCGCCATCGCCAGCGGGCAGGCGCGCGTCGTCGTGGGCGCGCGGTCGGCGCTGTTCCTGCCCTACCCGAATCTCGGCCTCATCATCGTCGACGAAGCGCATGAGGCAAGCTTCAAGCAGGAGGACGGCGTCCATTATCATGCCCGCGACGTCGCGGTGATGCGCGGCCTCATCGAGAAATTCCCCGTCATCCTCGCGTCCGCCACTCCCGCGATCGAAACGCGCCATCAGGTGGAGCTGGGCCGCTACCGCGAAATCCGCCTGCCCGCGCGTTACGGCGGCGCGCAAATGCCCCGAATCGAGGGCATCAACCTTTTGACCGATCCCCCCGAGCGCGGCCGCTGGATCGCGCCGCCGCTGGTGCAGGCGATGGAGGCGACGCTTGAAAAAGGGGAACAGAGCCTGCTGTTCCTCAACCGTCGCGGCTATGCGCCGCTGACCCTGTGCCGTCATTGCGGCTATCGCTTCCAATGCCCCAATTGCACCGCCTGGATGGTTGAGCATCGGCTGACGCGACGCCTCGCCTGCCATCATTGCGGCCATGTCGTGCCTTCGCCCCGCTTTTGCCCGGAGTGCAAGGAAGAGGACAGCTTGGTCGCCTGCGGTCCGGGCGTCGAGCGCATCGCCGACGAGGTGAAGGCCCTCTGGCCGCAGGCGCGCACCGCCATCGTCACGTCCGATACGCTTTGGTCGCCGGCCAAGGTCGCCGAGTTCGTCAAATCGGTGGAAAGCGGCGCGGTCGACATCATCGTCGGCACGCAATTGGTGACGAAGGGCTATCATTTCCCCAATCTGACGCTGGTCGGGGTGATCGACGCCGATCTGGGCCTCGAGGGCGGCGACCTGCGCGCGTCGGAACGGACCTTCCAGCAGATCGTCCAGGTTGCAGGCCGCGCCGGGCGCGGGCAGAAGCCGGGCCATGTCTACATCCAGACCCGCATGCCCGAGGCCGAGGTCATCCAGGCGCTGATCGCCGGCGACGCCGAGCGCTTCTATACGGTCGAGACCGAAAACCGCCGCCATGCGAACGCCCCGCCCTTCGGCCGTTTTGCTGCGATCATCGTGTCGAGCGAGGATTCGGCCGAAGCTGCCGCCATCGCGCGCCTGATCGGCAAGTCCGCGCCGCGGATCGACGGCATGCGCGTCTATGGCCCCGCGCCCGCGCCGCTCTCTGTACTGCGCGGCCGTCACCGTCATCGCCTGCTCGTCCACGCCACGCGGCAGATCGACGTTCAGGGCGCGATCCGGCAGTGGCTGGACGGCGTGGTGTGGAAAGCCAATACGCGCGTAGCGGTGGACGTCGATCCCTACAGCTTCATGTGAAGGCGCCGCCCCCCGTCTTCAGGGCTTTGGCTTTGGCTCCTCTGCCGCCTTGGCGTCCAGCATCGCCTTAAAACCGATCGCATGCGTGCGCAGCGCCGTTTCGTGAGGCGAATAAGCCAAGCTATCGAGTAGGCGTGATGCTCGCATGAAATGCCCGCGCTCCGCCATCGCCTGCGCCAGCTTGAGGCGATATTCATGATTCTGCGGCAGGATGTTGAGAGCCTTGTAAAGACCGTCGAACCCCACCTGCGGCATCTGCCCGCCCCTCGCCCTGTGATAGTCGTGGAACAGGATAAGGGGGACGGGATCTTCCAGATCGGCGCGGTTGGCTTTTACGATCGCCGACAGTGCCGCCTTCCAGTCCAGATCGGCATCGCTTTTTTCGGCGCGGGCAAGCAGCACCGCCGCGCGCACGGCAAAGGCACGGGCCGCGCCGGGATCGAGCCCGATCGCGCGATCGGCGGCGGCGAGCGCCGCGTCCGGCGCGCCCGCCGCCATTTCCGTTTCCGCCAGAACCGTCGCCGCGATGGCGCTTTGCGGGTAGCGCGCCGCGATGGTCCGCACGCGGTTGGCGTTGATCGCCCGCTTCGGCTGTTCCTCGTCCCGATCGCTCTGCCGCAGCAAACGCAGCTCATCTTCGATCAGCGCCGCGCGCGCGTCGTCCAGAACCGATGAGCTGATAGCGGACGCTTCGCCGAGCATGGGACCGCTTGCGATCCACAGCGTGAGCTTACGCCGCATATAGGCGATCAATTCCTTTTGAAGCGCCTTCGACCCGCCGGCAAAAGACTTCTCGGGGTCGGGCTGACGCCCTGTGCTCAGCCCCTTCAGATAAGCGGTGAGTTCCTTGCGCCGTTCCTCGTTGAACTGCAGATAATGGGTAAGCAGCCAGGCCGTACCATAATAGCGATCACCTTCCTCGGCACTGAGCCGCGCCGGCCGCGAATCGAGCAGTTTGGCCACCGGATAGACCGAGCCTAGAAGCAGACCGGGCGCGCGATATAATGGGACGAGGCCGAATTCGATGGCGCCGTCGGGCCTGAACTTCATCGTGCTGTAGAATTCGGCAAACCCCTCAACATACCAGGCCGGATAGGCGGCCGGGAAATATTGATGCATGAAATGATGGGCATATTCGTGCAGCAGGATGCGTTCGGCATCGAGATCGAAGGGGCCTTCACCATTCCGCCGGGTGGCGACGGCATAGGCATAGCGGCGGCCGAAAGAATAGAACCCCGCCGCGCTCGATACGTCGGTCAGGCCGCGCACGTCGGCAATATTGTCGAGCAGGAATATGCGGAGCGGCGTGACATTGCCGCTTTCCGCGATGCCTGTGTTGAGGCGCAGCAATCGATCCGCCTTTTCCAGCCGGGTCGCGAACTGTTCGGTTTGCCGAGCACTTCCCTTGCTGTAGACGATGAAGTGCGGCGAAACCACTTCGCGCCATTCCGCGTGCGCTACGCCGGGCGCGAAGAGCGTGATGAGCATAGCTCCAATGGCCGTAATTCCGATTCGGATCCGCATGTCTGCCCCCTCACTTCAGCCGCATAATGGCTAAAGCGTCCGGGGAAGAAAATACGAGCGGTCAGTCCTTTTTCTGCTCGCGCGCCAGCAAGCTCTGCTTGCGGTCCACCCCATAGCCATAACCGCCGAGCGCGCCGTCGGCGCGCAGCACGCGGTGGCAGGGGACCACGATCGCGATCGGGTTCGCGCCGCAGGCCGATCCCGCCGCGCGCACCGCGCCCGGCTTTCCCGCCGCCGCCGCGATCTCGCCATAGCTGCGCGTTTCGCCCGGCGGGATGGCACGCAACGCCTGCCAGACCGCCTGCTGGAAAGCCGTACCGCCGGCATCGACCGGCAGGGTGACGGCCTCCCCCGGTCGATCCACCAGCGTGCACACCGTCGTAGCCAAGCGGTCGAAA
>JBEVMZ010000077.1:0-22865 GCA_040508335.1 Sphingobium sp.
CGACAAGCAGGAGGACGGTCAGCACTCCCAACATCCGCCGTCGCCGATCCGACCGCCGGTGATCGTTCCAGCGCGCCTCGCAAGCGTCGATCAGGCGGGCGAAGGCGCCGACCGGATGGCCGATCCGCGCATAGAGCCAAGCCGGCCAGCCGATCGCCGCGTCGAGCGCCAGCGCCCCGAGCGCCACCGGCTCAACCATGCAGCGCCGCTTCCAATCGGGCCGAGGCAGCCGCATCGGCGGGCAGGCCGATGCGCAGCCAGCGGGGATTTTCGGCGAAGGGGCGGGTGAGGATCGTCTGGGCGGCGAGCCGTTCGAAAAGGGCGAAGGCATCGTCGGTATCGATCAGGCGGAACAGCGAGCAGGCGCCTTGCCCCCGATAGCCGGCGCGCGCCAGCAGCGCGTCGAGCGCGGTGGCTTCCGCGCGCAACCGGTCTTGCATCGCCGCAATCCATGGCCGGTCGCGATAAGCGGCTTCCCCGATCGCGATGGCGGCGGCGGAGAGCGGCCAGGCGCCGAGCAAATGCCTCATCTGGCTGAGGAAGTGCGGCGGGCCGAGCAGGAAGCCCAGCCTGACGCCCGCAAGGCCGAAAAACTTGCCGAAGGAGCGGAAGACGAGCAGTCGCCGGTCGCTTGCTACATGATCCGCGACGCTTTCGCATGGGTCGGCGTCGGCAAAGGCTTCGTCCACGATCAGCCATCCCGCCTCGCCGCGTCGGGCCAGTAGGGCGCGCAGGTCTGCGCGCGCATGGCGGCGGCCATCGGGATTGGCGGGGTTGGCGAGGATCAGCGTCCCGCCATCCGCCGCATCAAGGCGCGTTGCATCGACAGGGCGCGATCCGCGAACGACATCGCCATGGGTGCGATAGCCCGGCGCGCCATGCACCGCCGGGCCGCCGATGAGCTGTCCCACAAGACGCAGGCCGATCTCCGTGCCGGGCAGCGCGCAGACATAGGCGGGATCGACGCCGAAATGGGCGGCGGCGGCCCGTTCGAGAGCCAAGAGGGCCGGCTCTTCAGGCAGGCGCGTCCAGTCTATGCCAAGATCCGGCACCGGCCAGCCATGCGGGTTGATGCCGGTCGACAGGTCGAGCCAGTCGCCCTCGCCATACGCCGCCCGCGCGGCTGCCAGCCCGCCGCCATGCCAGGTAAAGCGTTCACTCATGGCAGCGATGCGAGGACGAGGGTGATGAACAACAGGCCGCTCTCCGTCAGTTCGATTCCCGCGCCATGGCTGTCGCCGGAGATGCCGCCGATCCGCTTGCGCAACCACAGGCCCCAGAGCAGCATCAGCAGCGGTGTCGCGAGTAGGGCAGGCACCGCCAATGCGGCGAGCAGCAGCGCCGCGCCCCATAGGCTGAGGTCGATCAGACGAACGATCCCGACGAAACGCGCGCCCAGCCCGGCATGGAGCGGCGGCAGCCAACGGGTCCAGACGAGCGGCCCGATCCGCGCGGCGAAGGGGATGAGGAGGAGGGGGAGATAAAGCTGCCGCTCGATCAGCGCTGCGAGCAGTATGAGCTTGGCGAGCAGTTGCAGCCCGATCGCCACCACCGCGAAACTGCCGACATGCGGGTCGGCCAGCACGGCGCGCAGCCGGTCGCGATCCTTATGCGCCGCGCCGCTCGCATCGGCCATGTCGCCCAGGCCATCGAGATGCAGCGCGCCGGTGACGCCCACCCAGAGGATCAGCCCGACCAGCGCGGCGACCCATGCGCCCATGCCGGCGCCGGCCCACGCCCCCGCCATTACGAGGAGGCCGACGATCAGGCCTACGGCGGGAAACCAGCGCATCGACCGGGCGAACGCCTCGTCGGACACGGCGATGCGCGGCGTCGGCAGGCGGGTCAGGAACTGGATGGCGACGATCAACTCTCGCAATGGCTGAGCCCTGTGATCTGTGCGGTCGGCCTTTCACCGGGCCATATATGGAGCGACAGCAGCGCGCTATAGGGGAGGGCGAACGCCCAGCTTTGCGCGGGCGTTAGGCCGCACAGGGCGGCAAGCGCCGCGCGCATGGCGCCGCCATGGGTAACGACCAGCGTGGGCACGGGTATCAGGCCGTCGATCGCCTGCGCGACGCGATCGACCAATGTTGACCAACGCTCGCCACCCGGCGGCGGGGCCTTGTCGGGATCGGCCCAGAATCTCGCCATGGCGTTCTGATCGACTGCCGCAACGGTCATGCCCTCCCACGCGCCGAAATCCAGTTCGCGCCAGCGCGGATCGACCAGTGGAGAGAGGTTGCGCTGTGTGCCGATAGCTTCGGCGGGTGCGAGCGCGCGGCGCAGGTCGGAGGCGATGATGGCGGAAATCTTGAGGCCCCGTTGCTGCGCTATGCAGGCGGCAATGCCTTCCTCGGTCGGTGTCCCGTCGGTACGCCCCATCAGCAGACCCGGCGTTTCCGGCGCGCCGTGGCGCATCAGGTGAAGCGCAAAGCCGCTCATGCCGCGCCCGAGACGCCAGCCTCCGCGAACGTCGCCATTTCCGCATGCGCGGTGATGGCCGCGCGGATGACCTGGACCGCGACCGCCGCGCCACTGCCTTCGCCCAGCCGCATGTTGAGGCGCAGCAGCGGGTCGAGTCCCAAAGCGTCGAGCAAACGGGCATGGCCCGGCTCGGCCGAACAATGGCCCGCGATCAGATGGTCGGTGATCGCCGGTTGGGCCATGGCCAGCGGTGCAAGCGCGGAGCAGCAGATGAAGCCGTCCATAACGACGGGGATGCGCCGCCGCCGCGCTTCCAACACCGCGCCGGCGATGGCTGCGATCTCGCGCCCGCCGACCCGGCGCAGCGTTTCGAACGCGGTCATCGGCGCATCGCGGTGAAAGGCGAGAGCCGCGTCCACGACCTGCGCCTTGCGCGACAGGCCGGCGCCGTCGACGCCCGATCCCGGCCCGATCCAGTCGGCCGCGCTGCCGCCGAAGCTGCGCGCGCACAAAGCGGCGGCGGCGGTCGAGTTGGCGATGCCCATCTCGCCCAGCACCAGCAGGTCGATGCCCTCCGCCACCGCCCGCGCACCCGCGCCGAGCGCCGCAAGGCATTCCGCCTCGGTCATCGCTGGGGCCGAGAGGAAATCGGCGGTCGGGCGGTCGAGGTCGAGCGCGACGACCTTTAGATCGAGGCCGGCCGCGCGGGCGAGCGCATTGATCGCTGCGCCGCCCGCCTCGAAATTGGCGACCATCTGCGCCGTGACCGCCGGCGGAAAAGCGCTAACGCCGTGCACGGCGACGCCGTGATTGCCGGCGAAGACGATCGCCTGGGCGCGATCAATGTAAGGGCGTTCGCGGCCCTGCCAGCCCGCGAGGAACAGCGCGATATCCTCCAGCCGGGCGAGCGAACCGGCCGGCTTGGTCAATTGCGCCTGCCGCGCGGCAGCGGCGGCGATGGCGGCTTTGTCGGGGCGGGGCAGATCGTCAAGCGCTGCTTTGAAATCCTGCGCAGTCGAAAAGCTCATGTCGCGACGAAGCCTTCAGGCGGGGAGCGGGTGATGAAATGGCCCTTCACCCCTTGAGGCCAGTCGGCGAAGCGGACCTGGCCATGTTCGCTCGCCGCATAATGGAGCGCATAGTCGAGGATCGCGCGCGCGGCCTCTTCATCGGGTGTGAAGCGGCCCATCACATAGCTTATCTTGCCCGGCGCCCGCAAATGGACGGTGCAGAAATCGCCGCATGCGAACAGGCAGGGCATATCCTCGACCGCAATGGCGGCATAGCGTGGGTCGGTCGCCTTGACCGCGCGCAAGGCGGCAGCGAGACGCGCGCCGCCGCGCACGCCTTCCCCATCCTCGCGCGCGTCGGGGCTGTGGCGGCAAGTGCTGCACGCAACCACCGCCGCGCCATTTGCTGTGGCTCTCAGCATCCGGCCCTCACGCTGCTGCGCTTTGCGGCGGGGGGAGGCCGGCCATGCGCAGGCCCCGATACAACGCATAAAGGCCGATCAGGATGGCCGCGTTGCGCACCAACTGTCGCGCGAGGATGTCCGGCGCGACCGCGCTATGCACGCCGCCCAGGCCAAGCGCGAAAGCCAGGACCACGACTTTGAACGCCAGGAAAGCGGCGAGATAGGCCATGCCGAGTTGTAGCCAGACCGGCGCGCCGGCAAAGCGTGGCCGCAAGGCGCGCGCGCCCAGCAGCGAGGCGACCGCCGCAAGGCCAAGCGCCGTGGCCCAGCCGAAAGTCGTTACATCCTTCGGATAGCCGAGCAGGCAGAAGCCGACCGTCTGGCTTGCGCCCCAACTTGCCAGCATCAGCAGCAAACCGTCACGCCGGCTCATATGCAGCGCCGCCAGCGCGGCGAACGAGGGGAAGGGCGTGGCGCAGCCGAGCGCGAGCGTCGTCACGACGCTTGCGCCGGTGAGCAGCGCTACCCAGAGCAATGCCGGATTGTTTTGGCGAACCATCAGAACCGTCCCCGCAGGCCGACGAAGATGCTGCGGCCCAGCGTGCCGAAACGATAGGCGGTCATATATTCCTCGTCGAACACATTCTCCGCGCGCGCGAACAGCCGGACTTCAGGTGTGATGGGCAACTCGGCGCGCAGATCGACGAGTGTATAGCCGTCCAGCCGCTGCGTGTTCGTCACATTGTCGAAACTGTGACCGGCCCAGCGGACCGCGACACCGGTCGTCAGACCGAAGGCCCAGTCATAGCTGATCGACCCGTTCGCGGTATGACGTGGGCGTCGCGGCAGCCAGTTGCCGAAATTGACGGTGCCCTCGGAACGGTTTTCGGCCGCGATCCAGCTGTAATTGCCGTCGATGAGCAGGCCATCGACCGGCTTCAACGCAGCCTGTGCTTCTATACCGTGCGTTTCGGCGCGGGCGATATTGGCGTAATAGCCGAAGCGGCGCGCGCTGGTTCCCGGTGCGAAACAAAGCGGATCCAGGGTTGTGGTCGAGCAGCTATTATAGTCGATCTGTCCGGTCGTGTTCCGCTCGAAATAGACCGCGCCGACCGACAGGCGCCCGTCCCACAGGCGCTGCTCGACGCCGGCTTCCCAGCCATGCGCCTTTTCCGGGCCGAGGGCGGTGTTCCCATATTCCGAGAAGAGCTGGTAAAGCGACGGCGCCTTGAACCCTTCACCATAGCTGGCGCGCACGACGGTTTGCGTCGGCAGAACCCAAATGCCGCCGGCGGAAAACAGGGTCTTGCCGCCGAAGCGGCTATGATCGTCATGCCGCACCCCGCCGGTCAGCGTCAGCCCGGTGAACGGTTGCGCGGAAAGCTGTCCGTAGAAGCTGGTAAGTTCCGCCTTGCCGCGCGCGGGTGCGGGAACCGGAACCGACAGGGAGGCGGCGGGCGACACGCTGCGGAAGCGCGACTTTTCATTCTCCACGCCGAACAGCAGATTCCACCCTTCGCTGATCGCGAAGCTGCCCTGATATTCGAGCCGTTCGTTGCGGCCGGCGGCATCGAAGGTGGTCGGCCGCGCGCGGCGCTGATCGTAATTGTCGCGGTTGGTGTCGGTATAGCCATAGGCAAAGCGGTTGCGCAGCCGCCCGTCGAGCAGCGCGACATTCAAACCGGCATAGCCGACAAATTCGCGGTTCAGCGAATATTCGGGGGAATCGCCAGAGAAGCCGTCGATTTCGACGCGCCCGCTGGAATAATAGGAGCGCAGGTCAACCGACACATTGTCCGTCACCGTTATGTCGAGCCGGCCGGCGACGTTGCGGTTGGTATAGCCGTCACGCTCGCCGCCGCTGAATTCCTTGGCGATCGCGGAAATGCCCTTGGTCGTGAAGCTTTGCCCGCCGATACGCCAGGCGACGGGGCCGGTGCGGCCGCCCACCGCCGCGCGAGCGCTCACCGTCTCGCGCGATCCGCCCTCGACGTCGAAGCTGCCTTCCAGTGCCTCTTCCGGCTGGGCGGTCACGACATTGACCACGCCGCCGATCGCCTGACTGCCCCAGAGGGTCGATTGCGGCCCGCGCAGCACCTCGATCCGCGAGGCGTCGCCCGCGAGCAGGTTCGCGAAGTTGAAGCCGCCGCCGGTCGAGGAGGGGTCGTTGAGCTTGACGCCATCGATAACGACGACAGTCTGATCGGCTTCCGCGCCGCGAATGCGCAGCGAGGTCGCGGTGCCGTAACCGCCATTGCGCGATACGGTGACGCCAGGCGTCCGCAGCAGCAGTTCGGTGATGCCGATATCCTGTGCGCGGTCGATCGCCATCTTGTCGAGCACGGTGACGGACGCGGGCACCTCGTCCAGCGTCGTGACGACGCGCGTCGCGGTGACGATGATGCTGTCGCCCGCGCGGGCGGGCGTCGCTGCCGCAGCGGCGTCGGGGGTCGGGGCGTCCTGTTCCAGCACGGCCGCATAGGCGGTGGAGGAGAGGAGAAGAGGCAGGAGGGCAATGGACTTCAACATGGGCGCACTTGAGCTTTCACGACAAAGGGCCGCGTCCAGCGCGGTGAAAGCGGCTGCACAATGCCGTCTTCCACGCACAGAAGCGCGATCCATACCTGCCGTCACGCGGGTTCACCCCCGTCCGCCCGGCACACCCTGTCCGCGCGAAGGACGACCGCGACAGGCAGGTCTCCTGGCTTGCGGGTCGATGCCGTTCATGCCGCCTTCTCAGGACTGGGATGTCCCAATGGCTTTGAGGCACGATGGCTCACCGCTTACAGTTGCAGGGGCAGCCGGGGGTTCGTCACCCCGTTCCCATCTTCGTCCCCTTTTCAAGGGAACCTGTCGCAGGCGGGCCGGTAGCGTAAGCGACAGCCCGCCGTCAATCGGCCCAGGTTCGTAGCGCTTCAGCGTTGCTGTTGAGCAACAGGTTCATGGCGCTTCATGTCGCGCGGATGATGGAGCCGCCTGCGCCTTTCGCTCAGTCGCGCTTCAGAATATCGAGCGCCAGCACCGTCATCGCCTCGGCCGCAATCGCAACGACCTTATCGGCCTGCGGCGCCCAGAAAGAACTGTGCAGCGAGGGGAGGGGCGTTTCGTCCGCCTTGACCTTGGCCAGCCGCTTGGGCGCGGCGCCGCCGACCCAGAAGAGGAAACTATCGATGCTCTTGTCCGCGCGGTAATAGCGGCTGAAATCCTCGCCCGCCATCGACGGCTTGGTCTCCATGACCCGTCCGGGGAAGGCTGCGTTGAGACGCGCGGCCATCCGGGTGGCGAATGCGGGCGGATTGTAGACGGACGGCGTGAACTCGTCCTTCACCGTAACCGCCGGCATGCGATCCTCCGCCATGCCGGCCGCGATTGCTTCGCCGCGCGCCACCCGCTTGATCCCGTCGAGCAATTTGGCGCGGCTTTCGTCGGAGGTGCTGCGCACGGTCAGCATCAGCCGCGCTTCGTCGGGGATGATATTATGCTTGGTGCCGCCCTGAAAACTGCCGACGGTGACGACGGCGGGGTCGAGCGGGTCATGCTCCCGGCTGACCAGCGTCTGGAGCGTGGTGACGATCCGCGCGCCCAGCACGATGGGGTCCTTAGCCGCCTGCGGATAGGCGCCATGACCACCTTGGCCGCGCACGGCGATGTCGACGCTGTCGACATTGGCCATCGCATAGCCCGGTGTAAAGCCGATGCGGCCTGCCTCCAGATCGGCCGAATTGTGG
Source organism: Sphingobium sp. (assembly GCA_040508335.1). GTDB lineage: Bacteria > Pseudomonadota > Alphaproteobacteria > Sphingomonadales > Sphingomonadaceae > Sphingobium. Next base: position 7,570 of record JBEVMZ010000077.1, read on the forward strand.
AAGGCGATGACATGGGTCGGGCGCGGGAAGCGGGTATAGAGCCCGTCTTCCAGCATCAGGCGCGCGCCCTTACCGACTTCCTCGGCCGGCTGGAGGATCATGACCAGCGTCCCTTTCCACGCATCCTTGCGCGTGGCGAGCAGCTTGGCGGTCGCGACGAACGCGGTCATGTGCGTGTCGTGGCCGCAGGCGTGCATGACGCCGGTATCCACGCCGTCAGCGGTGCGCACCTTCACCTTCGACGCGAAATCCAGACCGGTCTGCTCGGTGACGGGCAGGCCGTCCATGTCGGCGCGGATCATCAGGATCGGGCCGGAGCCGTTCTTCATCACCGCGACGACGCCGGTGCCGCCGACCCGGTCGGTAACGTCGAATTTGAACGCTTTCAGCCTCCGCGCCAGTTTCGCCGCCGTGGCGGTCTCCGCGCCCGAAAGTTCAGGACTGGCATGGAGATCGCGATAGAGCGCCATCAGCCCGTCCATGTCCTGCAGAATAGCGGCGGAAAGCGCGCTAGGCGCGGCAGGCGCGGCGGTCGGTTCGGTCGCGAGCGCAACGGCCGGCGTCGCTTCGGCGGGCTGGGTCTGGGCGCTGGCAGGCGATGAAAGTGCAGCCGCCAGCAGGGCCGGAATCGCAATGCGCATGAAGGTCGGTCTCCCTTGGGATGAAGATCATAGAAAAATGATGCGCCGGTTCAATGCCCCGCTGCGGCCGGGAAAACCGGCTTTATGCGCATGCGCGATCGGGCTAGGCGGGGGCGATGCACAGGGCGAAGGAATGGAAGACAGGCACGGGCCTGCTGGGGATCATGCTGCTGGCCGCTTGCGGCGGCGGCAATTTTCGCCCCGTCAGCGACAATCCCGTCCGGATCGGTCCGCCCTATCGCGTATCGGGGAAGGTCTACACGCCCGTTGCCGATCCGAGCTACGACATGCTGGGCTATGCCAGCTGGTATGGCAGCGAATCGGGCAATCGCACAGCCAATGGCGAGCGTTTTCGCGCGAAATGGGTGACGGCTGCGCATACTACGCTGCCGCTTCCAAGCTATGTGGAGGTGACGGCGCTTTCCACTGGCCGGCGCATCGTCGTGCGGGTCAACGACCGCGGCCCCTTCGCCGGGAGCGGTCGAATCATCGATCTGTCGCGTGGCGCGGCGGAGGAACTGGGCGTGCGCGCGCAGGGCCATGTGCCGGTGCGCGTGCGCCTCGTCGATCCGCCGGAAAAGGACAAGGCGCGACTGCGCAAGGGCAAGCCCGCCGCTAACCTGGCGCCCGAACGTCCCGCCGCGCTGGCCAGTCTGCGCGCGCAGTTGCAAGCGACGGGCCACTGACCCGCCGGGCCTATTGCGCGGTCCAGCCGCCGTCGATACTGAGATTGGCGCCAGTGATGTTGGCCGCCGCGTCACTGCACAGATACAGCGCCATCGAGGCGACCTGATCGACCGTGACGAACTGCTTGGTCGGTTGCCCGGCGAGCAACACGTCGTTCATCACCTGCTCGCGCGTCATGCCCCGCGCCTTCATCGTGTCGGGTATCTGTGCCTCGACCAGTGGCGTCCACACATAGCCGGGGGAAATGCAATTGGCGGTGATGCCGAACGTCGCCAGTTCGAGCGCCAGCGTCTTGGTGAGGCCGGCAAGACCATGCTTGGCCGTCACATAGGCGCTCTTGAACGGCGATGCGGTCAGCGAATGGGCGCTCGCCGTCTGGATAATCCGGCCCCACTTTCTTTCCTTCATATAGGGAATGGCTAGGCGCGAGGTGTGGAAGGCGCTGGTCAGGTTGAGCGCGATGATCAGGTCCCATTTTTCGACCGGGAAATCTTCGACCGGCGCGACATGCTGCATGCCGGCATTGTTGATGAGGATGTCCACCCCGCCGAACGCTTCGGCCGCTTGCCCCATCATTGCCTCGATTTCGGATGCTTTGGTCAGGTCATGGCCGGAATAAAGCGCTTTCGCGCCGCTCGCCTGCTCCAGCGCCAGCCGCTCCTTTTCGATGGCGTCTTTGTCGCCAAAGCCGTTGATCACGATGTTGGCGCCGTTTTCTGCCAGCAGCTTCGCATAGGCAAGGCCGATGCCCGACGTCGAGCCGGTGATGAGCGCGGTCTTGCCGGCGAGGGACTGACTCATGCGCTTTTCTCCTTGAGATGATCGGGCGAGTCGAGGTCGAAGGTCGCGCTTTTGCCATCCAATATGTTGCGTGCGATCAGGTCGCCCTTGTGCATCACTTCCTCCACCGCCTCGCGCCCCTGCGCCCAATGGTCGAGCGCGGCTGGGCGTGAAAATTCGAAATCGCGCGCGCCGCTTTCCCAGTTGCGGCTGCGATAGATCAGGTGAACGATGTTGATCGATCCGATGTCGAGATATTGGCGCAGCCGCTGCGCCTCGGGATCGTCGCGCAGTTCGGGCGGCAGCTTGTCGAGCAGCGCCTGGACGGCGCCATGTTCGCGACGCAGGCGCAGATACTGGTCCGTTACCTGCCGGGTGCGGCTCGAATATTGAATGTCCTTGGCGCGCGAATAAACGTCGGTCATCTGCTGGGGCATCGGCCCTTCGGCGGGGAAGAGGTCAACCTGGAATACCAGCATGTCCTCGGTCTGATGGTCGATCACATGGGCGAGCGGCGTGTTGGAAACCAGGCCACCGTCCCAATACCAGCGCCCGTCAATCTCCACCGGCGGCAGGCCCGGCGGCAAAGCGCCAGACGCCATGATGTGCCGCGCATCGATCCGCGTTTTCCCGTCGGGGCCATGCGTATCCCAATAAGCGAAGTTGCCGCTTTCGACATCCACCGCGCCGACCGACAGGCGCACCGGCCCATCGTTCAGCAGGTCCCAGTCGACGCAGGCGTCGAGCATGTCCTTGAGCGGCGCGCTGTCGTAGAAGCTGATCGCGCCCGGCGTGCCTTCCGGCATCAGCAATGCGGGCCAAAGGCGGGGGCGGAACATGCCCGGCACGCCGAAGGCGGCGACAGTGCCAGCGGCCATCAGATGCGCCGCTTCACGGATATGGTCGATCTCCGGCAGGATGACGTTGGGCATTCCGCCCGACACGGTACCCCAAAATTTGCGCAGCCGCCCCAGCCTTCGGTGCGGAAGATTGCCGGCTATGATCGCGGCGTTGATCGCGCCGATCGAAATCCCCGCGACCCAGCTGACATCCACGCCAAGCTCGTCGAGCCGCTCGTAAACTCCCGCCTGGAACGAGCCGAGCGCGCCGCCGCCCTGCAACAGCAGCGCGACCTCCCGCGGCAAAGGAAGGGGTGTCGCTGCGCGACGGCGAGGATGTGCATCATCTTCATTCATGTCGCAGTGCAATATAATGGCGAACCGGACGCATTCCAACCTCCATCGAAAGTTACTGGCGCAGGAACAAGATCGGGCCTTCGCGGCTTTCAATCTGGTTTCGCCTGCGCGCGCGATGCGATAAACAGGATATCAGGTACAGGGGGATGCCATGCGGCTGGACGACGAACGCGAGAGTGGCAATTTCGAGGTGCAGGACGGCCGCGGCGGTGGCATGGGCGGCGGACTGGGTGGCCTCGGCATACTGCTTCCGCTGGTCGGCAGCCGTTTTGGCTGTGGCGGAATCGTCGTCGTCCTTATCATCATGGCGGTCATGGGTCTCAATCCCTTGAGCATGCTGGGCGGCGGGGGCACACAGCAGGTGCAGACGGAGCGCCCGAAAACGGAGCAGCTTACCGACATTCAGCGCGTGTCGCTGCGCGTGCTCGGTTCGACCGAGCGCCGCTGGGCGGAAATCTTTGCGGCAAACGGCCAGCAATACAGCCCACCCACACTGGTCTTTTACAATCAGTCGGGCCAGTCGGGTTGCGGCGCGGCGCAATCGGCGATGGGGCCTTTCTACTGCCCGGCCGACAAGCGCATCTATCTCGACACCGATTTCTTCCGCGAAATGGAACAGCGCTTCAACGCGCCGGGCGACTTTCCGATCGGCTACATCATCGCGCATGAAGTCGGCCATCACATCCAGACCGTCACCGGCATCGCCGACAAGGTACGTCAGGCGCAGCGGAGCGGCGGCGAGGCGGAAGGCAACGCCATGCAGGTCAAGATGGAGTTGCAGGCTGACTGCTACGCCGGCGTCTGGGCCGCGCGCGACACGAACTTGATGGAGCCGGGCGATCTGGAAGAAGGCATGCGCGCCGCAGAGGCGATCGGCGATGACACGTTGCAGAAGTCGGCGGGCAGGCGGCCGGTCCCCGAAAGCTTTACCCATGGGTCCGCGGCGCAGCGGATGGAATGGGTGCAGCGCGGGCTTAAGACAGGCGACCCTGCGCAATGCGATACTTTCGCCGGCGCTTGAACCGGCGTTCCTGAGAGCGCGCGTCGGATAGACCGCCGGACAGCGCGTCACGCGCGTCCGTGATGGAAAATCAGGAGAGAGAAGCGGCCAGCCGCCCTGCATCCGCGCCTTCAGCGCGATCAGTGGCGATCGAGCTTGTCGAGTAACGCCAGCATGTCGTCGGGCAGTTCGCGCCGCCCGGTGGAAAAGCTCTTGCGCAGGGCATTGCCCACGCCCTCATAGGGGAGGGGCAGGTCGACTGCGGTCATCGGACGGGTATTGTTACCCTGCCTCATGGCCCCTTCGATCTGACATTTGCGCTGCATCTCCATGGTTTTCATAACGGCCATTCGACGCAAAAGTTTCTGGTCTTTGTCGCACTGTGGCACGATAGGCCGGAAAAAGCAGGATGCCGATGATCATGGACTGGGATGCCACATTGACGCGGATGCGCGGCCACGCGCCTTTTCTTGCGCGGACGGCCGATCGTTTTCCCGCCATTATGGATCAGCTCGGCGCGGGAGCGGTCGACGACGCCTTTACACTCGCGCACGCAGCCGGAGAGGGTGATGGCGTCGCGCGCTCGTTGCGGCGCCGGCGGAGTGCGCTTGCGCTGGTGACGGCGGCTGCGGACCTAGCAGGCGCCTGGGACGTCGATCGGGTGACGCGCAGCCTCTCCGACTTCGCCGATCAGGCGCTCGAAGAGGCGCTGGCCGCTGCCTTTGCCGAACGCTATCCCGACTCGCCGGTGCAGGGCTTCGTCGTGCTCGCGCTCGGCAAGCATGGCAGCCGCGAACTCAACTACTCTTCCGACATCGATCCCATCCTGCTTTACGATCCTGCGACACTGCCGCGCGGCGAGCGCGAGGATGCAGCAGACGCGGCGGTCAGGATCGGACGGCGGATGAGCGAATTGCTCTCCGCACGCGATGGCGACGGTTACGTCTTCCGCGTCGACCTTCGCCTGCGCCCTTCCCCCGAGGCGACACCGATCGCGCTGCCGGTCGAAGCGGCGATCAGCTATTATGAGTCGACCGCGCTTGGCTGGGAACAGGCGGCCTTCATCCGCGCCCGGCCGGCGGCGGGGGACATGGCGCTGGGGCATTATTTCATGCGCGCGATCCGCCCGTTCGTTTGGCGACGCAGCCTCGATTATGGCGCGATCGACGCGATCACCGACATTTCGCGCCGCATCCGCGACCATTATGCGCAGGGGCAGGCATTCGGGCCAGGCTTCGACCTAAAGCGCGGGCGCGGCGGCATTCGCGAGGTCGAATTTTTCGCGCAGGTGCATCAGCTAATTCACGGCGGCCGCAATGCCCAGTTGCGCAGCGGTGCGACGCGCGAGGCGCTGCGGGCGCTGCGGGCCGCCGATGTCATCGACGCGGACACGGCCGAGCGGCTCGACCGCGCCTATGTCGCGCTGCGCACGATCGAGCATCGGCTGCAGATGGTCGAGGACCGCCAGACGCACGAACTGCCCAAATCGTCCGACGCGCTCGCCAATGTCGCGCGTCTGCACGGTCTTGCCGATGGCGATGCATTGCTCGATCTGCTGCGCCCACATGTCGAATGGGTCGGGCGCAATTATGATCGGCTCAGCCCCGACAAGCCCGACGAAGGTTTGTCGCCCGACGAAGCGCGATTGGGAGATCAATTGCGCGCGCTCGGTTTTGCGGACGCCGACGCGCCGGCTGCGCGCATTGCGCGCTGGCGCGGCGGGACGGTTCGCGCGCTGCGCAGCCCGGCATCGCGCGAGGCGCTCGAAGCGCTGCTGCCGACGCTGATGCGCGCGCTCGCCGCCGCGCCCGATCCGGTACGCGCGCTCAATCGGCTCGACGACATGATCGGCCGGCTGCCGAGCGCGATCAATTTCTTCAAGCTGCTGGCCGCGCGTCCTGGCCTCACCGAATTGCTGGCGGAGATATTGAGTCACGCGCCGGTCCTTGCCGATGCGCTGGCGATCAGGGTCGAACTGATCGACGGGTTGATCGACGCCTCCGCCTTCGACCCCGCGCCCGATGTCGAGACGCTCGGGGCTCAGTTTTCGAGGCTGGAAGCAGGTGAGGATTATCAGGCGCTGCTCGACCGGGTGCGCCAGCGCGTAGGCGACCGCCGCTTCGCCCTGGGTGCGCAGATCGTGCGCGGCGGCGACCCGATCGAGGCCGGGCGCGGCTATGGCCGCGTGGCGGAAGCGGCGGTCGAAGCGCTGACGCGGGGGACCATTGCGGAATTCGAAACCGCCCATGGTCGCGTGCCCGGCGGGGAACTGTTGATCCTCGCCCTTGGCCGCATGGGCGGCGGCGTCCTCACCCATGCGTCCGATCTCGATCTCGTCTATCTTTTCACCGGCGATTTCCTGACCGAATCGGACGGGCCTCGGCCGCTTGGCGCGACCACCTATTTCAATCGGCTGGCGCAGCGTGTCACCAATGCGCTATCCGTCCACACCGCATCCGGGCCGCTCTATGAAGTGGACACGCGGTTGCGGCCTTCGGGCGCACAGGGCCTGCTCGCCGTCAGTCTTGAAAGTTTCAGCCGCTATCAGCGCGAAGATGCCTGGACCTGGGAGCATCTCGCGCTGACCCGCGCGCGCCCGGTATTCGGGTCGGCGCAGGGGCGCGGGGCATTGGAGGCGATCCTTGCCGAAACGCTGGAGCGTCCGCGAGACGTTGCCGAACTCACCCGCCAAGCCGTGGCCATGCGCCGCGACATCGCCCGCCACAAACCGCCCGCCGGCGAGCTCGACGTAAAGCTGGTGCCGGGTGGCCTCGTCGATCTGGAGTTTCTCGTCCACATAACCCAGTTCCAGCGCGGCATGGCGTTCGACCCCGATCTTGGCGTCGCGCTGGCGCAGCTGGTCGCAGCGGGGCACCTGCCCGAGGAATTGATCGCCGCGCATGCGCTGATGACCCGCTTCCTCATCGTGTCCCGGCTGGTGTCGCCCAAATCCACCGAGCCGCCCGAAGCGAGCCAGGCGCTGGTCGCGCGGGCCTGCGCCGTCGAAAGCTGGGACGCGCTGCTTGAAAGCTACGCGCAGGCGCGGATAAGCGTAGGTGAAGTATGGGCTGCGCTCGCCGCGCCGTTCGAGGAGGAATGACGATGCTGCAACCGGGCGACAAGCTTCCCGACGTCACGCTCAAGGACAAGAATGGCGTGGATTTTTTCCTTGCCGACCATGCCGGCACGCCACTTGTCGTCTATTTCTATCCCAAGGCAGACACGCCCGGCTGCACCAACGAGGCGAAAGACTTTACCGAACTCGCCCCCGATTTCGCCGCGATCGGCGTGCCGGTCATCGCCGTGTCAAAGGACAAGCCGGCAAAGCTCGCCAAATTCGCCGACAAATATGCCCTGACGGTCAAGCTAGCCTCCGATGAGCCGGGTACGGCCTGCGAGGCCTTCGGCACCTGGGTCGAAAAGTCGCTTTATGGCCGAAATTACATGGGGATAGCGCGCGCCACCTTCCTTATCGGCGCGGATGGGACGATCGCGCGCGTCTGGCCGAAAGTGAAGGTGAAGCGCCACGCCGCCGAAGTGCTGGAGGCGGCGAGGGCGCTTTGAACGGTCCGCTGACCAGCGTCGGGCAGGCCTGCGCCAAGGTGCTGCTGACGCCCGAACCCAGGGACAAGCTGATGGCGGCGCGATCGGCCGCGCGTGACTGGCGGCTGGGGCGGCTGGCCCACCGGTTCGACGTGGCGATCCCCGATGCGCCTGCGCGTCCTGCCAAGCCCCAATTGCTCGCGCCGCGGCACATGCCCCGGCGCGGCGGCAATGGAAGTGCGCGCGGGCGAATCGCGATGATCCATGCGCTCGCCCATATTGAGTTCGTGGCGATCGACCTTGCCTTCGACATGATCGGTCGGTTCGGTGGGGGTTTTCGTCCGGCCTTCACCGACATGTGGATGGGGGTGGGTGCGGACGAGGCGATGCATTTTGCGTTGCTCGACAGGCGCCTGCGCCAGATGGGCAGCCATTATGGCGCGCTGCCCGCGCATGATGGTCTGTGGCAGGCTGCACAGGAAACGGCCCATGACGCGCTGGCGCGGCTTGCCGTCGTTCCGATGGTGCTTGAAGCGCGTGCGCTCGACATCACGCCCGCGACGATCGCGCGTTTTGCCGAAGCGGGCGACGGGGCGAGCGTGCGCATTCTTGAGCGCATTCTGCAGGATGAGATAAGGCATGTGTCGGTAGGAACGAACTGGTTCAACGATGCGGCGAAGCGCCGCGGTCTAAGTCCCACAGAATCATACCAAAATCTGGTTCGCGCCCATAATCGAGGCAAGCTTAAGCCGCCGTTCAACGTTTCGGCGCGTCGACAGGCCGGTTTGACGCTGGAATATTACGACGCGCTTGCAACATGAACGCCGATGCGCAGTGTGGCGGCGGGGGCGGTCTTCAGGTCGCTTTATTCAAAACGCGGGGAACACCGGAAACTGTTCCGGTGCATAAGTCGGGGTCGGCATGTCAGTTCTCAAAGTTGTGAATGCCCGTGGCGGGCGTTGGTTCCAGGCCGCCACACGTACAGCGAACATGGTCATCATCACCGGCATGGCGGGCGCTCTGTGCGCCGCCGCTCCGGCCAAGGCTTCGGAAAATGACGATCCCTTTGGCGACGAGACGGAGTTGAACATGAACCCGCTTGGCCCGTCCGACGTCGGTTTCTCCAACCTCTTTTCCAGCATGCAGCGGATGGACGGCAGCGCGAAGTCGGCAGCCTATATCCCTTCGGGCCGTCCGGTGCAGAAGCTGACGCTCACCTCCAACTTCGGCGCGCGCTCCGACCCCTTCAACGGCCGCGCGCGGATGCATAAGGGCATCGATATCCCCGGTCCCGTCGGCACGCCGATCTACGCAACCGCCGACGGCATCGTCAATCGCGCCGGCTGGGCGAGCGGCTATGGCAATCTGGTGCAAATCTCGCACGGCAGCGGTATGGAAACGCGCTACGGCCACATGTCGAAGCTGATCGTCGCGGCTAACAGCTACGTGCGGCGCGGCCAGATCATCGGTCTGATGGGCTCGACCGGCCGTTCGACCGGCAGCCATCTCCATTATGAAGTGCGCGTCGACGGCGCGGCGATCAATCCGCTGCCCTTCGTCGCTGGGCCGGATTATCTGGTCGCGATGAACACCAAGCCCCCGGTCGCCATGGGTGGCCCGACGAGCGCCCAGGAAAAAGCGACCGACTAAAGCGGCGCTTCCCCCGCATGCCGCATCGAAAGGCCTGGCGACCATGGGTTGCCGGGCCTTTTCGTTGCACCTATCTATAGAGCATGACCGACATTGATCTCACGCCCTCCGCCGCCGCGCGCGTCGCGGCCATCGCCGCTAAGCAGGGGCGTCCCGCGATTCTGCGGCTCGCCGTCGAGGGCGGGGGGTGTTCGGGCTTTCAATATCGCTTTGGCCTCGCCGAAGGGGTGGAGGCTGAGGACGTGTCGGTCGAACGCGACGGCGTGACTTTGGTCGTGGACGATGTCAGCCTCGACCTGGTGCGCGGATCGGCGGTCGATTTCGTTTCGGATCTTGGGGGCGCGGCGTTCAAGGTCACGAACCCGAACGCGGTGGCCGGCTGCGGATGCGGCACCAGCTTTTCGGTCTGACGCCTGCGAGTTTGAAAATCGGCGCACGCTGCCCTAGGCACGGGTTCCTGTCCGGTCAGGGGATCAACCCATGCGTATCGCCACCTTCAACATCAACGGCATCAAGGCCCGCCTGCCGCGCCTGATCGAATGGTTGCAGGAGACCCAGCCGGAGGTCGCCTGCCTTCAGGAAATCAAAACGTCGGACGAAACCTTCCCGATCAAGGATATCGAGGAGGCGGGCTATGGCGCGATCTGGCACGGGCAAAAAGGTTTCAACGGCGTCGCCATCCTCGCGCGCGGAGAGACACCCGTCGAAGTCCGTCGCGGTCTGGAGGGCGAGGTCGAGGACGAGCATAGCCGCTATCTCGAAGCCGATGTGAAGGGCGTGCGCGTCGCCTCCATCTATCTCCCCAATGGCAATCCGCAACCGGGTCCCAAATTCGATTACAAACTACGCTGGATGAAGCGCCTGCGCGCGCGGGCAGCCGAAATTTGGGTGGAAGAGATGCCGGCGGTGCTGGCGGGCGACTATAATGTCGTGCCGCGCGACATCGACACCTATTCGGTCAAGGCAATGGCCGACGACGCGCTGATGCAGCCTGAAAGCCGCGCGGCCTATCGCCGTCTGCTGGGCGATGGCTGGACCGACGCGCTGGTGACCCGGCATCCCGCCGGGGGTGTGTGGACCTATTGGGATTATCAGATGAACGCTTGGCCCCGTGACGCGGGCTTCCGCATCGATCATCTGCTGCTTAGCCCCGCCGCCGCCGACGGCCTGATCGACGCGCAGGTCGACAAGGCATTTCGCGGCCGCGAAAAGGCGAGCGACCATGCGCCCGTCTGGGTCGAACTGCGCGTCTGATCATAGCGCCTTTTCGTAGATCATATAGCGCTTGTTCACCGTGCCGCCGATCGCGTCGGCGATGGCGTTCATCCCCTGATTATCCTCCAAGACCCAGCCTATCTCACCGCGTGAGGCGCCATAGTCCGAAACGGCTTGCCGACGTATCGTTTCGATCATCATGAAGGCGAGCTGGCTCGCCATTCGGGAGGATTGCAGCCGCTGCACCACGCCCATCAGCGGCACCCGCATCGTGCGCACTTTGGGCTTACGCAGCCAGCGCAGCAGCTTCATCCAGCCAAAGGGCAGGAGCGATCCCTTGAGCGGTTGCAGCACCTCGTTGAGATTGGGCAAGGTCATCATGAAGGCGACCGGCTCCCCATCCAGTTCGGCGATCATGATCAGGTCCTCGCGGACGATGGGTTTGAGTTTCTTGCCGGTAAAGGCGACCTCCTCGTCGGTGATCGGCACGAAGCCCCAGTTGCGGCCCCAGGCGTCGTTGAGAATGCCGAGGATGATCGCCGCCTCCGCGTCGAAATTCGCCTTGTCGACCCGACGGATGCGGATGCGGGGGCTCTTTTCGCCCGATTGTACGATACGCTGAATAAGCGGCGGAAATGCCTTGGTTATGTCCAGTTCAAAGGTTTTGAGTTCCTTGGCCGGCTTATAGCCCGCGCCCTCGATGATCGCCTGATAGGCGGGGCTGTTATGCCCCATCATGACTGTAGGCGGATGATTATGTCCTTCGATCAGCAGACCGGGATCTTCCCAGATCGACAGGGATATCGGCCCGAGCACGCGCGTCATCCCCTGCGTGCGCAGCCATTGCTCGGCCGTCGCGATCAATGCCGCGCCGATTTCCGCATCCTGCGCCTCGAACAGGCCGAAATTGCCAGTGCCCGGCCCCATGCCCTGCTCGACCGGCATCGTGAGCGCCAACTCGTCCACATGCGCAGCGATCCGACCGACCACTTGGCCGCCCCGGCGCGCAAGAAAATATGCAGCCTTTGCATGGCTGAAGAAGGGATTTTTGTCAGGCGTGATCAGGTCGCGCGCTTCGCTCTTCAGCGGGGCGACCCAGTTGGGATCGTGCGCATAGATGGTCCAGGGCAAATCGACGAAAGCGGCGCGATCGGCCTTGGATGCAACAGGGGTAATCACCAGATCGCCATGAGCCATGGTCGCGCCCTTTCATGATAATGGCGGCAGTTCGGCCGATGCCGTAGGATTGTCAATGCCCCAGACCCCCGTGCCGATAGTGGGCGATCCTGTCCCAATGCTGCCACGATTGCAGCGCATTTGTCCGCTAGAAAGGCAGGCATGACGCATTACGATCCCAAGCTTGCGGCTGCATCGCCTGTCCGCGTTCCCGTGGCCGATGACCCGGCGATGCTGCGCGCGGCCGCCGAACTGGCGCGCGATCTCGCCGCGCCCCGGCCGGCTGTCTATTGGGCGGACATGCTCGCGTCGGCCGCCATCGGCTATGCAGGCCTGGCGGGCACGATCCTCGTTCCGAGCCTGCTGCCGGCGCTCGCTTGCGCGCTGGTTGCCGTGCTTGCGCTCTATCGGGCGAGCAGCTTCATTCATGAGATCACCCATATCCGGCGCGGCGCGCTGCCGGGGTTCCGGCTTGGCTGGAATATCGTCGTCGGCATCCCGCTGCTGATCCCGTCCTTCATGTATGAGGATGTCCATACGCAGCACCATGCGCGCACGCGCTATGGTACGGCACTAGACCCGGAATATCTGCCGCTCGCGCTGATGAAGCCCTGGTCGCTGCCGCTCTTCATCGTCGTGGCGGCGCTGCTGCCCGTCGGCGTGCTGCTGCGCTTCGGCGTGCTTGCGCCCCTGTCGCTGGTCGTTCCCCCGCTGCGCCGGATGCTGGTCGAGCGTTATTCCGCGCTGTCGATCAACCCTGCTTATCGCCGCCGCGCTCCCGAGGGCGATTTCGCGCGGGCGTGGGCAGCGCAGGAGGCCGGCGCAAGCCTCTGGGCGATCATGCTGATGGCGAGCGTGGCCGTGATCGGGTGGAAGCCGCTACTGGTCTTCATGGCCGTCCATTCGGTCGTCGCCATTCTCAACCAATTGCGCACGCTGGTCGCGCATTTGTGGGAGAATGAGGGCGAAGCGATGAGTGTTACCGCGCAATATCTCGATTCGGTCAACGTGCCGCCGCCATCGCGCATCGCGGCGCTCTGGGCACCGGTAGGTCTGCGCTACCATGCCCTGCATCATCTGTTGCCGAGCGTCCCCTATCACAATCTGGGGATCGCCCACCACCGGCTGGCAAAGATGGTCGAGCAGAATTCGCCTTATCATAGAGGCAATTACAGCGGCATGTTCCCGCTTATCGGCAAGATCGCGCGTAGCACTATGGTCCGGCGCTGACCGCCTATTCCTCGGTTCGGAACAGGACGGTTTCGCCGACCAGCAGGAATAAGAGGAACGGCGCCCATGCCGCGAGGAAGGGCGGGTAGGCGCCCAGATTGCCCATGGCGAGCGAGAAATTGTCGGCAACGAAATAGGCAAAGCCAAGCGCCATGCCGATGACCGCGCGGACGAACAACTGACCCGATCGTGCAAGGCCGAAGGCGGCGACCGAACCCAATATCGGCATCAGCAGCGCAGAAAGCGGCCCCGACAGCTTGTGCCACAGCGCGCCCTGTAGCTCAGCTGTTGGGCGACCGGCGTCGCCCAGATCGGCGATGGCGCCCTCCAATTCCTTGCCGGTCAGCGCATCGGGATCGACCTTCGACAAGGTGAACTGATCGGGCCTGATGTCGCGGCCGAATCGCACCGTGCCGACCTCCCGCATGGTGCCGCGCGTCACGTCGAACTGCCGCGCGCCGTCGAGCAGCCAGCTTCGGCTCGCGGCGTCATAGCGGCCACGCGGCGCCTGAACGATCGTGGTCAGGCTGTTGTTGACCCGGTTGAAAATCTCGACCTGACGCAACTGCACATTGGTGCCGCGTCCCGCCACGATCGCGGCGGTCACCAGATTGTTGCCGTCGAGCACCCAGGCATTGCTCTTGACCCCGCTATCTGCCGGGATCGCGCCGTAGTCGACCGCCGACCAGGCGCTGAGCGCCGCCGTCGCGCGCGAGACGATCCGTTCGTTGAACACGTAGCTCAGCAGCGCGACGCCCAAAGCCGCCGCCACCAGCGGCGCCAAGATCTGATGCGCCGAAAGTCCCGCCGCCTTCATCGAGATGATCTCGCTATTCTGGTTGAGCGAGGCAAGCATGACGAGTGTGCCGAGCAGCACCGAGAAGGGCAGGAAACGCGCGATGATCTGCGGCGCGCGCAGGCCCACATAGTGCCATAATTGCGCGTCGCCATTGCCGGGGAAGGCGAGGATATCGCCCGAATTGCCGAGCAGATCGAGCGTTTGCAAGACGACGACCAGCAGTGCCAGCACCGCAAAGGTGCGGGTGAGGAACATCTTGGCCATGTACCAGGCGATCTGGCGCGAGGGGAAAAAGTCCAGTTGCATGGGGTCAGGCTGCTCCCGCGTCGGCGGTTCGGTCGCGCCGAAATCGGCCGATCAGCTTGCCGACCTGCTTGCCGAGCTTGGCGAAGGCATATTCGAGCGCGCCGATCGGCTGTCCGCCGGGCCGGTGCGCCACGACATGATACATCCAGAGCACCAGGCCCGCCGCGACTACGAAGGGCGCCCACAGCGCGACGATCGGATCGACGCGGCCCAGCGCGCCGATGCCTTCGGCGCTCTGATTGATCTTGTGATAGGTGACGATGAAGATGATCGAGAGGAAGACGCCGAGCGCCGAGGTTGATCGCTTGGGCGGGATGGCGAACGCCAATGCGGCGAGCGGCAGCAGCATCATGAACACCACCTCGACGATTCGGAAATGAAAGTTCGATCGCACCTCCGCCCGCAAGGGTTCGGGCGTCTGGACGCTGCGGCCGACGGAGATGAGTTCGAGGATCGTCTTTTCCCGATCGACATCGCGCCCGCGGAAATTTTCGATGCGCGGCAGGTCGATCGGCAGGTCATGGCTCGAAAAGGAAAGGATGCGCGGCGTCTTGTAGCTGGGCGCGTCGTTGACGAGCACGCCGTTGCGCAGTCGGAAGATGATCGTGTCGGGATCGTCCGTGGCCAGGAACTGACCTTGTTCGGCGGTAACGGCGAGCGATTGGCCATTGCGGCTGACCGCGCGCACGAAAATGCCGTGAAGATTGCGGCCTTCGTCGAGGCTGCGTTCGATCCGCAACGTCATGCGCTTGCCCAGGCTGGTGAACTCGCCCACCTTGATCGACGCGCCAAGCGCGCCGGAGCGCAGTTCGAAGCGCAGCGCCTCATAGGCGTGGCGCGACAAGGGCTGGACCCAGCCGACAATGCCGAAATTGAGCAAAGCGAGCGCGATCGCATACATATAGGGCACGCGCAGCAACCGCCCGTAGGACAGGCCGACCCCGCGCATGACGTCCAGTTCCGATGACAGCGCCAGCTTCCGGAAGGCGAGCAATATGCCCAGCATCAGCCCGATCGGGATGCCGAGAGACAGATATTCGGGCAGCATGTTGGCGAGCATCCGCCACACGACG
>JBEVMZ010000087.1:0-8600 GCA_040508335.1 Sphingobium sp.
TCGGTGCGGAAGCCGGTGACGACGACGATGTCGCTGATGCCGTTCGCGACCAAGGCGGCGACCTGCCAGCCGAGCAAGGTGCGGCCATTCAGATCGATCATGCATTTGGGCACGTCCCGCGTCAGCGGCAGCAGGCGAGACCCCTGCCCCGCGGACAGGATGATGGCTTTGGAGATAGTCATGCCCGCCCCTCTAACCCATTCCGCGGCGCTCTGGAACAGGGGCAGAGCCGCGGGCGAATTGCCGCCGACCGCGCGACGCTGTAGGGAGCGGCGCATGTGTGCGGCAGACGAAAAGGCCCGGTTCCAAGGTGAGTGAAGGGCAGAGCGGCAACGGATCGGCGGGCGCGTCGCGGGACGGCTTTGCTCGCATCCTCGCCAATACCGGCTGGCTGCTGGGCGGCAAGGGCGTGGGCGCGGTGCTGAGCCTTGCCTATCTGGCCATCGTGACGCGCACGCTGGGCGTTGCCGATTTCGGTCGTTTTGCCCTGGTGCTGAGCGCGGCGCAGGCGATCAAGACGCTGGTGAGCTTCGATAGCTGGCAGATCATCGTGCGCTATGGCCAGCGTCATCTGGCGGAACAGAATGGCGACGCGCTTAACCGCGTGCTGCGCTTCTGTATCCTGATCGACCTTGCCTCTGCGCTGACTGGCGCAGGTCTGGCGGCGGTCATCATCGCGCTGTTCGGTCCGTTGATGGATCTTGGCCCCGATCTGGCGTTTGCCGCCTGGGCCTTTTGCGTTGCAATGCTGATCACCATCCGGTCGAGCCCGACGGGTGTGCTGCGCCTGTTCAACCGGTTCGATTCGGCGACCTATGCCGAAACCATGATTCCGGTGGGGCGAATGATCGGCGCGGCGGTCGCGCTGGGGGCGGGACCGTCGATCACCGCCTTTCTCATCGCCTGGGGTGCGGCCGAGTTGCTGTGCGCCATCGCTTATTGGGTGCTGGCGCTGCGCGTTGGGGGGGCACACATCGGTCGCTGGCGCGCTGGTCGAGCGTGGGATGCGCGCGCGGAGAATCCGGGGATCGTCGGGTTCCTGACCGCGACGAACCTGCAATCTACCCTGTCGTCGGTCGGCGGTCAGGTCGCGGTGCTGATCGTCGGCGCGTTCGTAGGGCCGGCGGGCGCGGGCCTCTACCGCCTTGCCAATCAGCTCAGCCAGTCGCTGACCAAGATATCGAGCCTGTTGTCGCGCAGCATCTTCGTCGAGCTGTCGCGCACGCAGGGCGCGCACGGTGTCGGGGAATTGCGCGCACTGTTCCGGCGGACGAACCGGCTGGCGCTGATCGCGGGCGCGGTCATCATCCTGTTGATCCTGGCGATCGGCCATCCGCTGCTCGGTTTTATCGCGGGCCGGGAATTTCTGCCTGCCTATCCGCTGCTGCTGCTGCTCGGCATCGCCGCCTCGATCGATCTCGTGGGGGTGAGCTACCGCCCGCTGCTGATGGCGACCGACGGAGCGGCGCTGTCGCTGCGCATCACTTTCATCGCAACGCTGGCGCTGCTGGGGCTGCTGGGGCTGCTGCTGCCGCTTTACGGGACGATCGGCGCGGCGGTCGCCAATGTCGTGGCCTCTGTCGCCGCCTTCGTCATGATGCGTTGGGCGAGCCGGCGCTTTCTCAACGCCTAGCGCGGAGGATTTCCTCGATCAGCGCGACATCGGCCGGCTTGTCGGCGTCGATGCAGGCTTCGGGCTGACGCATCGCGACGAGGCGCGCCGTCAATCCCATGCGCCTGCCCGCCCGCGCGAGACCGCCGCGCAAACTGGTGATGCGCAGCAGAGCGCCGGCAAGCGCGAGCGGGCCGAAGACGGACAGGATTTTCCACCCTTTCTTCCGGTCCTGTTCGACTTCCCGCCATAGCCCCACCGCCGAACGCGCCCGGTCGCCGCCGAACCAAAAGAGGTTCGCGCCCGACCACCAGCCGTCCCGGAATTTGAGCCAGGTCCGGCGCGACTGCGGATAGCGCGCGAGCAGGGTCGCGCGCTCTACCATCGCGACGGCGACGTCCGCCCCTCGCGCCTCGGCGACGAACTGGTCGAGCATCTCTCCGTCGAGCAGCACATGGTCGGCGGTCGTCAGCAGCAACGGAAACGGCGCTTCCCCCGCGTCCATGAAGGCAAGCAGCGAGGCGGCGATCCCCTGCCCGCTCACCACGAAACGGACGCGCGGATCGCGCGCGAGCCAGGCGGTGTCGGGATGATCGGCATAAAGGTCGGGCGTCTGCGTCAGGATCACGACCTGCGCTATGGCGGGATGCGCCAGCAGCGCGCGCGCCGGGCGATTGATCATCGCCTCGCCGGCGACGGGGACAAGCGGCTTGACCGCAACCCCGGCGGCACGCGCGAGCGGATCGGGAACGGGGCGCGCGCCCGCGAGCAGGATGGCGGTGACGGTCATCGCCGATCCTTAGCTGGGCGGGCGGGGCGCGAAAAGCCGGTTATCGCGTGGGAGCGAGCGCCAGCGTTTCAGGCGCTGCCGCTGCCTCGCGCGGCCCGGCGCGCAGGCCCTTGAGCTGCGCGAGGCGCGCGCGGAAGGCGGCGAGATCGCTGCCGGCAAGCTGCGCGGTGGTGGTGAACTTGACCGACAGCGGGTTGATCGTCCGGCCGCCGCGGTAGAGTTCATAATGAAGATGCGGCCCGGTCGAGAGACCGGTCGAGCCGACATAGCCGATCACCTGACCCCGGCGCACCCGCTGCCCCGGCGCGGCGGCGATGCGGCTCATATGCGCATAGCCGGTGGCGAGGCCCCCGCCATGGGCGAGGCGCACATAATTGCCATGACCGCCGTGCCGCCCGGCATAGGCGACGACGCCGTCGGTCGCGGCATAGATGGGCGAGCCGTAGCGCGCGGCGAAATCGATGCCGGCATGCATCCGGCTATAGCCCAATATCGGATGCCGGCGCATGCCATAGCCCGACGACATGCGTCCCGCCACCGGCTGCGACAGCACGCCCCGCCGTTCGCCGACGCCCGACGCCTCGAACCATTCGGCGCGGCCGTCGCGCGTCCATTTGAGCATGTCGATCGCCTTGCCCCGCGCGCGCCTGAAGCCGGCGTAGAGAAGCTCGCCCACCTCGACATCGCCGGTTTCGGCGCGACGATATTCGGTGATGATGTCATAGCGGTCGCCTGCCCCGATCGACCCCAGATCGACCTGCCCGGCGATGACGCGCAGGAACGCCTGGATCGCGCGCGGCGGCGCCCCGGCAGCACGGGCCGAGGCGTAGATGCTCTCGCCCACGACGCCCTGGATGCGCAGCGGCGTCGCATCGACGCGGATCGGCACGCGGCGGACGCTAAGCGCCCCGCCCGCCCGCTCGACGATGATGTCCAGGTCGAGCCGGGCGCGGAAGGCGAGCCGGTCGAGCGGGCGCGGCCGGTCGCGGCTGCTACGACGGCCTAGGGTGATGTCGAGCCGCGTGCCCGGCTTGACGCCGCCGGCTATGTCGCTGCCGACCATCGCCAGCAGGGTCGCGACGTCACCGCCACCCACGCCCGCGCGCGACAGAGCGCGGCCCAGCGTATCGCTGCCGCCGATCTGCGCCGACAGCTGGATTTGGGGACGTTCAGGCGTCTGGCGCAGCGGCTGCACCGCGTCGGTCGGCCCCATGCGACGGCCGCTGTCGGCGCCGAGCGCCAGCGGCGTAATCATCTGGCTGCGCACTTCGTCATATTGCGCCTGGCCAAGCTGCGGCGCGGGTGCGCCCGGCACCGGCTGGAAACCGGGCGAGAGATAGAGGGCGGTGGCGCAGAGGCCGAAACAGGTGGCGAGCCCCCGAAACCAGGTGAGGCTGCCGATACGCTGGCCAAGGTCGGGGACGAGTTCGACCGCATCGGCCCAGTCACGCACCCGCGCGCGCCAGTCGTCCGCGCGTGCCGGCGCAGGGGCACGCAGCGAATCGGCCATCCATGAGGATAGGGTCGCGCCGCCATGGGCGTTTTCGATCTGGCGTTCCTGAAACAACCCGCTCTACCCTTTGGCGACCGGACGCAACGCCGCCCTCGCTCTGCGCCCGTTGTGAAGGCGCAGGGTTAATGTCAAATAAAGACGCCTGATGACCCGCCTTGCCTGCGACGAGGCGTGGCAAGCGCCGGGCGAGCGCTGATTTGGGAGCGGAACCGGGTTGATTCGGACAATCTCCTTGCTCCGCGCCGCGCCAGCCCCGACATAGTCCCTATGGTCCAGTTCGCCCGATCGCCCATCACCGCCGTCCTCGGGCCGACCAATACCGGCAAGACCCACCTCGCGGTCGAGCGGATGTGCGGTCATTCGAGCGGCATGATGGGCTTCCCGCTGCGCCTGCTGGCGCGCGAGGTCTATGACCGGGTGGTCGCGATCAAAGGCGCGGCCCAGGTTGCGCTCATCACCGGCGAGGAAAAGATCGTGCCGCCGCAGGCGCGCTATTTCCTCTGCACCGCCGAATCGATGCCGATCAGCGGTACGCCGGGCCAGGCGCCGATCCCCGGAGGCCTCACCGACTATGCTTTCGTCGCGCTGGACGAGGCGCAATTGGGCGCGGACCCGGAACGCGGCCATATCTTCACCGACCGCATCCTGCGTGCGCGCGGCCGGGAAGAAACGATGATCCTGGGATCGGCCAGCATATCGCGCGTGGTCAAATCCTTGGTCCCAGATGTCGATATCATCGGCCGCCCGCGTTTTTCGACGCTGTCCTATGCCGGCGCCAGGAAGCTTTCCCGCCTGCCGCGCCGCTCCGCCATCGTCGCCTTCTCAGCCGAAGAGGTTTATGCCGTGGCCGAGATGCTGCGCCGTTTTCGCGGCGGCGCGGGTGTGGTGATGGGCGCGCTTTCGCCGCACACGCGCAATGCGCAGGTGCAGATGTTCCTCAATGGCGACGTCGATTATCTGGTCGCAACCGACGCGATCGGCATGGGCCTCAACCTCGACGTCGCGCATGTCGCCTTCGCCTCGCTCCACAAGTTCGACGGGCGGAGGACGCGCCGGCTGACCGTCGCGGAGATGGCGCAGATCGCCGGACGCGCCGGGAGGCATCAGCGCGACGGCACCTTCGGCAGTCTGGGCGCGGAGGATGGCGGCGCGGCCTTCACGCCTGAAGAGATAGAAGCGATCGAGGCGCATCGCTTCCCGCCGATCGAGCAGCTTTTCTGGCGTGACGGCACCCCGCGCATGGACAGCGTCGCAACCCTGATCGCCGATCTGGAGGAACGGCCAGACCGGCCCGAACTGCGCGCCGCGCCTGAGGCGGTGGACCTGGCCGTCCTCAAGAAACTGGCCGACGATCCGCTCGTGATCGAGCGCGCACGCGGGGCGCGACAGGTGACACGGCTTTGGGCCGCCTGCGGCCTGCCCGACTTCCAGAAGCTGGGGGCTGACCATCATGCCCGGCTGGTGCAGCGCGTCTGGCGCTTTCTGTCAGAGGGCAACGGCCATATCCCGCGCGACTGGTTTGCGACCCAGGTGGCGCGACTCGACAGCGTGCAGGGCGATATCGACACATTGTCTGCCCGAATCGCGGCGACGCGGACCTGGTCCTATATCGCGCACAGGCCCGACTGGCTCGCCCACCCCGCCGAAATGGCGGAGCGCACCCGCGCGCTGGAAGCCAAGCTGTCCGACGCGCTGCATGCTGCGCTGATGCAGCGTTTCGTCGACCGCCGCACCTCCATCCTCTTGCGCGATATCGGACAGGATGCGAGCGCGCTGCCGGTCACGGTGGAGGCCGACGGCAGCCTCTGTGTCGACGGTGAAGCGATCGGACGGCTTGACGGCTTCCGATTCTCGGTCGATCCCGCTAGTCGGCATCAGGATCGCAAGCTGCTGCTGGCGGCGGCCGAGAGGCGGCTCAAGAGGATATTGCAAGTGAAGGCAGAAGAACTGGTCGCGGCGGCCGACGCCGATTTCGCGCTGACGGACGCGGCGGGCGACGCGCCCGGCATCAAATGGGGCGAGCATCCGGTCGCCGCGCTGCTGGCCGGGTCGGGTCTGCTCAGCCCCGAAATCCGCCTCGACCGCGCATTGCTGACGCTGGGGCAGGATGTGCAGAAGCAGGTGATCGCGCGCCTCGCCACATGGTTTGAAGCGCAAAAGGAGAAGCATCTGCTGCCCCTCGTGAAGATGGTGGCAAGCAGCGCCGACCCGGAGGTGCCCGCCGTCGTGCGCGCCGTCTTTGCCCAGCTCGCGGATGCGGGGGGGGTGATCGACCGCGCCGATCTCGACCCGGCGCTGCGGCATCTCGACAAGGATCAGCGCCATCTGCTGCGCAAGGCCGGCATCGATATCGGCGTCATGGACATTTATCATCCCGGCCTGCTCAAGCCCGGCGCGGCGCGCTGGCGCTCTGTGCTGCTGGCGGCGCGGCGGACGAAGCCATGCCTGCCCCTGCCGCTGCCCGGCCTCACCTTGCTCGTTACCGGGACCGGCGAGGACCAGATGGGCGCACGGATCGCGGGCTTCCGCAATTTTGGTGAACAGACATTGCGCATCGATATGGCCGAACGCATGGCCCGCGCCGCGCACGAAGCGGTGGCCAAGGGCGAAGCCTTTACCGCGCTCAGCCCGCAGATCGTCTCGCTTGGCCTGTCCGAAGCCTCCTTCCTGCAACTGATGCGGCAGGCCGGCTTCCGTCCCGTCGAGGCACCGGAAGAGGGCGGAGCGAACTGGGCGTTCAAGGGGCGCCCGCGCGCGTCACAGCCCGCGCGCGGCAACCGGCGACCCGGCCCGGGCGCCAAATCACCCGGCGCCAAACCGTCGCCGCGTCCCGCCGCAGCGCCTGCGCCCGCGACGCCGGCTGCCGGCAACGCCTTTGCGGGCTTGGCCGCGCTGCTCGGCCGCAATGGCTGACGCGTCGCCGGGCGGCCATGGCCCGACCCTGCGCATCGACAAATATCTCTGGTTCACGCGCCTCGCCAAAAGCCGGTCGGTCGCGCAGAAGCTGGCCGAGGACGGGCATATCCGCCTCAACGGCCGCCGGGTCGAGCGGGCGCATACGGCGGTGCGTGCGGGCGACCTTATCACCTTTCCCCACCCCTCGGGCGTGCGCGTCGTTCGGGTGGCGGCGCTGCCCGACCGGCGCGGCGGCGCGCCCGAAGCGCAGAAATGCTATGAGGAACTCAAGCTCGGCCTCGACCCCGACAAGTAACTCTCGCATTGACCTTGGCCTGCGCCGCGCATAGCAGAGCGGCCAACCATTTTGCCTCCACCTGTAGAGTGTCCAGACGATGACCTATGTCGTGACCGACAATTGCATTCGCTGCAAATATATGGATTGCGTAGAGGTCTGCCCGGTGGACTGTTTCTACGAGGGCGAGAATATGCTCGTCATCAATCCCAGCGAGTGTATCGATTGCGGCGTGTGCGAGCCCGAATGCCCGGCTGAAGCCATCCTGCCCGATACCGAGAACGGCCTTGAGAAATGGCTGGAGCTCAACACCAAATTCTCCGCCGAATGGCCCAACATCACGGTCAAGGGTGATGCCCCCGCCGATGCCGACGCGATGAAGGATGTAGAAGGCAAGTTCGAGAAATTCTTCTCGCCCGAGCCTGGCAGCGGCAGCTGACATTCGGCTAAATCTGCGCTCGATGACGTCGCCACCCCTACGCCTGTGCGCGGGGGTGGTTTTTTTGTTGCGAAGCTGCTAAGGGGCTTATCAGCTTTTGGGTATGGTCCCGTGCTGGAGTTCTCGTCCCATGTCTCGACGGTGATCCGCTGATCCACCACGATGCGTCCCCCGCATCAGGATCGAAAAGCGGGCCGTCTCCCGGCTTGAATATGAAAGGTTTCAAATGGCTGCCAAGGCGCTGTCCTTTGACGTTGGCGATTATGTCGTTTACCCCAAGCATGGCGTTGGCCGTGTAGTCGAACTGCAAAAGGAGCAGATTGCGGGCATGGAGCTCGAACTCTATGTCCTGCGCTTCGAAAAGGAACGCATGACGCTGCGCGTTCCCACCAACAAAGCCGAAGGCGTTGGCATGCGCAAGCTGTCTTCCAACAAGACGCTGGAAGAGGCCATGGAAACGCTCAAGGGCAAGCCCAAGGTAAAGCGCACCATGTGGTCGCGCCGCGCCCAGGAATATGAAGCCAAGATCAACTCCGGCGATCTGGTATCGATCGCGGAAGTCACACGCGACCTGTTCCGCGCTGACGACCAGCCGGAGCAGAGCTATTCCGAGCGCCAGATTTTCGAAGCGGCTTCCAGCCGCCTCGCACGCGAACTGGCTGCGATGGAAGAGACGGACGAGCCGGGCGCACTCAAGAAGATCCTCGAGATTCTCAACGAGGCCGCTCCCAAATATGCAAAGGAAAGGGCCGAGTAAGCACGGCCCCTTTGGCATGATTATCGGCCGCCGC
Organism: Sphingobium sp.; assembly: GCA_040508335.1. Lineage (GTDB taxonomy): Bacteria > Pseudomonadota > Alphaproteobacteria > Sphingomonadales > Sphingomonadaceae > Sphingobium. Next base: position 8,336 of record JBEVMZ010000087.1, read on the forward strand.
GATGCGCGCCCTTCCGTCCCGAATCGCCTCTGGGCCATCGGCATGACAGCAAGGGTAGCCCGCATCGCGGCGGCTTTTTCCTGTCTGGTCGTCGCTGGTGGTTTCGTACCGGCGGGCGTAACTTACGCAACGGCAGCTCCGGTATCGCGCCAGACCTATTCCATATCGGAGTTCGACACGGTGCGGCTGGACGCGCCGATGGAGGTGGTTATCACCACTGGCAAGGGCGTGTCGGCCATTGGCACGGGCGACCGCGATACGCTCG
>JBEVMZ010000105.1:0-4400 GCA_040508335.1 Sphingobium sp.
ATAGAGGCGATGCTCACCGGCCGGCCGGTGATCGCGACGCAGGGCGGCGCCATCGCGTCGCTGATCGACCATGAGCGCACCGGCCTGCTCGTGCCCCCGGCCGATCCGACCGCGCTCGCCGCCGCGATCCGGCGACTGGTCGATGCGCCCGCTTATGCCGCGATCCTGGGCGAAGCCGGCCGGATCGACGCCGCGCGGTTCGACATCAGTGAAACACGGCAGGCGTTGCAGCGTCTGTTCGATATGGTGGGGTCCGGGCGCTGATGCGCATCCTTCATCTCGGCATGCTCTATCCCCCGCATGTGCTGGGCGGAGCGGAATTGTCGATGGCGACATTGGCGCAGGCACAGGCGCGCAGCGGCCATGACGTTGCCGTCGCCTGTACCACGCCGGGCGCGTTTACCGACGAAACACGCGACGGCGTCCGCATCTTCCGCATGCCACACGCGACCCGCTTCTGGGCGGAGGACTGGCCCGCCCACGGCCGTCTCGAACGGTTCTGGCGCAAGGCGGCGATGCCCTTCAATGCCAGCCTGCGCCGCCATTTCGACCAAGTCCTCGACGCGGTGGGGCCCGACATCGTCCACAGCCATTCGATGACCGACGTCTCGACTGGCCTTTGGCCTGCCGTCGCCGTGCGAGGGATCGGTCTCGTCCATACGCTGCGCGACTATGATCTGATGTGCGTGCAGGGATCGATGCATCATGGCGGCCGGGGATGCGGCCCCGCCTGCCGCCTGCTTTCCCTGCCCAAGCGGCGGCATCACCGCCATATCGACGCCGTGGCGGCGGTCAGCGGCGACATATTGCGACGGCATGTGGCGCATGGATTGTTCGCCGCGCTCCCGCCCGACCGCCGGCAGGTCATCTGGAACAGCGCGCCCCTCGCCGGCATCGACGGACAGTATGAGCGGCCCGACCGAACCGGGCAGCCCTTCACCTTCGGCTATCTGGGCCGCGTGACGGCGGAAAAGGGCGTAGGCCTGCTGATCGACGCATTTGGGCGCATGGCGAACCCGGACGTCCGCCTGCTCGTCGCCGGCGCGTCCCCCAACGGTTTTGCGCCCTTCGCGGAAGCGGCAAAGGGGCTGGCCGTCCGGTTCGCCGGCCCGATGGACCCGCTCGCCTTTTTCGAAAGCATCGACCTGCTGGTCGTCCCCTCGATCTGGCCCGAGCCCTTCGGCCGGGTCGTGGTGGAGGCCTATGGCGCCGGCGTGCCCGTCCTAGCCGCGCGCATCGGCGGATTGCCCGATCTTATCGCGGGTGACAAGGAAGCCTGGCTGGTGCCGCCGGGCGACGCGGACGCGCTTGCATCGCGCATGGCGGCGATTGCGGGCGCGGGACGAAGCGCACTTCCTTCGTCCCGCACTTTTGCCCCCATCCTCAAAGCGACCGGTGTCGAGGCGATGGAGCAAGCCTATGCGCGCCTCTATGCGCTGGCCCGTTGACGGCTCGGCGCGTCACCGGCCTCTGCGGCCAAGCTCCGCCCGGATCGCCGCCGCCGCCCGCCGGGCATAGATCATATGCCCCGCGTCGCTCGGATGGACGCCGTCGCTGCTGATGGCGATGTCGGCATTGCCGTTGCCGGTCGGCGCCCCGACCCGCCCCGTGCCGAATATCCAGGGCGTAGTGCCGCCCGCACCCACGACCGGCACGAACAGTGCGTTCGCGTCGCGCCACTGGACAAAGCGCGCCTGCAATGCCGCTTCTATCGCCTGTGTGCGCCCGTCCGGTCCCCGCGCGCCCGCATGTGGCCCCATCACCACGATCGTCGCGCGCGGCAGCAACGCCCGGATCGCCCGCCAGTCGGCCAAGGCCTGCGTCGCGATCTCCTCGGGCGGGTAGATCGTCCCGCCGACCGCGCCATGGTCGTTATAGCCCGCCGCTACAGTGACAATGGCGACATCCTCGCGGCTGAGGTCGTTGTTGACGATCAGCCAGCGGCCGATCTGGGCCGATATGCGCGATCGATTGAGGCCACCGCCCCAATTCAGATAGCCGGTGCCGCCGACTGCGACCTGGCGCACGTCGCTCCACCCCATCAGCCGTCCGAGGATCTTGGGCCAGGCGAACAGGCCAGGCGAGCTTGCCCCCTGCCCCTCCGAATAGCTGTCGCCCGTGGCGATGGCGACGATCCGATCCGGCTCCCCCGTCGGCCGCCAGATATTGCTCGTCGGCCGCACCGCCACGCCGCGCAGGGCATTGGTGTCGGACGCTTCGACCGTGATCGTGCGCGGCCGGCGCACGCCCGCAAAGTCGACGAGGACATAAGCGACATAATTGACCCCCGCCGTTCCCGTCCGGCCGACATAGCGGCCATCGACGCGCACCCTGAACAGGCAGGTGGCGCATGTGCTCAGGCGGATCTCGACCCGGTCGCTGTCGGTCTCGAACGCGGCCGACCAGCCCCAGGCGGCATAATCGGGGGTTGCGGTCAGCACGGCGCCCACATTGCCGTTGGTCGCGGGCGCCACGCTGGCGACGGGGAAATAGAGGAACTGGCTGTTGGCCGCGCCCCCCGCCGCCGTCGGCCTGCCCCCGCTCGTCGCGAACAAGGCCGCGCTCGGGCCGGCATTGTAGATGGTGGTGAGCGCCGCATCGGGCGTTGCCGACACACTCATCGTGACGCCGCTCGCAAGATCGGCCTCTTCCGGGTTATTCGCCGCCGCGCGCTGCGCGGCGCGGCGTAGCCGGTCGATCTGCGCCGCCGTCCTCGCCTCCGTCAGCGCCCGCGCGGAAAGCGCCCGCGCCACCGGATCGCTCTGCGCATGGGCCGCGGTCGCCTGGCCCATCAGCCAAAACGCCATCAGCGCCCCCGCCGTCCGACGGATCATCCCCCCGCCCCTCATTGCGCCACCCGATAGCTGAGCGTGCCGCCCGTCAGCTGGATGTCGAGATAATAGGTCGCAGCAGCGTCGCTTTCCTCGCCCACCGCCTCATTGGCGTTGGCGATGAACTCCGCCCACGGGACGCCCGCAATGGTGAGCGGCAGGCGCGTCGTCCCATCGTCGGTCGAGCGCAGCAGGCGCACGCTGCCCATCCATTCGCCCGACAGGGTGATCCAGATCGGCCGGCGCAGTTCGGGCTGGAATGGCCCCGCCAGCGTCGAGGCATTAACGCTGCCCGCCATCGCCGCCGCGGTCGAGGCGGTGGCGCTGATGACGATGGGCAGGGGGTTGAGCCGGTCCACCGCGACGGCGGCTTCCCCCGGTTGGCCGAAGGCAAGCGGCTGCGCCGGCACGAAGCGCGCGGGCGCCGCGATCGGCGGCAGGGAAACAGGATTGGGCATAGCGCGATCCTCCATAAGGTCCAGAGAATCGGCGAACTAACCTATCTGGTTTCTTGTAGGACAGGATATTCTTGGTCGCCCGCCCGCGCACGCCGGCCCGCTACACGGTGTTCACCGCCGGCCAGCAGCGTCCGGAACACCATGTCCGCCATCAGCATCAGGGCGATGTAGATCAGCGCGCGCGCGCCGAAGATTTGCCAGAAGGACGCCTGATTCATCATCGAGGTAAAATTGGACAGGATGAACAGCGCAAAAAAATATCCCGGCAATGACCCTGCGAGCAGCGCATCCTGCACATAATGGGCAACCACGCCGCCGATACAGCCCAGCAGCATGATCATGCCCAGCATCGGCAGGTGGCCAAGGACGCGGGCGAGATAGGCTTCGGTGGCGCCGGTGAACTGGACGCGCCCCGCATTTTGCAAGATCGACGCGCGAACCGTTTCGGGCGCATAGAGCATCACCATGTGAAATATGCCGGCGCGGCTCGTAAATGCCGCGTCGTCGGCGTCCCGCGCGATCATCGCCGCGCCCATGCGCCCCGCCTCGGCGCGATCGACATGCAGCAGATGGGGGCCCGCATGCATCACCGCATACCAAAGCTGGCCCTGCCCGGTGAACCGCCCGGCCAGACGCTGCGCCGTGCGCTCGGGGTCCAACGCGCCATAATCGGAATAGACATGATAGGTCAGCCCGCAGACGATCAGGCCGCTTGCCGCCACGACGCCCAGCGCCAGCCCGCGCCGCCGCGGCAGGCCGTGGCTTAAGGCCAGCAAGGGCATGAAGTAAAAGCCGGTCATGACTAACAGCGACAGGAATTTCTCCCCGAACAAGGCCGACGCGGCGAACAGGGCGCAGTAAAGCAGCGGCATGGTGCAGCGCATCGCTCGTCCGGAAGGGAGGCGATAGCGCACGAACCCCATCAGCCCCGCCAGAATCGGCTTGAACGTCATGACGATGCCGAAGAACCAGCCTTGGCCCGCCCGATAGGCGAAACGGTCGGTCCCCTCGATCAGCGCAAAGCCTTGGGTCGCGCCGGTGAGGAGGAGGAAGAGAATGGCAACGCACGCCGCGCCGACCACCGACCATCGATACAAGGCGTGAAGCAACG
>JBEVMZ010000109.1:0-10316 GCA_040508335.1 Sphingobium sp.
CGTGCTCGACCAATGAATATCGTAGCGGTCCGTCGTCAACTGAATCGCCATTGCGCGCCGTTCATCGACCGGCCGCTCGTTCAGCAGCTTGCGCGAAATGACGAGATGCTCGGCAAGCCGGCGCGCGTCGTCGTCCTGGAGCGAGAGATGGCTCGCCCGTTCGTAGATCATCGTCCCGACGGCGAATTCAAGCGTCAACGTCAGCAGCAGGATGGCAAAGATACGGCCGACTAGGCCCAGCCGTCCTCTGAACCGATGCTTCAAGCGCGGCTGACCTCAGCGCTGAACATATAGCCGACGCCGCGCACCGTGGTAATCGGCGCGGGCCGGTCGTTGGTCGACAGCTTGCGCCGCAGCCGGCTGACCAGCACATCGATGCTGCGGTCAGAGCTGTCGCCCATGCGCGTGCGCGACAGTTCGATCAGCCGCTCACGCGCGATCACCCGCTGCGGATGGCTGAGGAAACTGCCCAGAAGATCGAACTCTGCGCCGGTCAGCTCGACGATGCCGCCGGTGGGCGAACGCAGCTCGCGGCGGGGAAAGTTGACCGTCCAGCCGTCGAAGCTCGCCTCGCTGTCGCGATGCTCGTCGGGGCCGCGTTCCATGCCCGAGCGGCGCAGAATCGCCCGGATGCGCGCGATCAGCTCGCGCGCGCCGAAGGGCTTGGGCAGATAATCGTCCGCACCCAGTTCAAGCCCGACGATCCGGTCGGTCTCGCTCCCCTTGGCGCTGATGAAGATGATCGGCACGTCGCTCTTGCGCCGGATCTGGCGGCAAAGATCGATGCCGTTGGTGCCCGGCAGCATGACGTCGAGCACGACGAGATCGACGGGGCCGGCATCGAAGGCGACCCACATTTCAGGGCCCGAAGAAGCGGGCCGTACCTGATAGCCATGTTCCTGAAGCGCGCGGGCGGTCAGCGTCCGCAGCGGCGGGTCGTCCTCGACCAGGATTATCGACGGGGCCGTCATGCGGCAGCCTGCGCGCGGAGCGATGAAATCATGTCTTGGCGAGATAGGCTGCCGGGGCCGGCCGGTCAACCAAGGGGTGTTTCCGCAATAATTCCGGCGATGGCGGCAATGGTTCGTTTACATTCGAAAGCACGGGCGCAGCGCCGAAGAAAAGGGTGCGGGGATCGGCTGCGACCCCCGCACCTATAGGTCAGAAGGACGCCGTCAGCGAGAAGACGACCTTGCCGCTTGCGATCGACGAACCGTCATCCAGATCGGAGAAGCCCGACCCCAGATAGACCGACTCCGACCGGGAGATGTTGGTGTCGACATAGGCGATACCCGCAACCAGCGGCGTGCCGGGGATGGCGAGGTCCGCGCCGATCAGCCAGTCGAGATATTTGCCGGTGGGCGCGATCGACGTGCCGTTGGGGCCAAGGCCGGGATTGCCGTTCGACCAACCCAGATGCGCCTTGAGCGTCAGCGGGGTTTCGGGGATGGCGCCGCTGACGTCACCCCAGATGTAGAAATTGTCTTCCTTGTCGCCCAGGCGGCTCTGCGGCGTGTTGAACCAGTTGCCCAGCGCTTCCTGCTTGGGCGCATAGGCGACGCCGACCAGACCCTTGACCGGGCCGATCTGGCTGGAAAGCTTCACATAAGGCTCGGCGAAATCGGTGATTTCCGCGCCCGACGGGTACATGTACCAAGTCAGACCGACGTCGAGCGTGACGTTCTCGGTCAGCGGAACCGCATAGCCGCCGAACAGGTCGAGCTCCATGTTGGAGCCGCCGAACGTACCCCAACCGGCAAGGTTGGATGCCCAGGTGCCTGCATAAAGGCCGCTTTCATGCGTGACGGTGATGCCGCCCTGAACGGCCATGCCCTTGTCGCTCTGCGATACGCCGCGGAAACGATAGTCGGAAACAAGGCCAACGCTGCCCGATACGGTGACGGGGCCGGCGGGTTCTTCCTGTGCGAGGGCCGGAGCGCTCGAAAGGAGCGCGAGAAGAGCGCAAGCGATCGGATATTTCATGAACATTCCCCTTTGAAAAAGAATGTTCCTTCCTGCGTCCGGTCGACTCTGCGATCTCTATGGTCGCAAATGCCAACGGACGCCCCCCTTGTCCGTCAGGAGAGCGTCCGCCTCAACCCCTCAAATTCGCACTCGCAGCAAATTCCGGGGCCGGTGTGACATTTCGGCACGGATGGCGCGCCAAGACATGCGTTGGATCAATGCGCGGTGACGAGCCTGCGCACCTTGTCGTTGCCGCCGGCCAGCTCGACCGTAGTGCCGCTGCCGCGCCGACGATCGATCCATTCGCGCAGCATTTCCGCCGTCGTATGGTCAATATGCCGCAGCTTATCCATGTTGAGGATCATCGTCGGGCGTGCCGGCGCCGCTTCCAGCTTCGCCGACAGCTTGGGCAGCATCAGGAAGGTGGCGCTGCCGTCGAGCGCCAGCTCATGCGTCTCGTCACGTGTCGCCTCGTCGAACTTCAGGCCGATCTTGCGACCATTGGCCGCCAGTTCCACCAGCGAAAGCGCCAGGCCGACCAAAACGCCGGTTAGCAGGTCGGTCGCCACCACCATGATGAGCGTCGCGGCCCATACGACCGCGGGCAGCGGGCCATAATGACGGAACAGATGCTTGACGTGCGCCAGGCTGACCAGCCGGACGCCGGTGACCACCAGAATGCCGGCCAGCGCCGCCATCGGAATTTCCCGCAGCAGCCAGGGCAGAAGCGCGACGAAGCCCAAAATCCACGCACCGTGGAGAATAGCAGACAGGCGCGTGACGGCGCCCGCCTGCACGTTGGCGGAGCTGCGCACGATGACGCCCGTCATAGGCAGCGCACCGGCAAAGCCGCAGAGCAGGTTGCCGACGCCCTGCGCCCGCAATTCCTTGTTATAGTCGGTACGCACGCCGTCATGCATGCGATCGACGGCGGCCGCCGACAGCAGCGTTTCGGCGCTGGCGATGAAGGCGATAGCAAGCGCGGTGGTCAGCACCTTTGGATCGATCAGCTGCGCCACCCAGTCGCCCGCCGGCGGCACGATAGCCGCGACGATCGATTCGGGCACCGCGACCCGCGCGACGGACAGACCGAGCACGAAGGCGATGATGGTCGCGGCGAGCACGCCGACGAGCGCGCCGGGCACCAGCTTCAGGGACGCCGGGCGGAATTTCTCCCAACCCAGCATCGCGCCGATCGTGACCATGCCGACGGCAAAGGCGGTCGCCATGTCCTGATCGCCCAGACCCAGCAGCTTGCCGGGCATGGCGATCAAGTTGGCAAGGCCGCTCGGCAAAGGCTGATGATCGAACAGAACATGGAATTGCCCGACAACGATTAACACGCCGATACCCGCCAGCATGCCGTGGACGACGGCAGGTGAAATAGCACGAAACCATCCGCCCACCCGGACGATACCGGCGATCACCTGAATGGCGCCGGCGATGATGAGGATCGGCCCGAGGGCGGAAAGCCCCTGATCCCGCACGATTTCGAAGACGATGACGGCAAGGCCGGCGGCAGGGCCGCTGACCTGAAGCGGCGACCCTGCAAGCGCACCGACGACAAGGCCGCCGATGATGCCGGTGATGAGGCCCTTTTCCGGGGGCACGCCGGAAGCGACGGCGATCCCCATGCACAAGGGCATGGCGACCAGAAAGACGACGATCGACGCCGTGAAGTCACGGCTGAATGTGCCGCCGGAAAGAGCCTTGAGCATGGAGGTTACTCCGCCGCGATAGGCATGAGGTCACCTGCGAGACGGCGACCGTGCGGCAGCGCCACGGGGAAGGGTGCGTCCTCGCGCAGCGGCGTGAAGCGGCCGGTTTCCCCGTCGAGGCCCAGCACCTGCCCGGCGTGGATATCGACATACCAGCCGTGCAGCGCGATTTCGCCGCGCGCGATGCCCGACGCGACCGAAGGATGCGTGCGCAGATGCGCAAGCTGCACCACGACATTTTCCAGCGCCATGTTGCGCAGCTTGTCGGACGGCGCGAGGTCGGCCGGATAATTTTCACGGCATACCTTCTGCGCGGCATGGGAATGACGCAGCCAGGCCGCGACATTGGGCATGCCGCCAAGGTCGGCCTCGGTCGCCAGCGCCTTCATCGCGCCGCAATCGCTGTGACCGCACACGATGATGTCGCGCACGCCCAGCACCATGACCGCATATTCGACCGTGGAGGTGACGCCGCCATTCTGCGTCGCATGCGGGGGCACAATATTGCCCGCGTTGCGGCAGACGAACAGATCGCCGGGCTCCGCCTGCATGATATGTTCGGGGACGACGCGCGAGTCGGCGCAGGAGATCATCAACGCCTTGGGGCTCTGCCCGTCGCTGGCGAGGCGGTTGTAAAGCGCGCTCTGGTTCGGAAAGACGTGGCTTTCGAAACTGAATACACGACCGATAAGCTCGTTCATATCGACCTTCCTTTTATGGTTTAGGGTCGCAGAACCCGGGGGGAGGGGAACTGCCTATCAAACCAGTTAAGGCCGGGGATTTGCTGCGTTGCACCCGGATTGTTAAATTATGTGTCTGACCGGTTTTGAGCGGGACCGTCTACAGCGATGATGTCGGCCCCCAGCATGTAGCCGGCGCCGCGAATCGTCACGATCGGCGACGGCCGCCCTTCCCGCTTGAGCTTGCTGCGCAGGCGGCTGACCAGCACGTCGATGCTGCGGTCGGACGTCTGGCCCGGCGTGGCGCCGGCCAGTTCCATGAGCCGGGCTCTGGGTACCACATGCTGCGCATGATCGACCAAGGCGACCAGCAAACCGAATTCGGCCGCCGTCAACTCGATCGCCCGCTCGTCCGGCCCGCGCACTTCATGCCGGGCAAGGTCGAGCGTCCAGTCGTCGAACCGGACGCAGGACGGCTTTTGATCGGCATCCGCCCGCTCCCCGCGCCCGCGACGCAGCACCGCGCGCAGGCGGGCCATGAGTTCGCGGGGGGAATAGGGTTTGGACATATAGTCGTCTGCGCCCACTTCCAGCCCGACGACTCTGTCGATCTCCGTGCTCTGCGCGCCGACCAGGATGATCGGCACGTCGCTGCGCCGGCGCAGATCGCGGCACAGATCGGTGCCGTCCACCCCGCGCAGACCCGTATCGAGGATCACCGCGCCCGGCGCCGCGCTGTCGAGCGCGCGCCATAAGTCCGCCGGACTGGTCGCGACCGCCGTGCGAAAACCCGCCTGCTCGATCGACGCCAGCGCGCCGCGCCGCAGATCATGCTGACCTTCGGCGACAAGGATCAACGGCGCCTTCATGGGACCGGGCGGAGGCGGGGCGATGCCGGGATCGCGACGGGAAAGATGATGACGGCTTCTCCACAGTCCGGACGCATCCGCAGAGGATCAGGCAGCGCATGGAAGAGCTTTGCCCGATAGCTGTGCGGCTATCCTCTTGGACCGATACTGCCGCCGGGCAATAATCCCCGCCAATGTCTCCGAAGTTTGTCTTCGGTTACAAAATATTGCTGAAGGCCGATGCGGGGCCGCGTCCGACACGCGGGGGATGAGGGGGAACGGTCAGACGCCGCCTTCGAGCGCAGTATTCTGGCAAGATCGCGCCCGCTTGCGCATTCCCTGCGGCGCGCCCCGATTCGCCCCACGGAGGAGTCCGCATCGCCATCAAGGCGCGACGCCCCCTGTTTTCCGCTGTCCTACCGGCAGGCTGCGCTGATAAAATAGCGTTACGACCTACGCTAAAAACATCCGGCGCGCCTTCGCGCGGACTGCTGCTCTTTCAACCGTGAACCATGGCCCGCGACATATTATGTCGCCCGACCGAAATAAGTTTGTCGTTTATCCGCGACCTTTGTGACCTTTGCCGCAAAAGCCCTGCCGCCCCTGGCCGGGGCCGGCAATAAAACAACCTCGAACCTGCGCTAACGCCTACGGACGCACCTGACCTGTGCCGCGAACGATCCATTTATAGGTGGTCAGCCCTTCCAGCGCGACAGGCCCGCGCGCATGCAGCCGCCCGGTCGAAATGCCGATCTCGGCGCCCAGCCCGAACTCGCCGCCGTCGGCGAACTGGGTCGATGCGTTCCACATGACGATCGCGCTGTCGACGGCATTGAGGAAACGCTCGGCCACCGCGCCGTCCTGCGTGATGATCGCATCGGTATGATGGCTGGCATGCGCCGCGATATGATCGAGCGCCTCCTCGACCCCGTCGACCAGGCGAACCGAGACGATGGCGTCGAGATATTCGGTATCCCAATCCGCGTCGTTTGCCACGGCAACGCGCGCATCCATGCCCGACACTGCCTCGTCGCCGCGCACTTCGCAGCCCGCGTCGAGCAGGGCGGCGACCAGCGCGGGCGCCTGACCATAGGCACGATCGATCAATATCGTTTCGGTCGCACCGCACACCCCGGTCCGCCGCAGCTTGGCATTGACGACCAGGCTGACCGCCATATCGGGATCGGCCGCGCCGTCGACATAGCTGTGGTTGATCCCGTCAAGATGCGCGAGCACGGGCACCCGCGCCTCCTCCTGCACGCGCGCGACCAGGCTCTTGCCCCCGCGCGGCACGATTAGGTCGATGAACTCCGCCGCGCGCAGCAATGCGCCCACCGCCGCGCGATCCGTCGTCGGCACGAGCTGCACCGCATCGGCGGGCAGACCGGCCGCGACCAGTCCTTCAACGATGGCGGCATGAATGGCCCGGTTGCTCTCCTTCGCCTCGCTGCCGCCGCGCAGGATGACGGCATTGCCCGCGCGTAGGCACAAAGCCGCCGCATCGGCGGTCACATTGGGGCGGCTTTCATAGATGATGCCGATGACGCCCAGCGGCACGCGCACGCGGCGGAGTTCGAGCCCATTGGGGCGCACCTGCCGGTCGATGACGCTGCCCAGGGGATTGTCGAGTCGCGCGACCTGGTCGACCCCCGCCGCCGTCGCCTCTATCCGTGCCGCGTCGAGCCGCAGCCGATCGAGCATCGCCGCCGACAGACCAGCCGCCGCCGCATTCTCCATATCCCGCGCATTGGCCGCGAGGATGGCCGGCGCATGGTCCCGCAACGCCTGCGCGCCAAGCAGCAGCGCTTGCGCCTTGCGCGCGTCGTCTATGCCGACGAGCAAAGCAGCTGCCTTGCGCGCGCGCGCGCCCATCGTTGCGATCAGCATCTCGGGAGTCTGGGTCAGGTCGTTCACTTCGCTTTGTCCTCGGCCTTGGCGCGGCCAGGGGCTTAGCATGAAAGCGCGGCGGCACAAATGCGCGGCGACAGGTCCAGCGACCGGGCCATGGGTCGCGTATGACCCGGCCGCCAGCGAGCAGCTTCCTGCCCGAGCATCTCGATACTGCGTCCGGTCATCCGGCACATACCCCATTCGGGGTAAGCCACCGCAGTTCTTGTTAAAATAGGTTGGTGCATGTTCGGACCGCAGGAGCGTCGGAGCGTCCCCTGCTCGGAACCGCTCTAGTCGCCCAGCAGCGCCAGCATCCGCACCAATTGCGATTCGCGGTTGCAGCCGGTCTTTTCGTAAATGCTGCGAATTTGCACCTTGAGCGTTTCCGCGCTCACCCCCCGCGCCCCGGCAATGTCACGGCGGGACATGCCGCCGGCAAGGCGGATGGCGATGTCCGCTTCCGCCGGGGTCAGGCGAAAGGCGCGCACAAGCCGGACGGCGGTGCCGCTCGTCGGTGCGGCCAGGCGCGCTATCACCACCGCGCGCGGCGCGAAAGGCAACGACCAAGGGCGCGCGGGCAAGGGATAAAAGTCGAGCATGATGGCCACGCTCCCATCCTCGTCCACCAGTGCGACGGGGTCGGCGATGCGCGTCGGCTCGCCCACCACCGCGCGTATGGCACGACCGATGTGCCGGTTTTCTTCGGGGCCTTGGCCCGCGAGCCATCCATCCTCCACCCGGACGCGCCCTTGCGAGAGCAGCGTTTCGGCACGCGGCGTCATGCCGCCGACCCGGCCGCTGCCGTCGAGCAGCCAACATATCCGGTCCATCGCCTCGAACGTGCCGGAGAGAAGTGCGAAGCCTTGCTTTTCCATGGCTTGCTGAAGCCTGACCGCAACGCCGGCATGGGCGGCCAGTTCGGCGAAGATTTTCCGCTGCGCCTCCGTCGTACGCCCGTCCTTGCTGTCGCGCAGCAGGGCAAGGCCGATCATCTTGTCCCGGTCCTCCAGGAGCCGGGTCTGACAGCCTTCGAAAATATCATATTCGGCGCACAAATCGAGATAATCGTCGGCGCGCAATGATGTCTGCCGGACGATGTCGTAATGACCTTCATGCACGATGTAAGGACGATCAGGGAGCCGGTCGGCGGCTACGCGGAAGTTGAGATCGGGCGACGCGATGTCGAGCGCGCTGCTTTTCGCGACGATGCTCTGATCGATGTCGCTGATCCAGTTGAACGACCCCGCGCCTGCGCCGAACCCGATCAATTGCCCATGCGCCGATCCCGTTGCGGCGGCCATGGCCCGCAATGCCTCGTCCCACAAATGCGGCTCGAGCGCGGCGCTTAGGAAAGCGTCCGCCGCCGAGCAGTCATGGCCCCGCGACCCCATGCCTGACCCCCTATTTCCCCGGGGAAATCAGTCGGTCAATTATGTATTCGAGTCAATGTCGGTGAAACAATTGGCAGCGTATCGGCAATATTCGCTCAGGCTGCGCGAGCGATTTTTTCCGATTTGGTCGCTTCGAACAAGCGGCAGGGCGGAATGTTGCGCCATTCCGTGCGTGCTACGACGCGATCGAAATTGGCATTGAGCAAGGCCGCGACATGCGCGGAAAATTGGTAGACGAGAAATGCCCCTCCAGGTCGAAGGGCAGCGCGCGTTTCGCGGCAGATGCTTTCACCGACACCCGGCGGCAGTGTCGAGAACGGCAAGCCGGACAATATATAGTCCGCCGACCGCTGGCCCGTTTCCGCCACGAAGCGCCCCACATCGGCCGCCGAACCATGGACGACACGCAGGCGCGGGTCGGGAATGGCCTCTTCCAGATAGGAAACGAAATCGGGGTTCAAGTCGATCGCGAGCAAGGTTGCATCAGGATGCATCCGTTCCAGGATCGATCGGGTAAAGGTGCCGACACCCGGCCCATATTCCACGAATAGGCGCGTGGCGTCCCAGTCGACCGGATCGAGCATCGCATCGACCAGCGCCCGCGATGAGGGGATGATCGACCCGACCATGCCGGGATGCTTGACGAACTGCCGGAAGAACATGCCCCACTGACCCATGAAGCCCTGCCGCGATGGCTTCGCCGGGTTCCCACCGCGCGCTTTCAAGGGAGTGGATGCCATATTCGTCCCGCCTGTCGTCAAAAGAAATGCGCTCGCAAATCGCCAGCCGTCTGGCAAGCGGGTTCGGGAAACAGCATGAAGACGGCGAACGCGCAACCGGCGGGGTTGTTTCACAGCCCCACCGGTCGCGCGTCTTTTCAGTCTTCGCGTTCCCGCGCGCGCAACATGCCGGGCGCGACGAAGCCGATCGGCGTAAGTTGAAGCGCGTTCTGCTTCAATTGCGCCTGAATCTGCTCGTACTCGCGCTCCACTTCAGGTGTCACTGAAGCCCGCGTGTCCTTGAGCGCCTCGTCGAAATGCGCCTGCGTCACCTTTTCGACGGACAACGACTGGCGCAGCGCGACTAGCCCCGCGCGCCGCACCAGATCCTCAAGGTCCGCACCCGTAAACCGCTCGGTTCGCTCGGCCAGATCGTCGAGATCGACATCGTCGGCGAGCGGCATCTTACCCGTGTGAATGTCCAGGATCCGCCGCCGCCCGGCCTTTTCCGGCACCGAGACGTAGATGAGTTCGTCGAAGCGGCCCGGCCGCAGCAGCGCGGGATCAATAAGATTGGGCCGGTTGGTCGCGCCGATGACGACGACCGATTGCAGTTCCTCCAGCCCGTCCATTTCGGCCAGAATGGTATTGACCACCCGCTCCGTCACCTGTGGTTCGCCAAGCCCCCCGCCGCGCGCAGGCACCAGACTGTCGAGTTCGTCGATGAACACGACCGTGGGCGCCACCTGCCGCGCGCGCGCAAACAGGCGGGCGATCTGCTGCTCGCTTTCGCCATACCATTTGGACAGGAGGTCGCTCGATTTGGTGGCGATAAAGTTCGCCTGCGCTTCGCGCGCGACGGCTTTCGCCAGCAAGGTCTTGCCGGTGCCGGGCGGGCCGTAGAGCAGGAAGCCCTTGGCCGGGCGGATACCAAGCCGGCGGAACGCCTCAGGGTCCTTGAGCGGCAGCTCGACCCCTTCCTTGAGGCGCATCTGCGCGTCGTCGAGGCCGCCAATATCCTCCCAACTGATGTCGGGCGCCTGCACCATGACCTCGCGCATCGCCGACGGCTGGACGCGCTTCAGCGCGGCCATGAAATCCTCGC
>JBEVMZ010000121.1:0-10178 GCA_040508335.1 Sphingobium sp.
GCTGCCAGTCGTCGGCCGACCGTGGACTTGCCGACGCCCATCATGCCGATGAGGACGATAGGGGCGCGCGTGGCGGCAGGCGGACAAGATTTGCTGTTTCGCTGCATGGATGGCGGGGCTATACAGCCAGCCGTTCCATAGGCAAATACGCAACTTGGCTGCTGCGCCATGATCCGGGCGGAAGGTTTCATGAAGAATAAAAGCAATTTTAGCAGCTTCAGCGGCTCATCGCGCCGTCGGTCGAATCTGCCGATCATCCCCATAGCGATCGTGGTCCTGCTGGTGCTGTTCCTCGTCTTCCTCTGGTCGCGTGGCGGCGAACAGCAACAGGCGCGCGTCGAAAAGACCATTCCCGCCGAGCAGCTGGGTAAATAAGGCGGATGCGCTGGCCGGGGGGTAATGCCAGGTGGACGGCGGGCGCCTTTGCGCTGGCCCTCGCCTTGCCGGTGATCGCGCAGGATACGCCCGAATCGCTGCTGCCTCCCGGTTTTGGCGATACGCCCGCAGCGCCGCCTCCTCCCGCAGCGACGACGCCTGCCGCGCCCCAGCCGGGTCGTCCGGCGGTGGCCGTTCCCGCTTTCCCGATCGCGCCCCCCGTGCCGGACGAGGCGCCCAATGCGGCCGAGGTCAAGCTCAGCGAAGCGGAACTGGCGGCGCAGAAGGCGCAATATGATCTGCCCGAAACGGCACGCCGCTCGCTCGATCGCATCGGCGCGCTGACGCCGGAGACGCGCGGCCTTGCGCCCGACGCCTTCGGCGCGCAATCGGGTCAGTATCTCGCGACGCTGATGCGTCAGATGCGCACGCCGATCACGTCGCGCTGGGCCTCCATCCTGCTGCGCCGCGCGTTGCTGTCGGCGACCGACACGCCGCGCGGCATCGACGGGGCCGACTGGGTCGCGGAGCGCGCTTGGCTGCTTCTGCGCATGGGCGAAGCGGATAGCGCCCGGCTGCTGGTGCAAAGCGTCGATCCCGACAATTTTACGCCTCGCCTCTACGCGATCGCGATGCAGACCTATCTGGCGGCCGCCGATCCGGCGGGCCTCTGCCCCCTGTCGGAAGGCGCGCTGCGTTTCAGCAAGGAGCCGGGCTGGGACATGACCCGCGCCATCTGCCCGGCGCTGTCGGGCGATCAGGGCACGGCGAGCGGCGCGCTCAACCAGGCACAGCGTCGCGGCACCGTGCGCGGCATCGATTACCGGCTCGCGGAAAAGCTGGTTGGTACGGGCTTCAATGCGCGCCGTTCGGTGCGGATCGAATGGGACGGGGTGGACAGTCTCACCGCCTGGCGGTTCGGCCTCGCGACCGCGCTCAACGTTGAAATTCCAGAGAGCCTGTTCGGCACTGTTGCCCCGCATGTGCGCGCCTGGGAAGCTCGCGCGCCCGCGCTGTCGGCCGCGCGCCGCCTGCCCGGTGCGCAGATCGCCGCCCGGCTTGGCGTCTTTTCCAGCGCGGCGCTGGTCGGCCTCTATGGCGCGGCCGGCATCGACGGCGATGCGCCCGCGCCGATGGCGGATCGCATCGATGCGCTGCGCACCGCCTATAGTGGTGAGACCGTCGGCGCGCGGATCGCGGCGATGCGGACATTGTGGCAGGACAAGGCGCGACCCGATTATGTCGGGCTCATCACCACCGCCCGCGCGGCCGCTGCCTTGCCCGTCTCTCAGGCCGATGCGCGCGATGCGGCGAGCCTTGTCGCCGCGATGCTGAGCGCGGGCTATGACCGCAACGCCGCCCGCTGGGCCCGCGCGCTCGGGCAGATCGAAGGCGACGGTGCCGACGATCTTTGGGCGCTGCTGGCGGTCGGTGCGCCGAGCGCCGTCGTCGATGCGGGTAGCGGGCGGGTCTCGGCCTTTGTCGAAGAGGCGGAGCCGCGCAAGGGACAGATGCTGATCGCGGCGCTCGCCGGTCTGTCGCGTCTTTCGGCCGGCGACGCGGCGGCACTGGGGCGCGACAATGGCTTGTCGCTCGTCCCGACAAGCGCTTGGGCGCATGCGATCGCCGGTGCGGCGGCGCGCGAGGAGCAGGCGACCGTCGCGCTGCTCGCGGCGGTGGGGATGCAGGCCGCGCAATGGGACGCGCTGCCGCCAGCGCATCTCTACCATATCGTCGCCGCGTTGCACCGGGTCGGGCTAGATCCTGAAGCGCGGATGATCGCCGCCGAGGCGATGACGCGGCTTTAGATCGATGGATGGCGACGCCGCCCTGATTGATCGCTTCCTTGAAATGATGGCGGCAGAGCGCGGCGCGGCGCGCAACACGCTGCTTGCTTATCGCGCGGACCTGGCCGGCGCGGGCGAGGCTCTGGGCGGTCTGGCGACAGCGGACAAGGCGGCCGTGGCGGGGCTTGCCAGCCTGTGGGCGCCGCTGGCCGCTAGCAGCGTCGCGCGTAAGGCGTCGGCGCTTCGCGCTTTCTTCGCTTTTCTGGAGGAAGAAGGACTGCGCGGCGACAATCCGGCGTCCGCCTTGCCCCGTCCGACACAGCGCCGGTCCCTGCCCAAAATATTGTCGACGGCGGAGGTGGACGCGCTGTTCGCGGTGATTGCCGAAAGATGCGCTGCGACCCCGCCCGTGCCGCTCGACCTGCGTCTCTCGGCGCTGATCGAACTGCTCTACGGATCGGGCCTGCGCGCGACCGAACTGGTGTCGCTGCCCCGTCGCGCGCTGGCGAGCGATCGGCCTTTCCTGATCCTCAAGGGGAAGGGCGCGCGCGAGCGGATGGTGCCGATCTCCGATCGCGCGCGGGCGGCGGTGGCGGCCTGGCTCGTCCATGTGCCCTTGCCAAGCGCCTGGCTCTTCCCCTCGGGCAAGAGCCATCTCAGCCGCATCCGCCTTTATCAGCTCGTCAAGGATCTGGCGGCGGCGGCGGGCATCGCCCCCGATCGCGTCAGCCCGCATGTTCTTCGCCACGCCTTCGCCACGCATCTGCTGGAGGGCGGGGCTGACCTGCGCGCGCTTCAGTCGATGCTGGGGCATGCCGACATCGGCACCACGCAAATCTATACCCATGTCGACAGCCGCCGGCTGGTCGAACTGGTCAACAGCCGCCATCCGCTCGGCGATATCGCGTCCGGGGCGAGGCTGCGGCGCGTTGACGGGGAAGCGCAGGCGTCCTAACGGCTTTTTCCATGGTCAGCTTCCTTGAATTCGAAAAGCCGATCGCCGAGCTGGAAGCGCGCATCATCGAATTGCGCGCGACCGCTGATGCGGGCGACATCAATATCGACGGCGATATCGTAAAGCTGGAGCAGCGCGCCGCGCGCATGCTCACCGAAACCTATGCCAAGCTGACGCCCTGGCAGAAGACGCAGGTCGCGCGTCATCCCAACCGCCCGCATTTCAAGGATTTCGTCGCGGGCATGTTCGACAATTTCGTGCCCCTGGCCGGCGACCGCGCCTTTGCCGACGATCAGGCGATCATCGGCGGCCTCGCCACGCTCGACGAGCGGCGGGTGGTCGTGATCGGCCATGAGAAGGGCGACGATACCGCGAGCCGCGTGCGCCATAATTTCGGCATGGCCAAGCCCGAAGGCTATCGCAAGGCGATCCGCCTGATGCAGCTCGCCGATCGCTTCGGCCTTCCGGTGGTGACCCTGGTCGATACGTCCGGTGCGTTCCCCGGCATCCAGGCCGAAGAGCGCGGGCAGGCCGAAGCGATCGCGCGCTCGACCGAGCAGTGCCTGGCCATGGGCGTGCCGATGGTGGCGGCAGTCGTGGGCGAAGGCGGATCGGGCGGCGCGGTGGCGCTGGCGGCGGCGAACCGCGTGCTGATGTTCGAACATGCGATCTATTCGGTGATCTCGCCGGAAGGCTGCGCCTCCATCCTCTGGCGGACCGGCGAAAAGGCGAGCGAGGCGGCGACCGCGATGCAGGTGACGGCGCAGCATCTCCATGCGCTGGGCGTCATCGACCGCATCGTGCCCGAGCCGGTCGGCGGCGCGCATCGCGAGCCGGTCGCGGCCATCGCCAATCTCGCCGCGGCGATCGGCGAGGAACTGGACGCGATGAGCGGCCTCGACGCCGACACCGTGCGCGCGGACCGGGCCGACAAATTTCTGGCGATCGGCGCCTGACGACACGCCCCGGCAAGCCAGGGAACGCTCCGACGCAATCGGTCGTTACGCCCCCGACTATAGGAGGGTTGTGGCTATGATCGGCAGATTTGGCTTATGCGCGGGCGGGCTTGGCATCGCAGCGGCGACGATGCTGGCGGCGCCGGCGGTCGTGGGCCAAAGCCGGGCGATTCGCACGGTGAGTTCGATCTCTGCGCAAGACAAGGCGACGGGCGCCAAACTGCATCCGCAACTGCTTGAGGAATTTGGCGGCGCCTATAGTGGTCCGCAGGCGAAATATGTCGAGACGGTCGGGCGCCGCATCGCCGTGCAGTCGGGCCTGTCCAACGCGCAGGGCGACTTCACCGTCACCCTGCTCAATTCCCCGGTCAACAATGCCTTCGCCATCCCTGGCGGCTATGTCTATGTGACGCGGCAGTTGATGGCGCTGATGAACGACGAGGCCGAACTGGCGGGCGTGCTGGGCCACGAAGTCGGCCATGTCGCCGCCGAACATGGCCAGCGGCGGCAAAGGACGTCGCAGCGCAATGCGATCGGCGGCGGATTGCTTCAGGTGCTGACGGGTGCGCTGCTGGGCGATTCGGCGCTGGGATCGCTGCTGCAACGGGGCATCGGCACCGGCACACAATTGCTGACGCTCAAATTCTCGCGCAGCCAGGAATATGAGGCTGACGATCTGGGTATCCGTTATCTGGCGTCGGCCGGCTATGATACGCGCGCGCTTTCTTCCATGCTCGCCTCGCTCGCGGCGCAGAGCAGTCTTGATGCGCGGACCAGCGGCAATGCGCGGTCGGTGCCGGAATGGGCCAGCACCCACCCCGACCCTGCATCGCGCGTCGGGCGCGCGGCGCAGATCGCGCAGCGCAGCGGCGCAACTACCACGAATCGCAATCGGGAGGTGTTTCTCAAAGCATTGGACGGCGTGCTCTATGGCGACGATCCCAAACAAGGGGTGATCGAAGGCAGCCGATTCCGCCATCCCGATTTACGCTTGGCCTTCACCGCACCGCAGGGTTTCGGAATGGAAAATGGCGCGAGCGCAGTGTCGATCGCCGGCTCTGGCGGGCAGGCGCAATTCGCCGCAGGGTCACTCTCCAACGATCTGCCCGCTTATGTGAACGGGGTGCTCGCGAAGCTGGGCGGCGGCGGCGCGGTGCCGCAGGGGGAAGTTCAACGGACGACGGTCAACGGTTTGCCGGCCGCCTGGCGGACGGTGCGCGCAAACAGTCAGTCGGGCCAGGTCGATGCGACCGTTTTCGCCTATGATTTCGGTGGCGGCAAAGCCTATCATTTCGTGCTGCTGACCCAGGCGGGCAGCGGCATCGGTCCGTTCGCGCCGATGGTTGAATCGCTGCAACGGCTTTCGGCGCAGGATGCCGGGGCGATCAAGAGCCGGCGGGTCAGCGTCGTAACCGTCAAGGCCGGCGACACCGTCCAGTCGCTCGCCCGGCGCATGGCCTATGGCGATCTGCAACTGGAGCGTTTCCTGACGCTCAATGCGCTGACGGCGCAAAGCACGCTGCGGCCCGGACAGCAGGTGAAACTCGTCCTCTGACCGACCTAGAACATCAAAAAGGGCCGGCGGAATGACCGCCGACCCTTTTTTCCATTCGTGAACCTAAAAGGTTTACTTCAGGTTGCCGCTGACGCCGTTGAAGGTCGTGTTCAGCTTACCGCCCAGGCTGCTCATCGCGCCGATGGCGGCGACAGCGATCAGAGCGGCGATCAGGCCGTATTCGATGGCGGTCGCACCCTTGTCATTCTTCAGCATCTTGCGAATGGACTTCATATCTAGTCTCCTGACTGGAAAATTACCTGTTACCCGGCCGTCCCGATATCAATGATTAGGTCAGCAACGGCAGATTTAGGGAAGTTCGGTTGAGAAATGTTTAATGCAATGATCGCGTTTGTCAGATTTCGAAGGTTAATGCGC
This sequence comes from Sphingobium sp., assembly GCA_040508335.1. Lineage (GTDB taxonomy): Bacteria > Pseudomonadota > Alphaproteobacteria > Sphingomonadales > Sphingomonadaceae > Sphingobium. The sequence continues at coordinate 6,007 of JBEVMZ010000121.1, forward strand.
GATCACTTCGGCCGCTACATTGTTCCACATGCCGGTCGTCTTGCTGGCAAAGCTGGAAAGCGTAGCGAGTATGGCAAGGACGACCAGCGAAAGGATCAATCCATATTCGATCGCGGTCGCCCCCCGCTCGCAGCGCCACAGCGCCAAGCGCGCCAGATATGCCTTCAGCCCCCGCATAGGATAGTGCTCGCCTAATATGTCTGGCCTAGCCATAAGGCCGACAGCGTTAACAAAAGGCTGCGTCCGATCCATTATGCCTGTTTCCTCGCCTCTTCTGGTCGTCGCTGCGGCCTTGATCGATGCCGATGGCCGCGTGCTTTTGCAGCGGCGGCCCGAAGGCAGGCCGATGGCGGGACTTTGGGAATTTCCCGGCGGCAAGGTCGAGCCGGGCGAAACGCCGGAACAGGCGCTGATCCGAGAGTTGCACGAGGAATTGGGGGTGCGGACCCATGCCAGCTGTCTGGCGCCGGCGACCTTCGCCAGCGCGCCGGTGGGTGACCGGCACATGCTGTTGATGCTTTACGTTTGCCGGAAGTGGGAAGGAGCGCCCGAGGCGCGGCACGCGACGGCGCTGCAATGGGCGCGCCCGGCGCAGATGTTCAGCCTGTCCATGCCGCCCGCTGACCTGCCGATGATCGGCGTGCTCGACGCGCTGATCTGACCGATATCGTAGAGGGAGAGGTGGCCTTAAGACCGCCTCCCCCTACGTACATCACTCTTCGCGCGCCTTGCTCTGCAACTGCACATAATTTTGGATACCCATGCGCTCGATCATTTCGAACTGGGTTTCCAGCGTATCGATATGCTCTTCCTCGCTGTCCAGGATCATCTGAAACAGATCGCGGGTCACGAAGTCGCGCACCGTCTCGCAATGGGCGATGCCGTCGCGCAGTGCGGGCAGGGCTTCATATTCCAATTCGAGATCGGACTTGAGGATCTCCTCCACCGTCTCGCCGATTTTCAGGCGACCGAGCAGCTGGAAATTGGGCAGGCCGTCGAGAAAGAGAATGCGTTCTGCTACTTTGTCGGCATGCTTCATCTCGTCGATAGACTCTTCATACTCGAACTTGGCGAGCTTTTCGATGCCCCAGTGATTGAGCATACGATAATGAAGGAAATATTGGTTGATCGCGGTCAATTCGTTCTTCAGAACTTCGTTCAGATAATCGATGACCTTCGGGTCGCCCTTCATGACAATGCTCCAGCTTGATTTGATAGCCGGATTATAAGGCGGCGACGACCCGATGTTAACCCCGAAACCGTTGAAAGTCCGGGATTTTTATTTACGCTATTGCTAATTGTTCTCGCGGAGACTTGGCCAAGTTCTGCGGTTGCGTCGCAGCGTCAGGCAGAGGCCAGTTCCGCCGCGATGATCGTGCGGGCATAGGGGACGCACTGGCCGCATTTGGGACGTCGGCCAAAGCGCGCATAGGCGCGGCAAGGCGTGTCGGCGCCATCGCGCGCGGCGGCCTTCAAATCCTTTTCCCGTATCGCATTACAGACGCAGACGACCATTGGGCTTTCTCCTGCCATAAGAGATAGCCGTGATGATAATGGGTCGCAATAGGAAATCAGCCGCTCTTGCGAATCTTTTGCATTCTGCCGCGCGAGAGGCTGCGCCATAGCCATTCCAATGGGCCCGCCGCGAATCGCCGGTCCCACCTGGGAGACCATGAAATGATAAGCGCCCAGCCTAGAAGAACGAACAACGGAAGCGACGCAGGCCGGATATGGCCGAACAGACCAAACCCCCATCCGTAGAAGATGCCCGTCATCACGATGCTGCTCAGGATATAATTGCTGAGTGCCAGCCTGCCGACGCTTGCCAGTCTTTGCGCGATGACGATTCCGCGTCCGGCCGTGAACAACCAAAGGAGAAACGCGGCCCAGCCCACCGCCAGAGGAATGCGGAAGGGAAAGGCCCAGGCCATGCCCGCGCCCAGCGTCGTCAGCGGCGGATGACCCCGCATAATGATCCATGCCGCCAGACCGATCATGGGAAGAAGGCCGATCAGGAAGCAGTGGCGCGCGGTGCGCAGATATAGTTCGGGCGCCCAGCGTCCGGTCAGGAAGCCGCTTTTCAACATCGCCATGCCCAGCAGCATGAATCCGATCGTGTCGAACGCCATGAACAGCAGCGACCACAACCATTGAGCGGGATAACGGGCCAGATTGCGCGCGACGATGTCGCCATAGTCGCCCCGCATCGCTGAGAGCTCCCGCACTACCGACGGCGCGTCCGCATCGCGATAGGGGGCGATGAACGAATCGAAGGCAGCGCGTGCCGCCATGTCCGCGTCCGGTGCGCCGACGGCATGGCTCCATACGATCAGGCTGCCCACGAACAGCGCACAGAGCAGAAAATGCAGCAGGAAAAACAGAAAGGCGGTCTTAACCAGCCCGATCGGCTCGCGCTTGGCAAAGGGAAGCGCGACCAGGCTGAGCAGCGCATAGGCCGCCAGGATATCGCCCCACCATAGGAGAATGCCGTGCGCGATGCCGATGACGAACAGCCAGGCCATACGCTTTCTATGCGTATGCACGCCATTGCGCCCGGCCATTTCCTCCCGATCTATGAGTAGCAATATGGACGCGCCGAAGAGCATCGAAAACAATGCGCGCATCTTGCCGTCGACCAGCACGAAACCGAACGCCCACCAAAGGATGTCGGCCGGCGCCAGATGTCCGCTGACCGCAGGATTGAAATAGGCTGTTTCGGGCAGGGCGAAGGCGGTGATGTTCATCCACAATATGCCGAGCACGGCGCATCCCCGCAGCACGTCAAGGGCGGGGATGCGGTCGGCGGCGGTCATGATGGATTTTCCTCTATGGGCAAGCGGTCGCGGCTCTGCCAGAAGCGCTGGGCGATGACCAGCGGACGCAAGCAACGGATAAGCGAGGCATTCGGCGCTGCAGCTGGCCGATATGACGACCATGCCGGTCCGCAACGCTTCGCCGCCGCGCTCGTGGCGGAACTGGCCTATCGGCAAAAGCCGGGCGGCGTCATGCGCATATTGGAAGTGGGCTGCGGCACCGGTTTGCTGACGCGGGATATCCAGGCGCGCTGGCCGGCGGCCGAACTCATCGTTACCGACCTGTCGCCTGCCATGGTCGCACGTGCAGGGCAGGGCGCGATGGTGGCCGGGACCTTCCTTCCCATGGACGGCGAATCGCCGCCTTTCGAAGGGCCATGGTTCGATCTCATCGTCTCAAGCCTCGCCTTTCAGTGGTTCGACGATCTTGCCGGTGCGTGTGACCGGCTGGTCGGTCTGCTCCGGCCCGGCGGCAGCCTCATCTTCTCGACCATGGGCGCGGGCAGCTTTGCGCGGTGGCGCGCGGCGCACGCGCGCTGCGAATTGAGCACGGGGATACCGGCCTATCCCGATCTTGGCGCGATCCGGGCCATGCTTGCGCATCATGCCGACGCCTTTGCGTTCGACGAAGAGGTGCCGCTTCTCTGTGGCGGGGCGCGCGGATTGCTAGCGCATCTCAAAGGAATAGGGGCGATCGTAGCTGACGGCGCGCGGCGACCGCTCAGCGTTGCCCGGCTGCGCCAGGTGATGGCGATGTTCGACGCCGAGGGAGGAGAGGACTTCTACCAAATCCTGTTCGCGCGGATCACCGCTGCGGGAGCATAAACAGACGCACATAAAGCCCCACGGTTCCTGGCCCCGGCAAATTATGTGAGATTTTTTACAAAAAGGGTTTGACCGAATCTGTGGTGCTGTTTAGAGGCGTGTTCACCGGACGGGGCGCTACTCACTGAGGAGCGCTTGGAACGGTCGCCAACATGGTCGGATGAAAGTCCCCCGGAACGTAAGGATCGGGGTGGCTGGTTGTCCGGTTTTAATGTTGGACTGGTTCTTTGACATTGTGATTTAGATGAAGGGACATGTGGGCGGCGGCTCCGGTCTGCCGCGGCTTTCGGGCGTGGTATGATCGGTAAATTAGGCCGTTCCTTATTGGAGCTCATTTTGGCTTAGGCTGGGATGGGTTGTCTATATGTCTCAGTATATTCCACTAGAATATATTGTGCAGGAATGGCTCCTGAAAATGAGCGGTTATGTTTGGCCTTATTCCGGCTGGATATAATCGGACATCAAACTTGAGAGTTTGATCCTGGCTCAGAACGAACGCTGGCGGCATGCCTAATACATGCAAGTCGAACGAGA
>JBEVMZ010000164.1:0-2507 GCA_040508335.1 Sphingobium sp.
GGAGACCGTAAAGGCTCTGCTCGAACAGGCGATCGCTCACGATCCGTCATAGCGGCCGGGCGTAGATCAGGTCGGTGAACGCCGTATCGCCGACCATGAAGCGCGTTTCGCCGATCTGCTCGAACCCGTGGCGTGCGTAGAAGCCGCGCGCCCGGTCGTTTCGCGGATAGACCGCCAATAGCAGCCGCTTAGCACCGTGCGCGGTCGCTTGCGCGACGGCCAGCGACATCGCCCGGTCGCCATGACCGCCGCCATGCCAATCGGGTAAAAGGTAGAGGCGTTTGATTTCGACGTCGCGCTCCGGTTCGGTCGGAATCGGCAGGTCGGGCGGTGTCAGCACCATATAGGCGACCGGCGCTTTGAGCGGCGTTTCGCCGATCAGCAGTGTTTGCGCTCGATCGGCAAGCGCCGCGCGATAATAAGCGACGCTATGGGCGTCGCGGAGATGGGCGAGCAGCGCTGGGCCGGGATGGTCATGCGCGAAGGTCGCGAGAAAGGTCGCCGCGCCGAGCGCTGACAGGGCTTCGGCATCTTCCGGCACGGCTTCGCGCCAGTCGATCGATTTCACCGCGTTTCCGGCCCCAGCGCCGGGTCGAGATCGCGCGGGCGTGTGAAGCTGATCAGGCGCGCGATATTCTCGCCCGCTTGCGCCCAGTTAGCGATATCGAGGTCGAGGATGGCGAGGCTGGCGGTCGGAAACTTGATTTCCACATCGTCGCGCAGCGCATTGTCGGCATCGTCGGGGACGAGCGCAAGAACCAGTTCCTCCATCCCCGGATTATGGCCAGCCAGCAGCAGGCTTGAAACATCGTCGGGCACGTCGCGCAAGACGTCGATCAGGGTGGGGACGGACGCCAGATAGATGCGCCTGTCCCAGCGCGGATCAAGCTTTTCGCCTAGCCCTTCGAAGAATCTGTCGAGCGTCTGCATCACGCGCACGGCGGGAGAGGCGACGATGGCGTCGAATCGCATATCCTGCGCCTTGGCATGGCGCCCCATCAGGAGCGCCGCTTTCTCCCCCCGCCGATTGAGCGGGCGGTCGAAATCGCGCGCGACCGGGTCGTCCCAGGCCGATTTCGCATGGCGCAACAGGGTCAGCCGCTTCACGGGCAGGGGTTACTCCAAATCAAATATGCCGGATTCGCGCTCCTGATGCACCAAAGGGGCAGCTTCGCCAAGATGCTTGGATGCCGATTGCGCCGCGACCGTGGCGATCGCCTGGTCCAGCGTCAGGCGGCGCACCGGCGTGCCGGGGGGGAAGGCGGACAGCAGGCGGCTCGGCATCGCGGCAGACAGGATGACGAAGCTGCCCTTGTCCTCTGCGCGGCGGATCAGGCGCCCGAACGCCTGCGCGAGCCGCGCGCGGATCAAGCGGTCGTCATAGGCGGCGCCGCCATTTGCGAGCTTGCGCGCCGCGTGCAGGACGGTGGGCTTCGACCAGGGCACGCCCTCCATCACGACGAGGCGCAGCGAATGGCCGGGCACGTCGACCCCGTCGCGCAGGGCGTCGGTGCCCAGCAGCGAGGCGCGCGGGTCGTCGCGGAAGATATCGACCAGCGTTCCGGTGTCGATCGGATCGACATGCTGCGCATAAAGCGGAAGGCCGGCGCGGGCCAACCGGTCGGCGATGCGTGCATGGACCGCGCGTAGTCGCCGGATCGCGGTGAACAGGCCGAGCGTGCCGCCGCCCGCCGCCTCGATCAGCCGGCCATAGGCGCCCGATAGAGCGGCGATGTCGCCGCGCTTGATATCGGTGACGATCAGCACTTCGGCGCGCGCGGCATAATCGAACGGGCTGCTCGCCTCGAACTGCTCCGCGCCGCCGGGGAGGTGCGCCGCGCCGCTGCGCCCCAGCGCATTGTCCCACTCGCCGCCGCCTTTCAGCGTGGCGGAGGTGACGAGCACGCCTTGCGCCGGGCGGAGCACCGCCTCGGCGAGCGGGCGGGTCGGGTCGAGCCAGTGGCGGTGGATGCCGATATCATATTCGCGGCCCTCGGCCCGATCGACCGCGAGCCAGTCAACGAAATCGGCGTCGGCCGGGCCGCCGATCCGCACGAGCAGCGCGCGCCAGGCGGTCAGCAGGTCGCAGCGCCAGCCAAGCGAGGCCATCGCGCCCTCGATCCGCGCGCGCGCCGCGCCGTCGAGCCAGTCGGGTGCATCCTCGACCACCGCCTCGAGCCGTTTGCCGAGGCGCATCAATGGCGCCAGCAGGGCGTCGAGCGCCAGCGCGCCTTCCTGCGCCGCTTCGACCAGCGCGCCGTCGGGCACGGCAAGCTCGGTTTCAAGGCCATAGCCGGCGTCGGCTTCCCCCGTTTCGGCGGCGCGGGCGTAGACGGTGTCGCGCACCGCGGCGAGCAGCGCCTCGATCGCGCCAAAGGGTTCGCCCGCGATGACGCGCTTGAGCCATTCGTCGGCGGGCAGCGCGCGTGCGGCATCGCCCGCTGCGCGGATGGCCTCGCCGCCTTCGGCATCATAGCTGGCAAGATCGGAAAGGCGGGCGGCAAGAC
>JBEVMZ010000194.1:0-16439 GCA_040508335.1 Sphingobium sp.
TTCTTGACCCCAGCGACCAGGTCCATGGCGCCGCCCATGCCCTTGATCATCTTGCCCGGGATCATCCAGTTGGCGATGTCGCCATTTTCCGCCACTTCCATAGCACCCAGCACGGTAAGGTCGATATGTCCGCCCCGGATCATCGCGAAACTGTCGGCGGAAGAGAAATAGGCGCTCTGTGGCAGCTCGCTGATCGTCTGCTTGCCCGCATTGATGAGGTCGGCATCCTCTTCGCCCTCAAAGGGAAAGGGGCCGATGCCGAGCATGCCGTTTTCAGACTGGAGCGTGACCTCTACCCCCGGCGGGATATGGTTGGCGACCAGCGTCGGGATGCCGATGCCCAGATTGACGTAAAATCCGTCCTGAAGCTCCTTTGCCGCGCGCGCGGCCATCTCGTCACGAGTCCAGGGCATCAATTCGCCTCCTTCTGGGCGGGAATGTCCCACCTTTTATCCATCGGAAAAACATCGTCGAAGCCGCCCGTGAGTGCACTGCCATAGACGGGATTGGGCACGACGAACCAGCCCCGACCCCAAAGGCGCGCGACCGCGTCACCCTGCGTTGCGCCGCGACGGGCCATGGGTGGAAGTCCACCGTTGAACAGGTCGGAAAAGTCGCCAAGCTGGTCGCCTACCAGCGCGATCACGCAATATCTCGCGGCAATCGTCGCGCGGCGGCCATCTTTGCGCGATCCGCTCGCATCGTCGCCGCTCAGGTAGAGCGTTTGCCCATGCACAGCCGGGCCAAGACCCGCTGCTTCGATCGCCCGCGCGGTCTGAGCGGCATTGGCGGCGGCGCGGTTGGTGTTGAAGATCACCGTCACGCCCATTGCCCGCAGGTCGCGCAAACCCGCCACCGCGCCGGGCACCGGACTGAGCGCGCGCCCTTCGCTCTTTTCCCATACGTCCCAATCGGCGGCGGTCCAGCCCTTGCCCGTGCGGGCATCCTGATATTCAAAACCCAGGTTCAGCAATACGGTCTCATCGACATCGAAAACCGCCGCGAACGGCTTGTCGCCACAAGGCACGAAAGCCGGTGCGACGAGCGTGCCCCCCTGCGCCAGCACGACGCTGTCGCGCGGTCGCGCCCTGACAGCCTGTGCAGCATAGTGGATGAGCGTAGCGAAGGTCTGCACCGATGCCGCCGCCGCTTCGCCCGACCCATAGAGATATTGCATTGTCGCCGGCGGGTTGGCCTCAGCCGGTTCAGGCGGCAGGACGCGCGGCGGGTCGGAATAGGCGCAGCCGCCCAGCACGACCGCCAATGCAACCGCACCCCATCGCCTGCCACCTTTATACAGAGACAAAGTCCGCAGACTCACGCCGCTTCCCGCGTCCGCACCGTCCGAAACTCGATCTTCTTGTCATAGGGCGCGCCGACGATCATGCGCTTCACGTAAATGCCGGGCAGATGGATAGCGTCGGGGTCGAGGCTGCCGACCGGCACGATTTCTTCCACTTCGGCCACACAGATTTTCGCCGCCGTCGCCATCGGCTGGTTGAAATTGCGCGCCGTCTTGCGGAAGATAAGGTTGCCGCTCTCGTCGGCCTTCCATCCCTTGACGATCGCGACATCGGCAAAAATGCCCCGCTCCAAAATATAATCCTGGCCGTCGAAGCTCTTCACTTCCTTGCCCTCGGCGACCTGCGTGCCGACGCCGGTCTTGGTGTAGAAGCCCGGAATGCCGGCTCCGCCAGCGCGGCATCGCTCGGCCAGCGTCCCCTGCGGACAGAATTCGACCTCAAGCTCGCCCGACAGATATTGGCGCTCGAACTCCTTATTCTCACCCACATAGGAGGAGATCATCTTCTTGACCTGCCGTGTGCGCAGCAATTTGCCCAGGCCCTCGCCATCGATACCCGCATTGTTGGAAGCGATGGTCAGATCCTTGACCCCGCTGTCACGGATCGCGTCGATCAGCCGTTCAGGCACGCCGCACAAACCAAAGCCGCCGGCACACAGATGCATACCGTCGAAAAGCAACCCGTCGAGCGCCGCCGCCGCGTCGGAATAAAGCTTCTTCACCATGGCTGATCTCCCTTAGGGCTTTCCAGCGGCATAAAAGGCCGATGCCCGCCGGTCAATTTGCTGCAAATGCGAATTTGGTCAGATAAGGCCGGCAAGCGGGCTCGACGGGTCGGCATAGAGGCGCTTGCCCATGCGGCCGGCGCGATAGGCCATGCGCCCCGCCTCGACACCCGCCTTCATCGCCGCAGCCATCAGCACCGGGTCCTTGGCCTCGGCGATGGCGGTGTTCATGAGGACGCCGGTGCAGCCAAGTTCCATCGCCTGCGCCGCTTCGGACGCGGTGCCGACGCCCGCGTCGACCAACACGGGAAGCGACGTCCCTTCGACGATCAGGCGGATGGTGACGCGGTTCTGGATGCCGAGGCCCGACCCGATCGGCGCGCCCAATGGCATGATCGCAACCGCACCGGCATCTTCCAGCCGCTTGGCCGCGATCGGATCGTCCACACAATAGACCATGGGCTTGAAACCCTCCTTGGCCAATATTTCGGTCGCGCGAAGCGTTTCCACCATGTCGGGATAAAGCGTCCGCGCCTCGCCCAGCACCTCCAGCTTCACCAGGTCCCAGCCGCCCGCCTCACGCGCCAGGCGCAGGGTGCGGATCGCGTCCTCGCCGGTGTAGCAGCCCGCAGTGTTGGGCAGATAGGTGATCTTCTTTGGATCGATGAAATCGGTCAACATCGGCGCCTTGGGGTCCGACACATTAACGCGCCGCACCGCGACCGTGACTATTTCCGCGCCCGAGGCGGCGAGCGCGGCCGCATTCTGCTCGAAACTCTTATATTTGCCCGTGCCCACGATCAGCCGCGACCGAAAGGTGCGTCCCGCAACGCTCCAACTGTCGTCCATCACCGGCGAACCATCGCCGCCGCCGACGAAATGCACGATCTCCAGCTCGTCGCCATCCTCGACCTTCACATTCGCCAGCGTCGAGCGCGGCACGACTTCAAGATTGCGTTCGACCGCCACCTTTTCCGGAACGAACCCCAGTTCGCTCGCCAGCTCGGCCAGGGTAAGGCCGTCGCGGACGCGGCGGTGCTCGCCGTTGATGCGGATGGAAAGGGTGCCGTCTGTGCTCACGTTCACTCACTCGTCGGACTGATGCGGCTCGACTTGGCGAGACGCGAAAGGCTAAGAACAAGCTTCGCATATAGGGGCGGCACCATCGCCCCCGCAACCGACAAGGCGAGGCAAAGGGCCGCTTATGACCGACACGCGAAAAATCTATGTCTTGAACGGTCCCAACCTCAACATGCTGGGGACGCGCGAGCCGGAGATTTACGGGTATGATACGATGGACGACATTGCCGAGCGGATGAACGACGCCGCCGGTCGCGCCCATGTCGTGATCGACTTTCGTCAATCGAACCATGAAGGCCATCTGATCGACTGGTTGCAGGAGGCGCATGACGAGGGCGTGCATGCGGTCATCATCAATCCCGGTGGCCTCACCCATACCTCGGTCGCCCTGCACGACGCGATCAAGGGCATCGCCGTGCCGGTCATCGAAGTACATCTGTCCAACCCCCATGCACGCGAGCCATTCCGTCACAAAAGCTATGTCGGCATGGCCGCCAAGGGCACGATCGCGGGCTTCGGGCCGATGTCCTACATGCTGGCGCTCGAAGCCGCGTTGGAGCTTTGAGGGCGCGTGTCCGACGGATGCTGCGGGACGGAAAAGTTGCACTGGCGCGCAAACCTGCTTAGTCGCTGGCCGCCAAGAAGCGACAGAACGCTTGGGGATATGAGATGAGCGACGAAGAAAAGGGCGCGATGCGGGTTGATGTGATGCTGGTGCGGGAACTGGCCGCGCTGCTCGACGATACCAATCTGACCGAGATCGAGGTCGAGGATGGCGACCGGAAGATCCGTGTCGCCCGCAAGATGGGTGGCGGCGGACAGGTGCCGACTTACGCCCCGGCGCCCCCGCCCCTTGCCGCTCCGGTCGCTGCGCCGACCGCCCCGGCGGCCGAAGCCGGCGCGCCCGCCAACGCGGTCAAGTCCCCGATCGTGGGCACCGTCTATCTCGCCGCCGAGCCGGGTTCCGCGCCCTTCATCCGCGTCGGTTCGACGGTGAAGGCCGGCGACACGCTGCTGATCGTCGAGGCGATGAAGGTGATGAACGCCATCTCCGCCCCGACCGCCGGTACGGTCAAGGCGGTGCTGGTCGAAAACGGCCAGCCGGTCGAATATGACCAGCCGCTCGTCGTGATCGAATAAGGCGGGCTGGACCCATGGCCATCGAAAAGCTGCTGATCGCCAATCGCGGCGAGATTGCGCTGCGTATTCACCGCGCCTGTCATGAGATGGGGATAAAGACGGTCGCGGTCCATTCCACCGCCGATGCCGACGCCATGCATGTGCGTCTGGCCGACGAGGCGATCTGCATCGGGCCGCCTGCCGCTAAGGACAGCTATCTCAACGTCGCGGCGATCATCTCGGCCGCCGAGATCAGCGGCGCGGACGCCATCCATCCCGGCTACGGCTTTCTGTCGGAAAATGCCCAGTTCGCCGAAATCGTCGAAGCCCATGGCATCGCTTTCGTCGGTCCCAAGCCTGAACATATCCGCACGATGGGCGACAAGGTGGAGGCCAAGCGCACCGCCGGCGCGCTCGGCCTGCCCCTCGTCCCCGGTTCCGACGGCGCGATAGAGAGCGTCGAGGAAGCCAAGGAAATCGCGGCGCGGATCGGCTATCCCGTGCTGATTAAGGCGGCGAGTGGCGGCGGCGGGCGCGGCATGAAGGTCGTCCCGTCCGAGGACCAGCTCGAAACGCTGATGCAGCAGGCCGGCAGCGAGGCGAAGGCCGCATTCGGCGACGCCACCGTCTATATGGAAAAATATCTCGGCAACCCCCGGCATATCGAGTTCCAGGTCTTCGGCGACGGCATGGGCAATGCCATCCATCTGGGCGAGCGCGACTGCTCGCTCCAGCGCCGCCATCAAAAGGTGCTGGAGGAAGCCCCCTCCCCCGTCCTTTCCGCCGCCGAGCGCGAGCATATGGGCGAGACCGTGCGAAAGGCGATGGCCGACATGGGCTATCGCGGCGCCGGCACCATCGAGTTTCTTTGGGAAGACGGCGAATTCTATTTCATCGAGATGAACACCCGGCTTCAGGTCGAACATCCGGTGACCGAAATGATCACCGGCGTCGATTTGGTGCGTGAACAGATCCGCGTCGCCGAAGGCTGCCCGCTGTCGGTGACGCAGGATGAAATCGTCTTTTCCGGCCACGCAATCGAATGCCGCATCAATGCCGAAGACCCGCGCACCTTTGCGCCGTCGCCCGGCACCGTTACCAGCTATCATGTCCCCGGCGGCATGCATGTGCGCGTCGATAGCGGCCTGTATCAGGGCTATCGCGTACCGCCTTATTACGACTCCATGATCGGCAAACTGATCGTCTACGGCCGCACCCGCGAAGGCTGCATCATGCGGCTGAAGCGCGCGCTGGAGGAATATGTGATCGAAGGGATGAAGACCACCATTCCTCTGCATCAGGCACTGCTGCGCGACCCTGAATTCCTGGAGGGCAATTACACGATCAAGTGGCTGGAGGAATGGCTGGCGAGGGACGAGGCGTGAAGGCGACGATATGGCACAATCCGGCGTGCGGCACATCGCGCAAAACGCTGGCCATCCTTGAGGAGACGCCCGGCGTCGAGGTCGAGGTCGTCGAATATCTCAAGACGCCCTATACGCGCGAAAAGCTCAAGCAGATCATCGCCGACGCCGGATTGACCCCTGCGCAGGCGCTGCGATTGCGCGGCACGGACGCACAGGAGCGCGGCCTGCCCGACATGGACGTGGACGCCATATTGGACGCGATGGTCGCCAACCCGGCCTATGTCGATCGTCCTTTCGTCGAGACGGAAAAGGGCGTGCGCTACTGCCGACCGCAAGACGTGGTGCGCGAAATTCTCTGAAAGCCTGCCTCCAGCGAGCCATTTTCACGCTCGCGTCACAATATGCTGCTTTTGCGCCTTTGCTTTGTTGGCAGCTTCTTATAGCTTCGACCGATCGAGGCAAAGGAGCGCGCATTGGCCACCATCGCCGTCTACAGTCTGAAAGGCGGCGTGGGTAAGACCACATTTTCGGTCAATCTTGCTTGGGCGTCGGCCAATGTGTCGCGCCGTCGGACTTTGCTCTGGGATCTCGATCCGCAGGCAGCGTCCAGTTGGCTCCTCTCCACGCAGACGAACAGCCGCGACGCCGCGCAGGCGATCTTCAGCAAGGATGTCGGCGTCAGGAAACTGGTCCAGCCTTCGACCGTCGCGGGGCTGGACCTGATCGCGGCGGACACCTCGCTGCGCGGCCTCGACCATCTGTTCAGGGAACTGGACAAGAAGAAGCGGCTGGCCCGGCTGATCGGCGAACTGGCCGCGGATTATGATCGCATCATCCTCGACTGTCCGCCAGGGCTTACCGAAACGAGCGAGCAGGTGTTGCGCGCCGCCGATCTCATCCTGATCCCGGTCATTCCCTCACCGCTGGCCCAGCGGGCGATGGGCGAAGTCGCGCGTTATCTGGTGCAGCGCGGTGGTTCGCACGCGCCGATCCTGCCGGTCTATTCGATGGTCGATCGCCGCCGCAGCCTGCATCGCAAGGCGCTGGAGGATCATCCCGGCTGGCCCGCGATCCCGATGGCTAGCGCGATCGAACAGATGACGGTGCGGCGCAAGCCCCTGGGCGCCTTCGCGCCCGCCTCACCCCCCGCGCGCGACTTCGCCGCACTGTGGACGCTGGTCGAGCGGCAGATCGAGGGGCGGTAAGGGCTCTACCCTCCCTCCTTCCTTGTGCGGCGGCCCCGCCTGCCCGAGGAGGATGCCCGCCTCTTGCAGTCATGACCGCGCCGAAATAATCACCCTGCCATGATCGCCCGGTCGGGCAGCATCAGGACATAGCTGCTTGCGATCACCGCCAACGCCTAAAAATACACGCCGGGTAATGCTAGCAGGCCTGCAAGAAGCGGTGGCAGGAACAGGAATGGCGCCAACGAACGCTATGACAGCGTGGCGCCGGACCGCGCGACTCTCCCACCGACTTGCCTCACCCAAAGTAGCGCTTCCCCTGCCATGCGGCCGGGATAGACGATGGCCCTTACCGAAGCCTAGCCGTGGCGCAGACTGATTAATCCCCTATGGACGGAACTGAACCGGCCCGAACGGCCGGCGCCGCCATCCTTCAGGCGGCAATGTCATAGGGCCGGATTTCGCCCGCAAGGTAAAGGTTGCGTGCCTTCGACCGGCTGAGCTTGCCCGAACTAGTGCGCGGCAGCGTGCGCGGCGGCACCAGCTCGACGACGCAGTTCATGCCCGTAATCGCCCGCACACGCTCGCGGATCTGGTCACGCAGGCGTGAGCGTTCTTCATTGTCGGACGTGCGGCAATGAACCAGTACGGCGGGCGCTTCCTCGCCACCTGGCGTCGTAATGGCGAAAGCGGCGATGTCGCCCTGCTTGAAGCCGGGCAGTTGTTCGACCGCCCATTCGATATCCTGCGGCCAGTGATTCTTGCCGTTGATGATGATCATGTCCTTGGCGCGGCCTACGATGTAAAGATAGCCGTCGCTCAAATAGCCCATGTCGCCGGTGTCGAGCCAACCGTCGGCCATGCAGGCCTCGGTCGCCTCCGCATCGCGGAAATAGCCGACCATCAGGCTGGGGCCGGTGGTCCAGACCTTGCCGATCTGGCGTTCGCGCAGCAGGCCGCCATCTTCGTCGCGGATCTCGACCTTCATGTCGCGCGCGGGTTTGCCGCAATTGACGATCGAACGGTAACGCTGCGGCCGTCCCTCCAGCGCGTCGCCACCGGACAGGTCGGTTTCCTCGACCAGTTCGACGACGATGCCTTCGCCTGGCGGCATGATGGTGACGGCAAGCGTCGCTTCGGCCAGGCCATAGCTCGGCAGAAACGCCTTGGGCGAGAAACCCGCATCGGCGAAGGCGTCGACGAAGCTCTGCATCACGTCGGGACGGATCATGTCCGCGCCATTGCCCGCCAGCCGCCAGCGCGACAGGTCGAAGCGGTCGGCCGCCTTGGTCTGGCTCGACATGCGGCGCGCGCAGATATCGTAGCCAAAGGTCGGCGAATAGCTGATCGACGTGCCCTCGTTGCGGCTGATGAGGTCGAGCCAGGCGAGCGGACGGCGGGCGAAGTCCTCGGTCTTCATATAGTCGGTCGACACCTGGTTGGCGACGACCGACAGGAAGCAGCCGACCAGCCCCATGTCGTGATACCAAGGCAGCCAGCTGATGCAGCGGTCCCCCTCTTCGAGCAGCATGCCATGGCTGTGCGAGGCGAGGTTGCTGAGCAGCGCATGATGCGTGACCGCCACGCCATGGGGAAAACGGGTCGAACCACTCGAATATTGCAGATAGCAAACTTCGTCGGTGCGCGCGGTCGGGAGCGGGCCGGGGCGGACATCACGCGCGAGGAAATCCTCAAAGGCGATGCTTTCGACATGGCGCACGCGGCCGGCCTGCGCCGCCATGTCGCCAAGTTCCGCAGGGAATAGGAAAAGCTGCGGGTCGCAGCTGGACAGCTGCACAACCAGCTGGTCGATATAGCTTTCCTTGCCGCCGAAGCTAGTCGGCAGCGGCAGCGGCACCGGCCAGGCGCCGGCATAGACGATGCCGAAGAACAGCGCCGCGAAATCGGCGCCCGTCTCGGCGACCAGCGCGACCCGGTCCTGGGGCCGGATGCCATGGGCGATCAGGCGATGCGCGCAGGCCAGCGCGTCGGCGCGCAGCTCGCTATAGGGGTAGGCGCGCGCAAGCTTGCCGCGCGCATCGTGGAAATTCAGCCCACGCTTGCCGGTTGCCGCATAGTCCAACGCCTCGCCCAGCGTCGCAAAGTCCGAGAAACGACGCGGCAAGCTGTCGCGCGTCGGCGTCGGGGCGTCGGGGTTGTTCTCGGCGATGGTCATGCTGTGCGAACCCGTCATATTGGCGTTACCCAATGTCCTTGGAAATAGATATGGGCGCGCCGCTATCATGCCCGGCAGTCGCTTGCACTGGATTGTTGCGGCCCATCCTGCCGTTCTAGCGCACAAGCAGCGGTGAAAATCCGGCCCGACTGTGGCATAAAGATGGCGCAGGCCCCATCTTGCCTCGGAAATGAAACCGAAACGCCCCCGCCCGCCTCTCGGCCCCGATTCACTGCGGGAACTGGCGCTCGGCTATGTCGGCCGCTTTGCCACCAGCCGTGCGAAGCTGGTCGCCTATCTGGAGCGCAAACTGCGCGAGCGCGGGTGGGACGCGGACAGTGCAGCCGATCCCGGCGCCCTTGCCGACCGCTTCGTCGCACTCGGCTATATCGATGACGCAAGCTTTGCAGCGGCGAAGGGCGCGGCGCTTGCTCGGCGCGGTTATGGCGCGCGGCGCGTTGACGCGGCGCTGCGCGGCGCGGGCATCGGCGAGACCGACCGCAGCGACGCGCGGGACCAGGCGCATGCCGAACGCTGGTCGGCTGCGGAGCGCTTCGCCCGGCGCAAGCGGATCGGCCCCTTTGCCAACGAAGCCTGCCCGCCCGATCGGCGCGAGCGCATGATCGCCGCCTTCCTGCGCGCGGGCCATGACATGGCGACCGCCCGCCAGTGGATCGACGCGCTGCCAGGCGAGCCACCCGAACAGTCGGAAGACTGACGCCCCCTTCCCCCCTGTCGCCAAATCGCGCTACTACAGCGCCATGATCCGCCCGCCTATCTTCCTGATCGCTCTCGCCCTTGCGGCCTGCTCGGCCCGCTCGCCGCAGGCGCAGGACAGCGCCGCCAATGCCGCCGCGCCCACCGCATCGGCGCGCCTGCCGTTGCTGGTACGCAGCGAAAAAGGTCAGCACCGCTTCGCCGTCGAGGTCGCCGCCACGCCCGAGCAGCAGGAAAAGGGGCTGATGTTCCGCAAGACGCTGGACGACGATGGCGGCATGCTGTTCCCCATGAACCCGCCGCGCACCGCGAGCTTCTGGATGAAAAATACGGTCATTCTGCTCGACATGATCTTCGTGCGCACCGATGGCACGATCGCCTTCATCGGCGCGAACACGCAGCCTTATTCGCGCGACCCCGTCTCCGCCGGGGTTCCCGTCGCCGCCGTGCTCGAACTGCGCGGTGGGCGGGCGGGGGAGCTTGGCATCGTGCCGGGCGACCAGATCGTCTGGGGCAGTTGCGCCGCGCCGAATGCCCAGCCGACCCCGATAGCGCCGGATTTCTGCCCACCGCCCGTCCGCTGAAGCGCAACGGCAGCGCGTAAGCCGGCAATGCGTCTTGCCAATCCCATGCCTGGCGGGCTAAGCGTCGCGGCCATGGGAATCCTGGCAAAGATCTTCACCTGGTGGAACGGCGCCACCATCGGCACCAGCCTCTTCACCGCGCGCAAAGGCAGCAAGGTGGGCGAGGATCATCAGGGCAATATCTATTATTCAGGCGGCGTCGGCATCGATGGACAGCCGCGCCGCTGGGTGATCTATAACGGCAGCAACGATGCCAGCCGGGTCCCTGCGGAATGGCATGGCTGGCTGCATCATACGATCGAGGGGACGCCCGAAAGCTTCCTGCCGCCGCCCCGCATCTGGGAGCGCGATTACACGCCCAACGCCACCGGCACGCCCAATGCCTATCGTCCGTCCGGCGCGCTGGAAAAGGGCGGCCAGCGGCAGCAGGCGACCGGCGATTATGAGGCGTGGAGCCCCGACGCATCATGAGCCTGCCGCGGGCCGGCGCTTTGGCCTGGATAATATGTCCGTTGCTGGCGCTTGCGTCGGCCGGGTGCAGCGACACTGAAATGCCGACGTCCAACCAGAGCGGCCCGGTGCGCGTTACAGGGACGCCGATCCGGTCTGCAAAGGTCAGCGAAACGCTGCCCGGCACGCCGATGGCGGAGAGAGAGGCCGTAGTCGGCCTCCTCAACAAGCGTAACGGCCTGACCAGCGACCTCAAGATGAAGCCCGGCGAAGCGCTGCGCGCGGGCGACGCGATCGTCCGGCTTCAGGCGTGCGAAACGAGCGCGCCATGGGAAAATGTGCAGGAAACCGGCGCGTTCGTCCAACTCGACGTGCGATCGACCGCCGACGGCAAATGGCGAAGGGCCTTTTCCGGCTGGCTGTTCCGCGAACGGCCCGACCGCAATGTCGTCCAGCACCCGATCTATGACGTCTGGATCAAAAGCTGCGCGATGGAATGGCCCGAAAGCGGTCCCGACACGGTGACGCTCGGCGGACCGGGCGATGCGACGGCGGCCAAAGGGGCAAAGGCGCGCACCGCCGGCGCCGATGCGACGCCCGCCGCGCCCTCCCCGCCCGCGCCCGCGCCCGCGCCCGAGGGCAGCGCATCATCGAGCGACACGCCGCCAAGCGCATCGCCCAGCAACTGAAGATAGGCGCGCTGGTCGATCTCGACCGCGCCCAATGACTGAAGATGCGACGTCATGAACTGGCAGTCGAGCAGGCGGAAGTCGGCAAAGCGCAGCCGCGCCACCAGCCAGGCGAGCGCGACCTTCGACGCGTCGGTGCGCCGCGACACCATGCTCTCGCCGAAAAAGGCACGGCCGAGCGATACGCCATACAGGCCGCCGACAAGTTCCTCGCCGTCCCAGACTTCGACCGAATGCGCAAAGCCGCGTTCGTGCAACCCGCGATAGGCGCGCTCGATCGGCCCGTTGATCCAGGTCGAGGGACGGTCGGGCGCCGCTTCCGCGCACAAGGCGACGATGCGGCCGAAGGCGCGGTTCGCCGTCACGGTGAAACGATCGCGCCTTATCGTCTTGGCGAGCGAGCGCGACAGGCGAAAACCGTCGAGCGGCAGGATCGCGCGTTCCCTGGGCTCCACCCAATAGACGTCGGTCGCGTCCCGATCGTCGGACATGGGGAAAATGCCGATGGAATAAGCGCGCAGCAGCAGCAGGGGGTCGATCATCATGCGATCACCGCTCTAGCCGATAAGTCGGGCCGGATGCCAGGGCGTCAGGCCACCGCCGGCTCCAACAGCTTGATGGTCCCCGCGTCCGCGTCGATCTCCGCGCGCGCGCCGACGGGAAGGCTGACATTGTCAGCGACATGGCCGAAGGGCGCGCCTTGAAAGGCGGGGATGCCAAGGGGCGAAAGATGCTGCTCCAGCACCTGCGACAGCGTGAATCCGCCATAGGATGGGCCGGGCGATACGCAATTGGAGCATTGGCCAAAGACGATGCCGGCAAGCTGCTTCAATATGCCGGCCAGCGCCAATTGCGTCAGCATCCGGTCGATACGATATTCGCCCTCGTTGACGTCTTCCAGGAACAGGATCGCGCCGCGAAAGTCGGGGAGCCAGGGCGTCCCCATCAATGCGGACAGCACGGTCAGATTACCGCCCAGCAGCCGGCCGCTCGCTTTGCCCTTGCCGAACGTCCGCACCCGCCCGCCGCGCGGCACGAGGCGGTTTTCCTGTGGCTCGGGGCTTTGAAAAACGGGCGTCGCCCCATCGAAGGCGACGGCACGGAAGGCATCCCAGGAAAAGCGGTTCCACCCGCTGCCGGCATTAGGGCCGTGGATCGTCGTGAAGCCGGCACGGGCCGCGAAGGCGAGGTGGAGCGCGGTGATATCCGAAAAGCCGACGAGCAATTTGGGATTGGCGCGGATCACCCCGAAATCGAGCAGCGGCAAAAGCCGTGCGCAGCCCCATCCGCCGCGCACGGCGAAAACGGCGCGCACCTGCGGATCGGCGAACATCGCATTGACGTCAGCCGCCCGGTCGGCATCGCTTCCGGCCAGATAACCATCGCGTTCGCCAAGATGCCGCGCCATCTTCGGCTTCAGCCCCATGGCCGCGACCGTTTCCCTGACAAGGTCGAGATCGAACCGGTCGGCGGTGAAGCCCGCCGGCTCGATCAGCCCGACTGTATCGCCGGCGCGCAGGCGAGCGGGCTTTCGAACAGGCGCCACCGCCGCGTCAAGCGGGGCCGGGCGCATGGCCGAGGCGACCAGGCTTGCCCCAGCTGCTGCGACGAGGGTGCGGCGGTTGATGGTCATGTTTCTTTCTGCCCTTCCCGTAGCGCGGCCCGACCCGTTCTTCTGCGACTGGCCAATCATCGGACCTTGCGCTAACCCACCGCCATGACGCTGACCAGCCCTCAAGCAGACCCTGTTGCGCTCACCGCCCGGCTGATTGCCTGCCCGTCAGTCACGCCTGCGCGCGGCGCGGTGTTCGACGCGCTCGCGGATATGCTCGAGCCGCTTGGCTTCACCATCGACCGCTTCGTCGCCGGAGAGGCGCCTGACGGGCCGGTCGAAAACCTGCTGGCATGGCGGAGCCAAGGGGACGGCCCGCATTTTGCCTTTGCTGGCCATCTGGACGTGGTGCCGCCCGGCGCCGGCTGGAGCAGCGACCCGTTCGAACCGGTAACGCGCGGCGGCCTGCTCCATGGTCGCGGCGCAGTCGACATGAAGGGCGCAATCGCCGCCTTCGTCGCGGCGCTGGCCGATCTGCCTGCCGACCTGCCCGGCACCATCAGCCTGATCATCACGGGCGATGAGGAAGGGCCGGCGGTCTATGGCACGCTTGCGCTGATGGAGCGTATGGAAGAGCGCGGCATCAGGCCCGACCTCTGCCTCGTGGGTGAGCCGACCTCCGCCAACAGGCTGGGCGACGTGGTCAAGATCGGGCGGCGCGGGTCGGTCAATATGTGGATCAGCGTCACCGGCACGCAGGGCCATGTCGCCTACCCGCATCTCGCCGACAACCCGATCCCCAAGCTGCTGCGTATTTTGAACGAGATCGAAGCGGTGACATTGGACGAGGGCAACGACTGGTTCCAGCCGAGCAATATCGAGATCACAGACGTCACCGTCGGCAATCAGGCGACCAACGTCATTCCCGGCAGCGCCGGCGCGCGCATCTCGATCCGCTTCAACGATAGCCACAGCGGCGCATCGCTGATCGATCGGATCAGCGCGATCGCCGCGCAAGAGGGCGGCACGGTGGAAGCGAAAATCAGCGGCGAGCCCTTCCTGACGCAGCCGGGCGCGCTGTCCGCACTGGTCTCAGGCGCGATTTTCGACGTGACCGGCGTCACCGCCGAATTGTCGACCACCGGCGGCACATCGGACGCGCGTTTCCTTTCGCGGCTATGCCCGGTGGTGGAATTCGGCCTCAACAATGCAACGATGCACAAGCTGGACGAAGCGGTCGCGACCGACGACCTGCTCGACCTCAAGCGGATCTATGCGCTGCTGATCGAACGCGCGTTACGGCGCTGAGCGGCGGAAAAAGCGCGAAGCGCGCGGTCGGCGGCTGCACGCCATAGAGGCCGAGAAATTCCGCTTCGGGCATCGGCCGGGCGAGATGATAACCCTGAAAGAGCGTGCAGCCGATGACGCGCAATATCTCCATCTGCGCCGACGATTCGATGCCCTCGACCACGACTTCCATCCCCAGCCCCTGGATCATGCCGACCACCGCGCTGCATATGGTGCGCGCCTCGGCCGATGCTTCGATGTCGCGCACGAGACTGCGGTCGATCTTTACCCGGTCGATGGGCAGATTGCGCAACCGGGTGAGGTTGGAATAGCCCGTGCCGAAGTCGTCGATGGCGATGCTGACACCCTCGTCGCGAAGCGCACGCAATTGGTCCAGCACGCGCCCGTCCATGTCCATCGCCAGCGATTCGGAAATTTCTAGTTCCAACATCCTGGCCGGTGCATGATGCCGCGCCATCGCCCGGCGTAAGCGCAGGAAGAAATCCGGCTGTCCCAGTTCCCGCGTGGAAATGTTGATGGCGATGCGCTGGTCCAGCCCCTTGCGCGCCCATGAGGCGGCGGTCGCGCACACCCGACCCATCACCCAGTCGCCCAAAGCGACGATCGTGCCACTTTCTTCCGCGACCGGCACGAAGGCACCGGGCATGATCAGCTTGCGCTGCGGATGGTCCCAACGTAACAGCGCTTCGGCCGCTATGGCGCGCCCCGTGATCGCCTCGATCTGCGGCTGGAATTCCAGCACGAACTCCTGCCGCTCGATCGCCAGTAGAAGATCGCGTTCCAGCGCTGCGCGGTCCGCGACTTCCAGCGCCAGCTCCTCGGTGAACATTTCGCTGCGCCCACGGCCCTGACGCTTCGCATGATACATGGCGATGTCCGCAGATCGCAGCAGCGCAGCCATTGTGTCGCCATGCTCGGGATAGAGCGCAACGCCGATGGACGCGCCGAGATCGACCTGCTGACTGCCCAGGTCGAAACGCTGCGACAGCGCGAACTGGATCGCGTGCGCAATGCGCTGCGCGGCGTCAGGTGTAGCGATGGCCGGGAAGAACAGCGTGAACTCGTCGCCGGCCAGACGCCCGATGACGGCACCGCCGACACCTGCATGCGCCTGCGCCGTCACGACTTCCCGCAACCTCGCCGCGACCCGCGCGAGCAGCTCGTCCCCCGCCGCATGGCCGAGCGTATCGTTGACCGCCTTGAACCCGTCCAGATCGACAAAGAACAGCGCAGCGGGTGGCGCGCCATCCCGCCGCCGCGCGATCGCCTCTTGGGCCTGTTCGGCGAAATGGGTGCGGTTGGCGATGCCGGTCACCTGATCGAACGACGCCAGCGCCTGCACATTGTCGAGATTGGTCTGCACCTGGTTCATCAGGTTTTCCATCGACGTCGCCAGGTCGGGAAGCGCGACCGCGACGCCCGCAGGGACCGGCGATCGCAGGTCGCCGCGCGCGGCGGCCAGAAGGCGGTCGGTCGCGGCCTCGATCGCGGTGGCGGTCGATACGACGATGCGCCGTATAGCCGTCCAGCCAATCGCGCCGCACGCAATCGCGATCACGAGCGCGCAGCCGGGCTTCGCAAGATCGCCGTCGAGCGCACCCTTGCCGAGCAGAAGCACGAACATGAACACCAGCGCGCCGATAGCCAAGGCAAAGGCAGCGGCGCGGCTTTTCAAAGTCACCCCCCGCATATGCCTCCCGTTCGATAGAAAGAAGGCTCGCTTTAGGACCGCCGGGGTCAGCAAGATGTTAAAAGTTGTGGTTAAGACGTCATCATTATCTGGTCGGATCAGCCCGGCTTTTTGCGACGCAGGATGATATACAGCGCACCTTGTCCGCCATGGCGCGGATGCGCATTTCGAACGCTCGCGATCTGGGTTGCATGACGCCCCCGCGCCAGCCAGTGGCCGATCTCCGCGCGGATCGCGCCGCGCCGGTAAAGGCCGGCAGGCTCATCGTTTTTGCGCGGTTTTCCCGTCACGACGAGCAGGACGCGCGCATCGCGGGCCATCGCCGTCTCGATCGCCTGGTCCAGTCGGACATGCGCAGCCGCCAGGCTATGGTCGTGCAGATCGATCGTCATGTCCGGCAATATCGTGCCGCCGCGAATCCTTCTTTCCCATCCGGAATCGAGGACTGCGACCGGCGCTTTTTTCGCAGGCGCGGCAGGCGGGGGCGCAGGCGCG
>JBEVMZ010000044.1:0-6242 GCA_040508335.1 Sphingobium sp.
AACGGCTGCGATTTTCCGTTTGATATTCATAATAGTCGCGGTCCAGTTCGTCGATCCGCTGCTGGCGCCAGGCATGATAGTTGCTGTCATGATGGCCGCCAAAGTCGCGTTGCGGGCCAAAGGCGCGGCTGCGATAGCCATTATCCTCGTTCCCAAAGCCGCTGCGCTCGCCCGCGAACGGCGCATGGCCGCGATTGGGAAGATATTCGGAACTGCGCGATGCCGACGCATAGCCTATGCGGCTGCTTTGGTCGCGCGGATCGCCATAGGGGCGGTTGTAATAATCATCATATTCGCGCCGACGCTCTGCCTCCTCGTCACCGAACCAGCTGCGGATTTCGTCGCCGGCTCGGTCGAAGAAGCCGCGCTCGTCAGGATCATAGTCGCTCGGCCGGCCGCGATAGCCGGCGCCGCCGAACTGACCGCGTGTGCCGTAGCGATATGCCTGATCATCGCGCCAGTCACGCTGCGCCCGATATCGCTCGTTGCCGCGATCCCAGTTGCGACCACTGTCATAGGGGTTTCTACCTTGGTAGCCCATCGTCTTGCTCCTCTGTCCAGTCTTCCTGCGACGCAAAAGATGCGCGTCTTATGGGCAGAAAAATGAGCGATGGCGGGTGACGTTCCGCCCGTTACGATCACGCAATGGATGTGGCGATCAGGCTACACCCTAGAAATCCGGCTATAATGGCTCGCTAAGGCTGTCCATCGGTGCGGCGAAACGAGATAAAAAGACCGTTGCGCGAGGCGAAACGCTCGCTTATAGGCGGCGCTCCCTTATGGGGCCGTAGCTCAGCTGGGAGAGCGCGTCGTTCGCAATGACGAGGTCAGGGGTTCGATCCCCCTCGGCTCCACCATTTTCTTATGGTTGGATTGTTCGCCGAAGGCGCGAACGTCAGGCGTGATTGGCGCCTAATTTTTCAATATAATGTCTGACTGCCCAGATGGGGACGCAGGAGCGCGATAGCGGTGCGAGAGGGCGACGGATCGTCCGCCGCCTTCGCCCGGTAGCCATCCCCTTTACAAAGCGGCTTTCAAATCCTCGACCAGATCGGTCTTTTCCCATGGGAAGAAGTCGCCTTCAGCCTTCCGGCCGAAATGGCCATAGGCGGCCGACGGCTGATAGATCGGCTTGTTCAGGCCAAGATGCGTGCGGATGCCGCGCGGTGTCAGGTTGCCGAGCTTTTCAATTCGACCGATCGCCGCTTCGATGGCAGCGTCGTCCACCGTACCGGTGCCGTGCGTGTCGACATAGAGCGAAAGCGGCCGGCTGACCCCAATGGCATAGGCAAGCTGGATCGTGCAGCGGCGCGCAAGGCCGGCGGCGACGATATTCTTCGCCAGATAGCGCGTGATGTAGGCAGCCGAGCGGTCGACCTTGGTCGGGTCCTTGCCGGAAAATGCACCGCCGCCATGGGGCGACGCGCCGCCATAGGTGTCGACGATGATCTTGCGGCCGGTAAGACCGGCGTCGCCATCCGGCCCGCCGATTTCGAAGCTGCCGGTGGGGTTGATGTGATAGACGGTCTCATCCGACAGCAGGCCAGCGGGCAGGACGTCGGCGATCACGCTCTTTACATAAGCGTGGAGCTGCGCTTCCTTGTCGCCCGTGTCGTAGCCCGCCGCATGCTGGGTCGAGACGACGATGGCGGTGGCTGCGACGGGCTTGCCGTCCTCGAAGCGCAGCGTCACCTGGCTCTTGGCGTCGGGCTCGAGGAAGGGCGAGGCGCCCGAATGGCGGTCTGCGGCCATTCGGCTTAGGATCTTGTGGCTATAGTCGAGCGTCGCGGGCATCAGGTCAGGCGTTTCGTCGCAGGCGAAGCCGAACATGATGCCCTGGTCGCCGGCGCCTTCATCCTTGTTGCCGCTGGCGTCGACGCCCTGCGCGATATGCGCGGACTGCGCGTGCAGGTTGTTTTCGAAGCGAAGCGTTTCCCAGTGGAAGCCGTCCTGCTCGTAGCCGATGCGCTTGACGGTCTCGCGCACGGTGCGCTCAATCTCTTCCTGCGCGCCGGGAGCCCAGGCGCCATTCTCATACACGCCTTTGCAACGGATTTCGCCGGCGAGCACCACCAGCTGCGTGGTCGTCAGCGTCTCGCAGGCGATGCGTGCTTCGGGGTCCTTGGACAGGAACAGATCGACGATCGCGTCGCTGATCTGATCCGCAACTTTGTCGGGATGGCCTTCGGAAACGGATTCCGAGGTGAAGAGATAATTGCTGCGCATGGGACTCCCGTAAGCGATCGGCAAATGAAGCGACATAAAGAAATGTTTATGTGGGCCTTAGTTTTTGCCCCTGCGCATGGCAAGCGGAAGGGCGAGCAGCAGGAGCAGGAAAGCGAGCGGCAGCCAATTGCCGAGGCGTGCAAATAATGTCGGAGGCAGCACCGGAGGCAGCGCTGTCTCGAGAAAGCCCGCGCGACCCATGCCGATCGAATGGCGCACATGACCGCGCGCGTCGATCACCGCCGACACCCCGGTCGGTGTCGAGCGGATGATCGGAATGCCTTCCTCCAGCGCGCGCAGGCGAGCCTGCGCCAGATGCTGGACCGGGCCCCAGCTGCCGAACCAGGCATCGTTCGACGGGTTGAAGAGAAATTCAGGGCGATTGGCCGCGTCGATCACATGACCCGAGAAGATGATCTCATAGCAGATCTGGACGCCCATGCGGAGCGTAGGCCGGCCGAGCGTCGCCGGCAGATCCAAGCTTTGCGGGCCGGGACCGGACCAGAAATCAGCGTCGCCCGGCACCAGTCTAGAGAGGCCGAGCGGCTGGAGCAGCCCTCGTATCGGCAGATATTCGCCATAGGGGACAAGATGCGCCTTGTCGTAGCGCGCCGCGAGCGTTGCCTGCGGCGTGACGACGAAGAGGCTGTTGTTCGCGCCGGCGAGCACGTTCTGGGCCAAGCCGTCCTTCACGACCTGCTTGAAATAGACCTTCGTCGCCCCGGTCATCAGCAGGTCGCCCGGCCCGAGCAGTCCGGCGAGCCGCGCGCGCCATTCCGGTTCGAGATCGAGATAGGCGGGAATGGCGGCTTCGGGCCAGAAGATGAGGCGCGGCGCGGGACGGGGGCGGCCCGAGAGGGTCGCTAGGTTTCGGAAATGTGCCAGTTCCAGCTCGGGCGAATATTTCTCGTCCTGGCCGATATTGGGTTGCACCACGCGAATGAGCGGGGCGCCCGGCGGCGGTAGTGGTGCGCGGTCGAGCAGGCCCCAGAGGGCGAGCGCGCACAGTGGGATGGCCAGGGCGGCTGCCGGCTTGAACTGGCGATGGACGGCTAGGATCAGCGCGCCTGCGGCCAGAATGACCAGGGCGCCAAGGCCATAGGTACCGATCAGCGTCGAGGCGATCGCCACGCCGGTTGGCAGAAAGATGACGCCGAGCGGGTTCCAGGCGAAACCGGTGAACATCCAGCCGCGCAGATATTCGGCGGCAATCCAGGCCGCAGCGAAGAAGAGAGCGAAGGATAGCCAGCACGGAGCGCGATTTGGCTGCCCGCGTCCATATCTGCTTAGCGAACAGGCGCCGAGCGCCGCCAGCCCCGGATAGACGGCCAGATAGAGCGAGAGGAGGATGACCGCGCCATAGCCGAACCAGTGTGGCATCGCATCCTGGAAGCTGAAGGCGTGCGCGATCCAGTTGAGGCCGAGCGCGAAATGGCCAACGCCGAAGAGCCAACCACGCAAGAAGACCGCGCGGCGATCGGGCGCAGCAGCGATCAGGATCATCAGCCCGGCGAAGCAGGCGATAGTGACGGGCCATAGCTTGAGCGGCTCGAACCCGGTGGCCGAGCATAGCCCGAGCACGAGCGCTGTCCATTTGGGATGGCGGTGCAGCAGCCGTCTCACGCCGTTCAGCGCAGGTCCGCCATAGTGGCGCTCGAGCAGGCGTCGCCCTTCTTAACGCCGCCGCCCGACAGCATGGAGACGGCGATGAAGCCGCCGACGATCAGGACGATGAAAGCGGCGGAGAGGAGGGCGAGATATTTCTCGATGAAAATCTTTATGGGGCGCCCGAACTTCCAGAACAGCACACCGACCAGCATGAATTGGAAGGCGCGCGACAGGATGCTTGCCCATAGGAAGGTGACGAGCGACAGGCCGATGAAGCCCGAGGTGATGGTGATGAGCTTGAAGGGGATGGGCGTCGCGCCCTTTAGCAAAATGATCTCGGCGCCATATTGACGCAGGTAGCAGGCTGCGACCGGGAACTTGTCGGCGAGGCCCAGCCACTGCAGAAGCTGCTGCCCGACCGTTTCATAAAGGTAGAAGCCGATCGCGTAGCCGAGCAGGCCACCGAGCACGGAGGCCAGGGTGCAGATGATGCCGAAGCGGAGCGCGCGTTCGGGGCGGGCTAGGCACATGAGGCCGAGTAGCGGGTGAGGGGGAATCGGGAAGAAGCTGGATTCAAGGAAACTGAAGGCGAAAAGCCAGCGTTCGGCATGGGGGTGTGCCGCTTTGGCTAGCATCCAGTTGTAAAGCTTGGTGAGCATCGTTTTGCGCCCTAGCGACAAATAGGAGGGGTCGCCAGCCCCTATGCCGGGACGGATGGTTGGCTTAGCCTTGATCGGGTCGGTGGGTGCAGTAGGATGCGGCCGGATCGAACGAAGAAAGCAGGGCGAGACGAGGTGAGACGAACCCTGCGGGACTGGGGCGCGGTGCGCGAGCGCGGCGCGGGGCTTGCCTTTGCGCTGGTGCTCAACGCCATGCTGCTGCTGGCGCTGCTCACCATGGGGCATATGACCCAGCAGCCGCGCGACGAGCGCGAGCTGGTGACGTTCGACGTCAAGCCGCAGGGCGAGGAGAAAAAAGAGGAAGAAGCGACCAAGCGCAGCGAAAAACGCGAGGAGCAAGAGGCCGCGCCGCCCGAGCGGGCCGAGCCGGTGGTGCGCCGGCCGCCCCTGCCGGTCCCGACCCGCAACCCCGTGCCTGACCCGCCACCGCCGCTCCCCTTCCTGACGATCACGCGCGATGAGATGGCGTCGGCCGATATCGGCAAGATGCCCGGCAAGGAGAAGGCCGGTACGGAGAAGGCTGGTACCGGCGAAGGCAGCAAGGTCGCGGCGGCCGGGCCGGGCGAGGGACCGGGCGGGGTGCAATTGTACGACGCGGAATGGTACAGGCGCCCGACGCACGCCGAGCTTTCGCCCTATGTGCCCGCCAGTGCGCCGCCGCGCGGCTATGGGCTGGTCGCCTGCCAGACCATCGAGCGCTATCATGTCGAAAATTGCCAGATTTTGAGCGAGAGTCCGCCCGGATCCGGGCTTGCCCGCGCCATCCGGCTGGCGGCGTGGCAGTTTCTGGTGTTGCCGCCGCGCGTCAACGGCAAGGTGATGGTGGGGAGCTGGGTGCGGATACGAATCGATTATAACCGCGTGCCGGCCAGCAGCGCGTCCGAGGGGCAGGAAGGCGGCTGATATAGGACGTCGCCCGGCATCAGACGCGCGGATATCATTCGAAACGGAAGGAGCCTGAACATCATGTCCGACGAAAAACCCAAAGGCCCGGCCTCCTATTTCCCTGCAATCGAGAAGAAATATGGCAGGCCCATCAGCGAGTGGCAGGCGATCGTGCGCGCGGGTCTGCCCGCGAAACATATGGCGTTGGTCGCGATGCTGAAGGACGAGCATCAGATGGGCCATGGTCACGCCAATGCGCTGGTGGCGCATGTGCTGGCGGAACAGGGAAAAACCGACTGATCTACCCACCTCCTCAGAAAATAACCCATCTGGAACATTTTTCTTGACATCGTCACGTTGTTCAGGCACATAAGCCGATATTGGGAAAATGTGAATTGCAAGGGCGCGCGAGGGTGCGCCGGTGGGCTGGTTCTTCCGTAACGGAAGCGCCGGCCCTTTTAGTTTCGGGAAGGGGCGCGGAATGGAAGAGGGTGGCGAAGGGGAGGAGAAGAAGGGCAAGCGCGGTGCGGCGCCGGGTTCGGGGGCGGCGAAGGCGGCGGCGATCGGGCCGGGGCGGACGCTGGTCGTGCGGCGCAGCAAGCGCGCGGGGGGCGTGCATGGGCCGCAGCTCAAAGCGGTGCGCAAGCGCGGCTGGACGGCGGCGCGGCGGGCACGCTTCCTCACGGTGCTGGCGCAGACGTGCAATGTCACCGAAGCAGTGCGGGCGGCGGGCAAGGATCTGGGCAGCGCCTATTATCTCAAGAAAATCGATCCCGGTTTCGCCCGCGCGTGGGCCGAGGCGCTGAGCATCGGCTATGACGAGCTGGAGACGCTGATGCTGCG
>JBEVMZ010000052.1:0-10613 GCA_040508335.1 Sphingobium sp.
AACATCACGCCCAGATTTTCGCCTTCCTCGTCGATCACGCGCACCTTGGGCACGGTGATGAATTCATTATAGCGAGGGCCGGATTTCGGCGGCGGCGCCAGCGGGCGGCGCATCATCGGGGGACGTATAGCAGTATCTCCTATGGTCGTTTCAAACGAAGGGCCCTTAGCGGATATTCAGGCAAAGCGCAAAGGGGACGTAAATCCACAGTCATGGATTTGCGTCCCTCTGTGGCATTGCTGCCTCAACGCATATCGGGGGCCAGCGCCTCATTTGCAAGGCGGGATACGATATCGTCGAGCGGGAGCATCGTCTGCCCGTCCTTGCCCAGCACCCGCAGCGCCACCGTGCCCTCGTCCGCCTCGCGTCGTCCGACGACCAGCAGGTTGGGCACCTTGGCCAGCGAATGTTCGCGCACCTTGTAGTTGATCTTCTCGTTGCGCACGTCGAGTTCGGCGCGAATACCCGCCGCACGGAGGCGTTCGACGACCTGCGCCGCATAATCATCCGCGTCTGAAACGATGGTCGCCACCACCGCCTGCACCGGCGCGAGCCATAGCGGGAAGCGCCCGGCATAATGTTCGATCAATATGCCGATGAAGCGTTCATAGCTGCCCAGGATCGCGCGATGGAGCATGACCGGGCGGTGCCGCCCGCCATCTTCGGCTACATAGCTCGCGTCGAGTCGTTCGGGCAGCACGGTGTCGGTCTGGATCGTGCCGACATGCCAAGTCCGGCCGATCGCGTCGGTCAGATGGAATTCGAGCTTGGGCGCGTAGAAGGCGCCTTCGCCTGGCATTTCTTCCCAGCCCCATTCGGGCGTGTCGCGCCCCGTAGCGGCTACCGCGTTGCGCAGCGACTGTTCGGACCAGTCCCACATCTCGTCCGAGCCGAAACGCTGTTCCGGGCGAAGGGCGAGCTTGATCGCATAGTCGGCGAAGCCCAGATCCTTGTAGACAGTGTTGAGCAGGTCGCAGAAAGCCGCGACTTCGCTTACCAGTTGGTCTTCCCGGCAGAAGATATGCGCGTCGTCCTGCGTGAACTGACGCACGCGCATCAGGCCGTGGAGCGCCCCATGCGGCTCGTTGCGGTGACAGCAGCCCATTTCGGCGAGGCGCAGCGGCAGGTCGCGATAGCTTTTGATGCCCTGGCGGAAGATCAGGACGTGCGCCGGGCAGTTCATGGGCTTGAGCGCCATCCACTGCGCGTCGTGCGACACGACGGGGCCTTCGTCATCGGTGTTCGGCACTTCGTCGGGGATGACAAACATATTCTCGCGATATTTGCCCCAATGGCCCGATTGCTCCCACTGGCGCGCGTCCATGATCTGCGGGGTCTTGACCTCCTGATAGCCAGCCGCATCGAGCCGGCGACGCAGATAGGCTTCGAGCTGGCGCCAGATGATATAGCCCTTGGGATGCCAGAAGACCGAGCCATGCGCTTCGGCTTGAAGATGGAACAGGTCCATTTCCTGCCCTAGCTTGCGGTGGTCGCGCTTGGCCGCTTCCTCCAACATATGGAGATGCGCGTCGAGCTGCTTCTTGTTGAGCCAACCGGTGCCGTAGATGCGGGAAAGCATCGCATTCTTCTGGTCGCCGCGCCAATAAGCGCCCGACACGCGCGTCAGCTTGAAGGCGGCCGGATCGAGCTTGCCGGTGGAGGGAAGATGCGGACCACGGCACATATCAAGCCATTCGCCGCCCGACGTATAGACGGTCAGTTCCTCATGTTCCGGCAGTTCGGCAGCCCACTCGGCTTTGAACGTCTCGCCTTCCGCCCGCCAGCGCGCGATCAGATCCTCGCGGCTCCACACTTCGCGCGTCAGCGCTTTGTCGGCGCGGATGATCTCACGCATCTTCTCCTCGATGCGCGGCAGGTCTTCCTCGGTGAAGGGGCCGCGCGCCGGGTCGGGGGCGAAGTCGTAGTAGAAACCATCGTCGGTCGATGGGCCGAAGGTGATCTGTGTGCCGGGAAACAGCAGCTGCACCGCTTCGGCCAAAACATGGGCGAAATCGTGACGGGCGAGGTCGAGCGCGTCGGCCTCATCCTTAGCCGTCACCAGCGCCAGGTTCGCGTCGCCTTCGAGCGGGCGCTTGATATCGCGCAGTTCGCCGTCCACCCGTGCGGCGATCGCCGCCTTGGCAAGGCCCGGACCGATCGCCGCCGCGATGTCCGCCGGGGTAGTGCCGGGCGCAACTTCACGCACGGAACCATCGGGCAGAGTGATCTTGAGCATGGCGGACACAGGTAGCTCTTTCCTTGGAGGATCAGGGGAATGCAGGCGTCAATGCGCCTTCGTGTCCCTTAGAATGGCGGCGCGCATAGTCAAGGGAAGCGCCGGGCGACCTCAAGCGAAGATAAGGCGCGCTTCATCCGTAGTCTGCTGGAGAAAGCCGACAGGACCGCCAATTTCGATGCCGACGGGCAGAGCGTCTGCTTCCATGGCGTGGAGCGCAAGGCCGCTCTGGCAGGCCGTTACTGCGACGCCGAGCGACAGCGCGTCGTCGAGCAGCGCGCCGAGGGTCGGCAGGCCCGCTGCCTTATGCGCGGCGTCCTGCGGGGCGGCGATGGGTGCGCGCAGCAGCGCGACGGCATCGAGTTGCAGGAACAGATGCGCTGCGCCGCCAAGCGCCGCCGCCGTCGCCGCCACGACCAGCGCGCCCCGAAAACGTTCTGCGTCAGCCGCCGTGACGATGATCCTCAAATCGCGCATGGTCAGGCGGCGCAGGCCCGGCACGACGGGTCCTTGGGGACGGTGAGTGTGCGGAAGCGCATCGAGAGCAGGTCGGCGATCAGCAGGCGACCGGCCATATCTTCACCGAAAGGGACGATCGCACGGATGGTCTCGAGCGCGGCGAGGCTGCCGATGACGCCCGTCAGCGCGCCGATGACGCCGGTCTCGGCGCAGTTGCGCTCAGGCGCGTCCTGCGGGTCGCCGACAAGGCAGCGATAGCAGGGCTTTTCCGCTTCCCACCCACGATAGGTGGCGAGCTGCCCCTCGAACGGCCCGACCGCTGCTGAAACGAGCGGTATGCGCAGCGCGTGGGCCGCGTCTGCGACGGCGAGCCGGGTGGTGAAACTGTCGCAGCTGTCGAGGATGACGTCGGCGCCTTGCAGCAGCGCCGGGGCGTTGGCTGCGTCCAGTCGCGCTTCCACGGGAACGATGCGAACGTCCGGGTTGATGCGCGCGACCGCCGCGACCGCTCCTTGCGCCTTAGGTTCGCCGACATCGGCGGTGCCGAACAATATCTGCCGCTGGAGATTGGAAAGCGCGACGGCATCATCGTCGATCACCCTGATCGTGCCGACGCCGGCGGCGGCGAGATAGAGGATGGCAGGACTGCCGATCCCGCCCGCGCCCACTATCGCGACTTCGGCCGAAAGCAGCTTGGTCTGGCCCGCACCGCCGATCTCGCGCAGCACGATATGGCGGGCATAGCGCTCTAGCTGATCGTCGGTGAGCGCGGCGGGGTTCATGCGGAGGCGATGCCGGTCGAGCCGAATCCCCCCGTGCCGCGCTCCGTCTCGTCCAGTTCCTCGACCTCGGCGAAGCGGGCCATCTGGACCGGGGCGGCGACCAACTGCGCCACGCGGTCGCCGCGCGCGATGACGAAGGGCGCGTCGCCCAGATTGATGAGGATGATCTTCAATTCGCCGCGATAGTCGGCGTCGATCGTGCCGGGGGTATTGGGCAGCGAAATGCCATGTTTCAGCGCAAGGCCCGAGCGGGGCCGCACCTGCACCTCATAGCCTTCGGGAATGGCGAGCGCGAAGCCGGTCGCCACCGCATGGCGGCCGCCGGGCAGGATCGTGACATCCTCCGCCGACACCACATCCATGCCCGCCGCCTGCGGCGTCGCATAAGCCGGCAGGGGCAAATCCGCCCCATGCGCCAGGCGTTTCAGGCGGATATCAATCGGCGCGAGGGGCGAGGGCATGGGCGACCTTTTCGATGAGTTTGCGCGCGACGTCACCCTTGGGCAGTTGAGCCCAGCTGTCGATACCGTCCGCCGTGACGATATGGACGCTGTTGGCGTCTCCGCCCATCACGTCGCCCGACACGTCATTGGCGACGATCCAGTCCGCACCTTTGCGCACGCGCTTGGCCTGCGCATGGTCGGCGATATTCTGCGTTTCGGCCGCAAAGCCGATCAGCAGTGCGGGGCGGCGAGCGGAACGGCCCAAGGTGGCGAGAATGTCGGGATTTTCGACCAGCGCCAGCGGCGCGGGGGCGCCCGATCCATCCTTCTTGATCTTGTGGCCCGCCAAGTCGGCGCTGCGCCAGTCGGCGACGGCGGCGACCATGATCGCGGCATCGGCAGGCAGCGCCGCGTCAACGGCGGCGGCCATTTCGCGCGCGGTTTCTACATCGACGCGGGTAACGCCGGGCGGCGTCGGCAGGTGCACAGGGCCGGCCACCAAGGTCACGCGCGCGCCGGCCTGCGCGGCGGCGGTGGCAATGGCGAAGCCCTGTTTGCCCGAGGAGCGGTTGGCGATGTAGCGCACCGGATCGATCGGCTCATGCGTCGGCCCGGCGGTGATGAGGATATGCTTGTCCTTCAGCGGCGTCGCAGCGGTCCCTCGCTCCATCAGCCGGATGATTTCCGCCGCGATCGCTTCGGGCCCGGGCAGGCGTCCCTTGCCCCATTCGCCGCACGCCATGTCGCCGCTGTCGGGCTCCATGATATGGATGCCGTCCTGCCGAAGCTGCGCCAGATTGCGTTGCGTTGCCTTATGGTCCCACATGCGGACGTTCATGGCGGGCACAGCGAGCACGGGTTTGTTGGTCGCGAGCAGGATGGTGGTGGCCAGGTCGTCGGCAATGCCCGCTGCCATCTTCGCCAATATGTTGGCGGTGGCGGGCGCGACGACGATGAGGTCGGCCTGCCGGCTCAACTGGATATGGCCTATCTCGCGCTCTTCCTTGAGATCGAACATGTCGCCATAGACATGGTCCTCCGTCAGCACGCCGAGACTGAGCGGCGTCACGAACTTCGCCGCGCTTTCGGTCAGCACGGCGCGGACGGCGATGCCGCGTTTGCGCAAGGCACGCACCAGTTCGAGCGATTTATACGCCGCGATCCCTCCCGACACGATCAGCAGGACGCGGCGCGGCACTTCAGGCGGGTTATGGTCGCTCATAACGCGTGAGATAAGGTCAGCGCGGCCGTGATGCCAGCCCCGGCGGCTGCCGCCAGCAGCGCTATCAGCGCGGTGCGCCAGCCGCCGCCGATGCGGATCAGGCGGACTTCGGTCAGGGGCGGGGGCGGGGGCGCGCCGCCCTTTTCCGGGAAGGCGTCCTCGATCCGGCGGACAAGGCCCGGCAGGCGCTGCAAGGTCCGCCAGTTTTCGACCAGCGTGTCGGCGGCGCGCGCCTCCGGCCCCAGTTCGGAGCGCAGCCATTCGCGCACATAGGGGCCGCTCGTTTCCCACATGTTGATGTCGGGATCGAGCCGGTTGGCGACGCCCTCGACCATCACCATCGTCTTTTGCAGCAGCAAAAGGTGCGGCTGCGTCTGCATGTCGAAGTCGCGGGTGATCGCAAACAGCCCGTCGAGCATGCCGCCGACCGAAAGCTCGCTCGCAGGCTTGCCGCGCATCGGTTCGCCTACCGCGCGCAACGCTGTCGCGAACTCGGCGACGTCGTGATGGGCGGGCACATATTGCGCCTCGAAATGGATTTCGGCGACGCGCCGGTAATTGCCGGTGATAAGGCCGTAGAGAATCTCCGCCAGCCATAGCCGCGCGCGCCGGTCGATCCGCCCCATGATGCCGAAATCGATCGCCACGATGTCGCCATTGCCACGCACGAACAAATTGCCCTGATGCATGTCGGCGTGGAAGAAACCATCGGCGATGGCCTGCCGCAGGAAGGCGTGGACGAGGCGCGAGGCCAGTTCCTTCAAGTCGTGCCCGGCGGCTATGAGCGCGTCGCGATTGGCGATCTTGATCCCGTCGATCCACTCCATCGTCATGACCTTGCCGCTCGTGCGGTCCCAGTCGATGGTCGGGATATGATAGCCCGGCGACGCCTGCATCGCTTCGGCAAGCTCCGACGCGGACGCAGCTTCGCGCCGCAGGTCGAGCTCGCGGGCGGTCCAGCGCTTCATGTTGGCGATGACGAGGCGGGGGCGCAGCCGCGCGACTTCGCCGCCCAGCATTTCCAGATGCGCGGCGGCCCATTCATAGGTCTGAATGTCGCTGTTGAACTGGTCGGCGACGCCCGGACGGATCACCTTGACCGCGACGTCGCGGCCATCAAGCGTCGTCGCGCGATGGACCTGCGCGATCGAGGCGGCCCCCACCGGCACCTCGTCGAAGCTAGCATAGAGTGCTTCGATCGGACGGCCCAGGCTCTGTTCGATCTGTGCGCGGATGGTGTCGAAGGGGACGGGCGGTAGTGCATCCTGAAGACGAAGCAGGTCGGTGGCGGCCGCTTCCCCTACGATGTCGGGGCGGGTCGCGAGCGTCTGCCCCAATTTGATCGCGGCCGGGCCGATCGCCTGGAAGGCGTCGGCATAGCGGGGCGTCGCAGGAACGCGCGCGCCGAGCCGCGCGAGCCGCACGAGGCGACGCACCGGGGCGGGCGTGAAGGGGTCGCGCTCGATACCCGAGAGCGCGCCATGCCGCGCGAGGATGCGGCCCCATTTGAGAAGCCTGAAAATATGGGTGGTGTGCGAGGCCATGGTCTATTGCGTGCCCGCCCGGCTGTGCGTCACGCCTTCCACCCGCTGTGGATTGCGACCAGGCCGCCCAAAATCGGCTCGACCTTGGTATTGGTGAAGCCCGCGTCGCGGATCATCCCTTCGAAGCGGGGCATGTCAGGAAAGCGGCGGATCGATTCTATCAGATAGCGATAGCTGTCCTCATCCCCCGCCAGCAGCTTCCCGAGCTTTGGCACCAGCTTGTGCGAATAGGCGTCATAGACGTCCGAAAAGCCCGGCCAGGTGGTCGTCGAAAATTCGAGGCAGAAGAAGCGCCCGCTATATTTCAGGACCCGATGCGCCTCCCGCAGCGCCAGGTCGATATGCGTGACGTTACGAATGCCAAAGGCGATCGTATAGGCGTCGACCGCGCGGTCGGGGAAAGTCAGAACCTCGGCATTCTGTTCCGACCAGATCAGCCCTTCCAAACCCTTCTTGCCGGCGCGTTCCATGCCGACGGCCAGCATTTCGGGATTGATGTCGGACACGGTGACATGCGCGCCATGGGCCGCCAGGCGGAAAGCGATGTCGCCGGTGCCGCCCGCCATGTCGAGAATGGCCTCACCCGCGCGCGGTTTGACGCGCCGCACGAACTGGTCCTTCCACAGCCGATGCGCGCCGCCCGACATGGCGTCGTTCATCAGATCATATTTGGCGGCGACATTGGAAAAGACGTCGCGGACCATGCCCGCTTTCTCGGCGGCATCGACCTCACGATAGCCAAAGGATGCTGTTTCGCTCATGCTCCAAGGCTCTAGCTAGAAGTAGCGCGCCATGCCAGCGGGAACGCGCCCTCTTTACGTCGTCGCGTGGCATGGCGCAGCTTGGCCCTTATCCCTACATTGCGCCGATGCCTGAACTTCCCGAAGTCGAAACCACCGTTGCCGGCCTGCGCCAGGTGCTGGAAGGCGCGACGCTGGCGCGCGTCGAGCCGCGCCGCGCCGACCTGCGCTTTCCGATCCCGCCGGACCTGCGCCAACGACTGACGGGCGCCACCGTCACGGCCTTGTCGCGCCGGGCCAAATATGGGCTCGTCGAAACCGATCGCGGCGACATGCTGATCTTTCATCTCGGCATGTCGGGGCGGTGGCGCATCGACCCGAGCGAGATCGGCACGCACGACCACCTGGTGCTCGAAACGGGCAGTGGCCATGTGCTTGCGCTCAACGACCCACGCCGCTTCGGTTCGCTCGACCTGGTGAAAAGCGATGCGTGGGAAAGCTACGCGCCGTTCACCCGTATGGGGCCAGAGCCGCTGGGACCGGACTTCACCGCCGCGGCGCTGGGACGAGCGCTGGAGGGGAAGGCGACGTCGATCAAGGCGGCGCTGCTCGATCAGCGAATCGTGGCAGGACTCGGCAATATCTATGTGTGCGAAGCGCTGCATATGGCAGGCATCGCGCCGACCCGGGCTGCCGGCCGGATCGGTAAAGCGCGACTCGCGGCTCTGGTAGACGCGATCCGTGCCGTTCTGTCGGCGGCCATCGCCGCAGGAGGGTCGACGCTGCGCGATTATGCCCGGCCCGATGGGGAACTGGGCTATTTTTCCAAGCAATGGCGGGTCTATGGTCGGGAGGGGCAGTCCTGCGGCTGCGGAGCGCCGGTTCTGCGCCGCGTGGATGGCGGGCGCTCCACCTTTTACTGTCCCAAATGTCAGCGCTGAACGCGCCTTGAGCGTTGACCTCAAGCTGGCGGCGCTGTAAGGGGCACGCCTTCACGAGCCGCAGGCGCGCATCTTACGCGTCGCAGCCATATTCAGATTGCTAGATCGAGGACGAGAATGGCCAATACGCCGCAAGCCAAGAAGCGCATCCGCCGCAACGCCCGCCGCGCCGAAATCAACGGTGCCCGCGTCGGCCGGATTCGCACGCTGGTGAAGAAGGTGGAAGCCGCCCTTGAAGCCGGGGACAAGGATGCCGCCGCCACCGCGCTGCAGACTGTTCAGCCCGAGTTGGCGCGCGGCGTCGCTCGTGGCGTGCTTCACAAGAATACCGCCGCTCGCAAGTTCGGCCGCCTGACCAAGCGGGTGTCTGCGCTCGGCTGACACGCCCTTGCAGTGATGCTTTCGAGAAAAGCCCGCGCCCACATCGGACGCGGGCTTTTTTGCATTCCTGTCACAAAGTTGGGCTTCAAGTAGAAGCGTCGCAAATCCTGCGATTCGTGCTGAAACGGCTCCGAGCCAATCCAATAAGTTACTAAAAAACCTCTATATTTTTACTGTTCGGCATTTCCCTAGGGATTCCGTCGTCAACGTCTTTATTTCATTTTTTTGAAGCCTGGCGGCCTTGATCCAATGCTCGGGGCCTGCGTATTTTGCTCCTCGGTCGCCACTCGAATCATCTTCGGCGGCCGTTACTTGGGTTTGATGGCGCGACGCATTCGGAAAGGATCACCCTTTCCGACAAGGCTTGTTGCGCGCCGGTTGCGGGG
This sequence comes from Sphingobium sp., assembly GCA_040508335.1. GTDB lineage: Bacteria > Pseudomonadota > Alphaproteobacteria > Sphingomonadales > Sphingomonadaceae > Sphingobium. Next base: position 9,135 of record JBEVMZ010000052.1, read on the forward strand.
GCGCTTCGCGGATGAAGGACGGTTTGACGATGGTCGATGGGCAGGAACAGACGGAAGCGGGGGCGCGCGCACGTCTGGATTCCGCCTGGACGGCGATCCGGACCGGCCTGCGCCGCGACATCGGCGCCCGGTTGTTCGACCAGTGGCTGAAACCTGCCGCGCTGGGCGACTACTGCCCCGATTCGCAGACGCTGGACCTTCTGGTCGCGTCGGACTTCAGCGCCAGTTTCGTGACCGGGCAATTTGGCGACCGGCTGCAAATGGCCTGGCGCAGCGTGGGCGCCGGCGTGCGAGAAGTGCGCGTCGTCCGCGCGCCCGATAGCGACGGGCCGCGCCTGCTCCTATCCGCGACGCCGCAGGCCGTCTGCGAGGCGCCGGCGGCCACCGCCGCAGCGCCTTCATGCAATTTCCTGCCGCGCCATTGTTTCGACCAATTCGTCGCGGGTGACAGCAATCGCCTGGCGTTGTCGGCCGCTCAGGCCATGGCGGCGGCCGCGCCGCCCCGCTTCAATCCGCTCTTCATCCAGGGCGGCACGGGGCAGGGGAAGACGCATTTGCTGCACGCCGTGGCGACTGCCTTTGCCGCGAATACCCCGGGCGCGCCGATCCTCTACATGTCTGCCGAACGCTTCATGATGGAGTTCGTGAACGCGATGCGCGCCAACGACACGATGGCGTTCAAGGCGCGGCTGCGCGCCGCCCGGCTGCTGCTGATCGACGATATCCAGTTCATCGCCGGCAAGGGCGCGACGCAGGAAGAGTTTCTGCACACGATCAATGATCTTATCGATTCGGGCGCTCGCATCCTGGTTACCGCCGACCGCGCGCCGCAGATGCTCGATTCGATCGACGCGCGCATCCTTTCGCGCCTTGCAGGCGGGCTGGTCGCCGATATCCAGCCGGCCGGGCTCGACCTGCGCTTAGCCATCCTCGAGACCAAGCGGGCCGATGCCGGCGATCCTCCCGTGCCCGACGCGGTGATCGATTTCCTTGCCCGCTCGATCCGTACCAATGTGCGCGAGCTGGAAGGCGCGTTCAACAAGCTGATCGCCTATGGCCAGCTCACCGGTCGGCCGATCGACCTCGACTTCGCGCAGACGATGCTGGCCGATGCGGTACGGGCGAGTGCGCGCCGGGTGACGGTCGACGAGATCCAGCGCGCCTGCGCCGCGCACTACAAGATCGACGCCGCCGAGATGCGTTCCAAGCGGCGCGCGCGCGCTGTGGCGCGGCCGCGTCAGGTGGCGATGTATCTCGCCAAGAAACTGACCCCGCGCTCACTGCCCGAGATCGGCCGCGTGTTCGGCGGACGGGATCACAGCACCGTCATCCATGCGGTGAAGACGATCGAGGCGATGCGGCTCGACAATCCCGAGATGGATGCGGACATCCGCGCGCTGCAGAAGCAGCTGGAGGGATAAGAAAAGGGCGCTCGGTCCGACTCTCCCATTCCGCCGTCATTCCCGCGAACGCGGGAAT
>JBEVMZ010000062.1:0-3448 GCA_040508335.1 Sphingobium sp.
CCGTCCCTGCGCACCCGGCCCGCCGCCCGATCACTCTCGCCGCGCCGCCCGCTATCTTCGGCCACTTCCAGGACGCGCTTACCGCGTTCGAGGAGGCGAACGACGATGTCGCGATCACGCTCGATCTGACCCTCCATACCGCGAATGAGGCGGCGGCCGCCCTTGCACGCGGCCGCGCCGACATCGCCTATTTCTACGCGCTCGGCGAACCGGCGGCGCCGCCCTCGCGCTATGGCTGGTCGGAACCGCTCAACCTCTATGTCGGGGAAGCCCATGCCCTGGCGCGCGCCGAAATCGTGTCGCGCGCGGACATCGCCCGACAACCGATGCTGACGATGGAGCCGCGCAACCCGCTGCGGATGCTGGTCGGCGAAGCGCTCGCCAAAGCAGGCCTCGACCCCGGCGCCGCACCGATCCTCGAAACCGACAATATGCTCGCCATCGTCGATGCGCTGCGTACCGGCGCGGGATGGTTCGCCGCCTTCGGCCCGATGGCGCGCGATATCGGACGCACGGCCGGCGTCAGGCGGATCGCGCTCGACATGCCGCTGCCGGGCATAGAGGTGCGCCAAGCGGTGGCCGACCCGGCGCCCGATCCAGCCGCGCGCGCGCTAGCCGACTATCTGTTCCTCTGACGCTCAGGCCCGTCGGCTCCGCCGTCGCACATCCTCACCGCGATGGCGGTCGAGATAGGCGGCCACCGCGCCGACATCATGTCCTACCTGCTCGACCGCCTGCTCCAACGCGGCCCGCGTCACGCCGAACCGATTGGTCCAATATTCCGCTTCGCGCGCACGCGCGCAGGACACATGCTTAAGATCGTCGGGGACGGGTGCAAAGTCCGACATGGGTCAACTCCCAGCGCCGATATTGACGGGCGGAGCCAGCGGATTGACATCGCCGCGCGACGCCTCGTCCTTATCCTCTTTCCCATTTTCCGCCTGCCCCTCCGGCGCATGGTCGGGCGCGACGGGCGGCTGGTCTTTCTCCTCGGGCATGGCAGGTCTCCTGCATGAAAATGTTCAGCTATGCACAGTCAGCGTCCGGGCGAACGGGTCGTTCCCTAGGCTTCCCGCGACACAGATAAGCAGGTTAAGTTCGCACCTGATTTGGCGCATTCGATAACCTGGGTTGGGCCGCCGTAGCCTGCGACGGAACAGGCGGGCGCGCCGATGGTCTCCCATGCAGAGTGACGCATCCATGCGTCCCCCGTTCGCAGGAGATATGATTTGAGCAAGGTCGGAGAAGATACCGGCGCGAAAAGCCAGGCCCGTGCTTTCGAGACGACGGTCGGCAATGGCGGCGAACTGCACCAGATCGCGGGGGATGGGGACGAAACGCTGACGACGCAGCAGGGCGTGCCCGTCGCCGATGATCAGAATTCACTGAAAGCCGGCGCCCGCGGCCCGACGCTGCTGGAAGATTTCCATTTCCGCGAGAAGATCTTTCACTTCGACCATGAACGCATCCCCGAGCGCGTCGTCCATGCGCGCGGCTTCGGCGTCCACGGCACCTTCACGCTCAGTGAAAGCCTGGCGGACTTCACCACCGCCAAGGTGCTGACCGAAGTAGGCGAGCAGACGCCTATGTTCGTGCGCTTCTCGACCGTGGCGGGCAACAAGGGGTCGTCCGATCTGGCGCGCGACGTGCGCGGGTTCGCGGCGAAATTCTATACCAAGGAGGGTAACTGGGACATTGTCGGCAACAATATCCCCGTCTTCTTCATCCAGGACGCGATCAAGTTCCCCGACCTCATCCATGCTGCAAAAGCTGCGCCCGACCGCGGCTTCCCGCAGGCGCAGACCGCGCATGACAATTTCTGGGACTTCATCAGCCTGACGCCTGAATCCATGCACATGGTCATGTGGACCATGTCGGACCGCGCGATTCCCCGCTCCTTCCGCTTCATGGAAGGGTTCGGCGTCCACAGCTTCCGGCTGATCGATGCCGAGGGCAAGGGCACCTTCGTCAAATTCCACTTCAAACCGAAAATGGGTCTCCAGTCGGTCGCGTGGAACGAGGCGGTAAAGATCAACGGCGCCGATCCCGATTTCCATCGCCGCGACCTTTGGGATGCGATCGATCAGGGCAGCCCTCCCGAATGGGATCTGGGCGTCCAACTGTTCGACGATGAGTTCGCCGAAAAGTTCGAATTCGACATTCTCGACGCGACCAAGCTCATCCCCGAAGAACAGGTACCGGTCCGCATCATCGGCTCCTTCGTGCTCGACGCACGGGTCGAAAACTTCTTCGCGGAAACCGAACAGGTCGCCTTCTGCACGCAGAATGTCGTGCCCGGCATCGGCTTTTCCAACGACCCGCTGCTCCAGGGGCGCAACTTCTCCTATCTCGACACGCAGCTAAAGCGGCTGGGATCGCCCAACTTCACCCATATCCCCATCAACGCGCCGCGCGGATGCCCCGTCCATAATTTCCAGCAGGACGGCCATATGGCGATGCGCAATCCCACGGGCCGGGTGAATTACGAGCCCAATAGCTGGGGCGGCCCGCGCGAAAATCCCAAGACCGGCTACAAGCATTTCGCCGAGCAAGTCAGCGGCGACAAGCAGCAGATCCGGCCCGAACGTTTCGCCGACCACTACAGCCAGGCGCGGCAGTTCTTCATCAGCCAGACGCAGATCGAACAGAAGCATATCGGCGACGCGCTGACCTTCGAACTGTCGAAATGCGAGCGCGTCGACATTCGCGAGAAGATCGTCGGCCATCTGCGCAACATCGACGAGACGCTGGCGACGGTGGTGGCTGGCGGCCTTGGCCTCAAAACCCTGCCGGCAGCAGCCCAAGCGGCGGTGAAGCCGCGCACCGACCTGCCCCCGTCAGACGCGCTGTCGATCATCAAGAACGGCCCGCAAAGCTTCGCCGGCCGTAAACTCGGCATTCTCGTCACGGACGGCGCGCCTGCCAAGCTGGTCAACGCGCTGGTCGAGAAGGTTGCGGCGATGGACGCGATCTATGAGATCGTGACGCCGTTCGCCGCCGGCGCCACCCTCGACGATGGCAGCATGGTCGAGGCGAAACAGAAGATCGATGGCGGCCCCTCGATTCTCTATGACGCGGTCGCCCTCATCGTGTCGGAGGATGGCGCGGCGATGCTGGCGAAGGACAAGCCGGCCAAGGATTTCGTCAACGACGCCTATGCCCATTGCAAGTTCATCGCCTATGTAGACGCCGCTCTCCCCTTCATGGAACGCGCCGGCATCATGAAGACGGACATGGACGAAGGCGTGATCGGGCTTAGCAAGCCGGACGACGTCGCCGCTTTCCTCAAACAATGCGGCCAGTTACGGCTGTGGAAACGGGAACTCACCATCGATCTCGATGCCGCCGGTTTCCTCGCCGCGCAGAAGAATGGCGACCCTGAACCTGCCTGATCGACCCCACGGCTGGCCATTCACATGGCCAGCCGTGGCATTCATATGGCCTGCCA
>JBEVMZ010000085.1:0-9398 GCA_040508335.1 Sphingobium sp.
CGCTCGTCGCGCATCTTGCCCCGCGTCCAACCGCTGCTCCGTGCAGCATGGGCGTGCTAACCAGCACATCTTAACATTTCAACTTCGTATCCGAACATTGCTGTCCGCCCGATAGCGGCATGACAAGCGGCGCCGTTGCGCATAATGAGCAGGGCATGACCGATTTCACGGATGAAGAACTGACGCTCGACCCGCATTTCGCGGACCGGTTCGAACGCGACGTGCGCCGCCCTGCCTGTCAGCTTTATCTCATCTCCCCGCCCGCTATCGATGCCCTGTTTGCCGATACGCTGGCGCAGGCATTCGACGGCGGCGCGGTCGCGGCGTTCCAGCTGCGGCTGAAGGACTTGGACGAAGAGGCCATATTGCGCGCGGCTGAGCCGTTGCAGGCATTATGTGCAGACCGCAATGTCGCCTTCATCATCAACGACAGCATCGCCCTTGCCGAGCGGCTCGGGGCGGATGGCGTGCATCTCGGTCAGGAGGATGGCGACCCCCGCGACGCGCGCAAAAGGCTGGGGCCGGCAGCGCAGATCGGCGTTACCTGCCACGACAGCCGGCATCTGGCGATGGCTGCGGGAGAGGCGGGGGCGGACTATGTCGCGTTCGGCGCCTTCTATCCGACAACGACCAAGCAGGTCAGCCACCGGCCCGACCCTTCGATCCTGGGATGGTGGACGACTTTGTTCGAACTGCCCTGCGTCGCAATCGGCGGGATAACGCCGGAGAATGGCGGTGCGCTGGTGCGGGCGGGAGCGGATTTCCTTGCCTTAAGCAACGCCGTTTGGGCGCATGAAGCCGGTCCCGGCGCGGGCGTCGCCGCCTTTGCCGAAGTGCTGGCGGCCGGGCGCGGCTGACGTGATCGCGCGTTGGCGGCGCTGGGCCTGGGCGGCACTCGCTCTGCTGCTCTGTGTCGCCTTCGCCCATTTTTGCGTCCGGATCGTCCCGGCGGACGAGGATGCGCCGGTTTCGCCGGAACCGGCCCGCCTTCAGGAGGGCGCTCTTGTCGTCCCTGTTGAGGCTTTCCCGGCCAAGGCGTTGACCGACAGCTTTGCGCAGGCGCGGGCGGGCGGGGCGCGCGTCCATGAGGCGATCGATATTCTGGCCCCCGCCGGTACGCCGGTCATCGCCGCCGCCGCCGGCCAAATCGAAAAAATCTTCTGGAGCCAAGATGGCGGGCGCACCGTCTATCAGCGGTCGCGCGACGGACGGCTGATTTATTATTATGCGCATCTGCAAGATTATGCGCCGGGATTGCGAGAGGGCCAGTCCGTCGCGCCGGGCCAGCGGCTCGGCCGGGTCGGCAGTACAGGCAATGCCGATCCCGCCGCGCCGCACCTTCATTTTGCGGTGAAATTCGTGCGCGTGGGGGAGCGCTGGCATGAAGGGCGCGCCATCAATCCCTATCCATTGCTGGTGGCCGGACGCTAACGGCCCTCTTGCCCGGAACCGCGCCCGGTTGTAGAGCCCGCCTCCGGCTCTTTTTCATCCTCAACCATATAGGCGGGCTCTTCCCATGAAGATCAGCGGCGTGGACATCCGTCCCGGCAACAATATCGAATATGAAGGCGGTCTGTGGCGCGCGGTGAAAATCCAGCACACCCAGCCCGGCAAGGGCGGCGCCTATATGCAGGTCGAACTGAAGAACCTGATCGACGGCCGGAAGAATAACGTGCGTTTCCGTTCCGCAGAAACCGTCGAGCGCATCCGCCTCGACACCAAGGATTTCCAATATCTTTATTCCGAAGGCGACATGCTCGTCTTTATGGACACCGAAACCTATGAGCAGATCAATCTGCCGCAGGATCTCGTCGGTGAAGCATCCGCCTTTCTTCAGGACGGCATGATGGTCATGCTCGAAATGTATGACGAGCGCCCGATTTCGGTGCAGCTGCCTGAGACGGTCGAGGCGACCGTGGTCGAGGCCGACGCCGTGGTAAAGGGGCAGACCGCCTCGGCCAGCTACAAGCCGGCGATTCTCGACAATGGCGTGCGCGTCATGGTCCCCCCGCATATCGTCACCGGCACGCGCATCGTCGTCGACGTGTACGAGCGCGAATATGTGAAGCGGGCCGAATGATGCGCCGGTACGTCGCTATGCTGGCTGCTGCCGGATGCCTTGCGCTTGCCGGCACAGCGTCGGCGCAAGTCGAGCCTGACAAGGCGAAGTTGGAGGCCGCCGCGCTGCATATGCGCGTCCTGCTGAGCGCGCTCCAGTCCAAGGATCTGGACAACCCGCTCAAGAACGCGCTGTTCATCTGCCTCTACAGTAATCCGCTGGGCCAGATCAGCGACGCGACGAGCAAGGTATTGGCGGGCAACAAGCTGGATCCCAAGGATCCCAACAAGATACTGACCGTCATGGCCGGCGTATGCGGCATGCGGCCGGGCGCGGGCGGCAAGATGCCTCCGGCCGGGACGCCCAAGGGAAAACCGGCGCAGCCCGACGGCCGCTAAAATTCACATGTCTCCTCCGTTACGGGGGAGGGAGATCATATATGGTATCGCATTCCGGCCTTCTCACGATCATGGAACGCGCCGCGCGCAAGGCAGGCTCGAAGCTGCGCCGCGACTTCGGCGAGGTCGAAAATCTTCAGGTCAGCCGCAAGGGGCCTGCCGACTTCGTGTCCAAGGCCGATCAGCAGGCGGAACGCACGCTGGTGGAAGAATTGCAGCGCGCGCGGCCCGACTGGGGTTTCCTGCTGGAGGAAGGCGGCACGATCGAAGGCGATCCGACCAAGCCGCGCTGGATCATCGACCCGCTCGACGGCACCACGAATTTTCTGCACGGCATCCCGCATTTCGCCATCTCGATAGCAGTCGAAGAGCCGCTCTATTCGGGCGCGAAGCGGGAGATCACAACGGGCCTCGTCTATCAGCCTGTCACGGATGAAAGCTATTGGGCGGAAAAGAGCAGGGGTGCATGGCGGCACGACCAGCGGTTGCGCGTGTCCGCGCGGCGCGACCTCGCCGAGTGCTTGATCGCAACCGGCATCCCGTTCATGGGCCACGGCAATATGGCGGAATGGACGCGCGTGTTCGGCGCGGTGGCGCCTTCAGTCGCCGGGCTGCGGCGGTTCGGGGCGGCCTCGCTCGACCTCGCCCATGTCGCGTCGGGTCGTTACGACGGCTATTGGGAAAGCGGCCTCGCGCCTTGGGACGTTGCGGCCGGCACGCTGCTGGTGCGTGAAGCGGGCGGTTTCGTCAGCGATTATCGCGGCGGCGATCAGGTGATCGAGCGGCGGGAAGTGATCGCCGGCAACGATGTGATCCATAGCAAACTGCACAAGCTGGTTGCCGGGGCGTTACGTTAAATTGCTGGCGGGATTAACATCGCTCTATTGCACGGGACGATAGGACGCCCATCTTCCCGCCATCGCACATCTCCCGTCTAGGTCGCGGAATTACTTGCGAATCATTCTCAAGCCTAGAGGCCTTGCTTCGCATATGCGGCAAGCCTAAAGCGCGCCCATAACCATTTTCGCCCAGGGGAATCCATTGGTCGATCTTGCCCAATATCTGCCCATCCTGCTGTTTCTCGGTGTGGCGCTGCTGCTCTCGTCGGCGTTCGTCTTCCTGCCCATGCTGGTGGGAAGACTGACCGGCGCGCATAAGCCGACGCCGGCCAAGCTCAGCGAATATGAATGCGGCTTTCCCGCGTTCGAGGAGCCGCGCAGCCAGTTCGACGTTCGCTTCTATCTGGTGGCGATCCTCTTCATCATCTTCGATCTTGAAGCGGCGTTCCTGTTTCCCTGGGCCGTCAGCCTCGATCAGATCGGCTGGGCCGGCTGGGCGACGATGATGATCTTCATTGGCGAGCTCGTCCTCGGCCTCGTCTACGCATGGAAGAAGGGAGCACTCGATTGGGAGTAGAACTCACCCCGAGCGCGCCCGGCACGACGCTGCCCGCCGGTACGCAGCCCGATCAGGATTATTTCAACGCGCTGAACGCCGAAGTGACTGACAAGGGTTTTCTCGTCACCTCGACCGAGGACCTGTTTCAGTGGGCGCGCACCGGTTCGCTCTGGTGGATGACATTCGGCCTGGCTTGCTGCGCCGTGGAAATGATCCACGTCAACATGCCGCGCTACGACATGGAACGCTTCGGTGCCGCGCCGCGCGCCAGTCCGCGCCAGTCGGACGTCATGATCGTCGCCGGCACGCTCTGCAACAAGATGGCGCCTGCGCTCCGCCGGGTTTACGACCAGATGTCGGAGCCCAAATATGTGATCTCCATGGGCAGCTGTGCCAATGGCGGTGGCTATTATCATTACAGCTATTCGGTGGTGCGTGGCTGCGACCGCATCGTGCCGGTGGATATCTATGTGCCGGGTTGCCCGCCGACCGCCGAAGCTTTGCTCTATGGCGTGATGCAGTTGCAGCGGAAGATCCGCCGCATCGGCACGATCGAGCGTTGAGGGGCACATACTGACATGGGTCATTCCGCTCCCAAAATCGCCGTCATCGATGGCATCGCCGATGAAATCGCGGGCCTGCTGGGTCCTGCGCTGCTGGAAACCGTGGAGCATGCCGACGAGCTGTCCTTCACGGTAAAGCGCGAGGACATCGCCAATGTGCTCACGCTGCTGCGCGATCATGCGCAGTATCAGCAGCTCATGGAAATCGCTGGAGTCGATTATCCCGATCGTCCGGAGCGGTTCGAGGTCTGCTATCATATGCTTTCGGTCACGCGGAACCACCGTGTCCGGGTCAAGGTGTGGACCGACGAGGATATGCCGGTACCGACCGTTACGCATCTTTTCCCGGTCGCTGGCTGGCTCGAGCGCGAAGTGTTCGACATGTATGGCGTGATCTTCGAGGGCAACACCGACCTGCGCCGTATCCTGACCGACTATGGCTTCAAGGGCCACCCTCAGCGCAAGGACTTCCCGCTGACCGGCTATGTCGAAATGTGGTACAGCGAAGAGGATCAGCGGGTCGTCTACAAGCCGGTGAAGCTGGCGCAGGATTTCCGCACCTTCGACTTCATGTCGCCCTGGGAAGGTGCACAATATGTGCTGCCCGGCGACGAAAAGGCGCCGCAGGCTCCCGGCGCGCCGACACCGACGACCGCTTCGCCGCCGCCGCCCGCACCGCCTAAAGGCGTGCCGTCGCAGGGCGACAGCAAGGTGACGGAAACGACGAAGCAGACCGGCGCAGGCGAACCCGCCAACGCGGAAGCCGCTAAAGTGACCGAACAGAAGTCCGTGCCCGAAGGGCAGGGGACCGCTTCGGGGACTGTCAAGACCGAGTCCGCGCCCAATCCCGACGCTGTTGGCGCGGATGACGGCAAGGGCGCGGCGAAGCCCGGTACGCAGGAAGGCAGCAACTGATGGCTGAGCATCTTTTGGCGGACGCCGCGCAGTCGGTTCAGGAACCGGGCGATACCCAGATCCAGAACTACACGATCAACTTCGGCCCTCAGCATCCGGCGGCGCATGGCGTGCTGCGCCTCGTCATGGAGCTGGAGGGCGAGATCGTCGAGCGGTGCGACCCGCATGTAGGCCTGCTCCATCGCGGCACCGAAAAGCTGATCGAGTACAAGACCTATCTTCAGGCGCTGCCCTATTTCGACCGGCTCGATTACTGCTCGCCCATGTGCATGGAGCACAGCTATGTGCTTGCGATCGAGAAGCTGCTCAATCTCGAAGTGCCGTTGCGGGGCCAGTATCTGCGCGTGTTCTTCGCGGAACTGACGCGCATCAAGAACCATATGCTGAACCTTGGCAGCCATGTCATGGACGTCGGCGCGATGACGCCCAACCTCTGGCTGTTCGAACTGCGCGAAGACTGCATGAATTTTTACGAGCGGGCCTCGGGCGCGCGCATGCATGCGGCCTATTTCCGGCCCGGCGGCGTCCATCAGGATGTGCCGCTCAAGCTGCTAACCGACATCGCCGACTGGCTCGACACTCGCCTGCCGCGTCTGTTCGAGGATGCCATCAGCCTGGTGGCCGACAACCGCATCTTCAAGCAGCGCAATGTCGACATCGCCGTCGTGTCGAAGGAAGATGCGCTCAAATGGGGCTTTTCTGGCCCGATGCTGCGCGGCTCCGGCATCGCCTGGGATCTGCGCAAGTCGCAGCCCTATGATGCCTACGACCGGATGGATTTCGACATTCCCGTCGGCACAAATTACGATTGCTACGACCGCTTCATGGTGCGTGTCGAAGAAGTCCGCCAGTCCGCGCGGATCATGAAGCAGTGCCTGAACGAAATGCCGGAAGGCCCGGTGCTGTCCCTCGACAACAAGGTCGCGCCGCCGCGCCGTGGTGAGATGAAGCGCTCGATGGAAGCGCTGATCCACCATTTCAAACTTTATACCGAGGGCTTCCACGTCCCCGCCGGCGAAGTCTATGTCGCGACCGAGAGTCCCAAGGGTGAGTTCGGCGTCTATCTGGTGAGCGACGGCAGCAACAAACCCTATCGCTGCAAAATCCGTCCAACGGCGTTTTCGCACCTTCAGGCGATGGACTTCATGCTCAAGGGCCACATGCTCGCCGACACCACGGCGGTTCTGGGCGCCATGGATATCGTGTTTGGAGAGTGTGACCGCTAATGGCCGACGCTGTACATATTCCTGACGAAGCCGAGACCCGCGCACGCTGGGGCGCGTTCGAATGGACGGCGGAAAACGCCGCGCAGGCCGAGAAGGTGATCGCCCGCTATCCGGCCGGCCGTCAGCAATCCGCCGTCATGCCGCTCCTCGATCTCGCCCAGCGACAGGTCGGCGCGGAGACGCAGACCCAGGGCTGGCTGCCCGTGCCGGTGATGGAATATATCGGCCGCCAGCTCGATATGCCCTATATGCGCGTCTATGAGGTCGCGACCTTTTACACCATGTACAATCTGGCGCCGGTTGGCCGCTATCATGTGCAGGTCTGCGGAACGACGCCCTGCATGTTGCGCGGCTCCGATGATGTGTTCTCGGCGTGCAAGAACAAGGGTCTGGTCAAGGGCGGGACGACGCCCGACGGACTCTTCACGCTGACCGAAGTCGAATGTCTGGGCGCCTGCGCCAACGCGCCGATGGTCCAGATCAACGACGATAATTATGAAGACCTAACCTATGACAGCATGGGCGCGATCCTCGACGACCTCGCCACTGGCAAGCAGCCCAAGATCGGCCCGCAGATCGATCGCCAGACCAGCTGCCCCGAAGGCGGTCCGACGAGTCTGAAAGAGATGGTCGGCCAAAATCACGATTATCGGAGTGGCTGGGCGTGAGCGCACTGATCTCGATCATCCTGGCGATCATCGTCTTTGTCGTCGCGCTCAAGATATTGGGCGCGGTGCTGGGCCTCGTGCTGGGGCTAGCGGTCGCCCTGCTGGCCTATTTCGTCGCTGAAAAATTGATCGGAAAGGGCCGCTGATGGCCGAGGAAACCGCTCCCCCCGCGCCGCCGGCCTTCGTCGGTCCGCTGGACGACAAGGATCGCATCTTCACCAACGTCTATGGCTTCCAGGATTGGGGCATCGACGCGGCGATCATGCGCGGAGACTGGGACGATACCAAGGCGCTGCTGTCGCTCGGCCAGGACACGATCATCGACCGCATCAAGGCGAGCGGATTGCGCGGGCGCGGCGGCGCCGGCTTCCCGACCGGCATGAAGTGGAGCTTCATGCCCAAGGAAAGCAAGGACGGTCGCCCGAGCTTCCTTGTCATCAACGCCGACGAGTCCGAACCCGGTTCGTGCAAGGACCGCGAAATCATCCGCCACGATCCGCATAAGCTGATCGAGGGCGCGCTGGTCGCCGGCTTCGCGATGCGCGCGCGCGCGGCCTATATCTATATTCGCGGCGAGTTCATCTATGAGGCGAAGGTGCTCTTCGCCGCCGTCGAGCAGGCCTATGCCAAGGGGTTCCTCGGCAAGAATGCCTGCGGGTCGGGCTATGATTTCGACGTCTTCGTCCATCGCGGCGCGGGCGCCTATATCTGCGGCGAGGAAACCGCGCAGATTGAAAGCCTTGAGGGGAAGAAGGGCCAACCGCGCCTCAAACCCCCGTTCCCAGCCGGTGCTGGCCTTTATGGCTGCCCGACGACGGTCAACAATGTCGAGAGCATCGCGGTTGCGCCCACGATTCTGCGGCGCGGCCCCGAATGGTTTTCCCGTTTCGGCCGGGAAGGCAATAAGGGCACCAAGCTTTTCCAGATCAGCGGCCATGTGAACAAGCCCTGCGTCGTCGAAGAAAGCATGAGCATTCCCTTCCGCGAGCTGATCGACCGGCATTGCGGCGGCATTCGCGGCGGCTGGGACAATCTGCTCGCGGTCATTCCGGGCGGCTCCTCGGTGCCGCTGGTGCCCGCGCGCGAGATCATGGACGCGCCGATGGACTTTGACGGATTGAAAGGCGTCGGATCGGGCCTCGGCACGGCCGCCGTCATCGTCATGGACAAATCGACCGACATCGTCCGCGCGATCAGTCGCTTAAGCTATTTCTACCAGCATGAAAGCTGCGGCCAATGCACGCCGTGCCGTGAAGGCACCGGCTGGATGTGGCGCGTCATGGAACGGCTGCGCACCGGCGAGGCGGACCTGTCGGAAATCGACATCCTCCAGCAGGTGACCAAGCAGGTCGAAGGCCACACCATCTGCGCGCTTGGCGACGCAGCGGCCTGGCCGATCCAGGGCCTGATCCGCCATTTCCGTCCCGAGATCGAGCGACGCATCACCGAACGCGGCGCCCCTGTGATGGAGGCAGCGGAGTAATCATGCCCACAGTCAAAGTCGACGGCGTAGAACTCGAAGTCCCGGCTGGCGCGACCGTGCTCCAGGCGTGCGAGCTGGCGGGGAAGGAAATCCCGCGCTTCTGCTATCACGAGCGCCTGTCCATCGCCGGCAACTGTCGCATGTGCCTGGTCGAAGTGAAGCCCGGACCGCCCAAGCCGCAGGCGAGCTGTGCGCTGCCCGCCGCCGACGGGCAGGACATCCGCACCGACAGCCTGATGGTCAAGAAGGCGCGCGAAGGGGTGATGGAGTTTCTGCTCATCAACCATCCGCTCGACTGCCCGATCTGCGACCAGGGCGGCGAATGCGACCTTCAGGACCAGTCGGTCGCCTACGGCAAGGGCGACAGCCGCTATCTGGAAAACAAGCGTGCGGTCACCGAGAAATATATGGGGCCGATCGTCAAGACGGTCATGACCCGCTGTATCCAGTGCACCCGCTGCGTGCGCTTCGCCGAGGAAGTCGCGGGCGTGCCGGAAATTGGCGCGATCTATCGCGGCGAGAATATGCAGATCACGACCTATCTCGAGCATGCCGCCAAGAGCGAGCTGTCGGGTAATGTGGTAGACCTGTGCCCGGTCGGCGCGTTGACGTCGAAACCCTACGCGTTCGAAGCCCGTCCCTGGGAATTGCGCAAGACGCCCGCGATCGACGTGATGGACGCGCTCGG
>JBEVMZ010000204.1:0-18461 GCA_040508335.1 Sphingobium sp.
CCAGAATGTGCGGATCGGCGTCAACCTGCGCAACGTCACGAACGAGAAATATCTCAATTCCCTGACCTTCACGCAGAGCTATTATGGAGCGCCGCGCACGATCCTTGGTACCGTGACGGTGCGATACTGACGCGCCGCGCCGGGGGGAGGCGCGGCGCTCTCGCGCTGGAAGGCCCGTGCACCGGACAATTTGACCAAGGCTGAAATCAGGAGGGGTTCTGCCGAGCAGGATTGATGCTCTGCATCTATATCATCGTGATGCTGCGAATGGGCCGATGACGGCCTTCCGCTGCGGCGCGATATAGTCTTGCAGGGTCTGCTCCCTTGGCCTCATTACCAGCTCCTTCGATTTGGCGGGAAAGTGGCGATGCTGCCCCGGCTCGCCGCCGATCCTGGGGGTATGTCGCGGCGGCATCTGCCAGGATGCCCGCGATCTTCCGGTTCACACGGGACTGGAAGCGAAATGCCCGTCCATGATGGCGGGTTTTCGCGTTTCGGACGGCCGATACAGGGGGCTGCTGCGCGATGTGGCGCTTGCCGCACTGATCGGGCTTGGCGGATGCGTGCCGGAACCGCAGCCGGATAATATGTCGACCGTCCCTGCACCTTCCGTCGCGGTCACGGCCCACATCCCGCAGCGCCTTTTCATCTCCAGCCATAGCCTGACCAATCGTCCGTTCCCGGACTATCTTGAGGCGCTTGGCCTGGCTGAGGGCAAGCGCCTCGAATGGAGCATGCAGAATATTGCCGGCTCGTCGCTGCAGATGCGGGCGCGGGATGACATATCGCCCAAGGATGGCGCCGCCGCCTACGACACGCTGATCCTGACGGAAGTCCATACGCTGCTGGAAAGCCTGCTGTGGAACGACACGGTCGGCCATGCGCGGGATTATATAAAGCGCTTCACCAGCAACAATCCGGCGGCGCATGTCTATCTCTATACGTCCTGGCTCGATGTGGAAGACATGGACGATCCGCGCCGGTGGATCGCCTATGAACGGGCCGCAGCCAAGGCGTGGCAATGCACGGCGTCACGGATCGACCAGGACCTGGCGGCAAGCGGCGATGGCCGGCAGGTCCAGATCATCCCGGCGGCCGAGGCGCTCGCCGCGCTGGTCGAGCAGGCCGTGTCGGAACGGGGCGCGGCATTTGGCGCCACCGGGTCACGCAATGCCATGCGCCTGTTCTTTACCGACGACGTTCACCTGACCGACCTTGGCGTCTATTATGTGGCGCTGATATCCTATGCCGTGCTGCGTGGCAGGTTCCCGGAAACGCCCTGGGCTCCCGGCATCGATGCCGACAGGGCGCGGGCCGTCCAGGACAGCGCGCGACAGTTCATCGCGGGGTGGAGCCAGCCGCGCGCGCTGACGTCGGCCGAGTGCTCAGCCTATCTCGCGGACCAATTTACGCCCCTCTATCTTGGCTATGTGCGCGACACGCAATGGCGGCAGGAAGGCTGGGTGCGGGCGCGTTACAAATGGGCGCGCTATTCCATCGAGTGGCCGGCCCTGTTGCGCAGCGACTCCGCCCGCAATCCCTTTCGCGCCGGCAGTACGGACCCGTGACCGTGCCGGCATGAGCTGAAAGCCGGCGTGCGCCGCCATCCGCGTGGACCCCCTGATTTCTTCTAATGAACCCTGCCCATTGTTCGGCGACTGCATTGGTAGATGCTCTTAGCTTTCCTGAAGCTTCGGGTTGGGACAGTCGATGAGCACATCCGCGATGAGCCTGCAGCACTCGGAGGCTGTCATCCGCCTGCCGGTCACGACGGTCAGCATCGTCGTTCCTGTCTATTGCGGAGCGGCCTATCTGTCGGATCTCGTGGCCGAACTCGATGGGCTCAGGAACGAATGGAGGCAGCAAGGCTCCCCGTTCGTCCTTGCCGAGGCGATCCTCGTCGATGACGCTGCCGTCGATGCATCGGGGGACCTGCTGGAGGAACTCGCACGATCGCACAACTGGATCGTGCCGCTGCATATGTCGCGCAATTTCGGGCAGCATCCCGCCACGATCGTCGGCATCCTGCACAGTTCGGGCGACTGGGTCGTGACGATGGATGAAGATCTTCAGCACCGCCCCGACGTGATCCCGCGGCTCCTGCGCGAAGCGGTCTGTGCGCAGCTCGACATCGTCTATGCCAAGCCCGCTTGTGCCGTGCATGAGGCCGCTGCCCGCGACCTGACCTCGCGCGGTTTCAAGCGTCTGATGCAGTGGCTGACCGACAACCCGAACCTTGCCGATTTCAACAGCTTTCGCCTGGTGCGCGGATCAATCGCACGGGCGGCCGCCAGCGTCTGCTCACACGACACCTATCTCGACATCGCCTTATGCTGGTTCACACAGATGATCCGCGCCCTGCCGGTCGAGATGAAGGACGAACGTTTCATCCGCACCGGCCGATCGGGATATAGCCTCAAGTCGCTCTTCGCCCATGCCTGGCGCATGATCTTTTCCAGCCAGATCAAGCTTCTGCGCCTTGGCGCGGTCGTCGGCTTTGCCGCCATGGGGGTTTCGATCCTCGCCATCCTCTATTTCCTGGGCCTCAAATTCCTGTTCCCGGATGACATCCAGGTCCAGGGCTGGACCTCCTTGTTCCTGGCCGTGACCTTTTTTGGCGGGCTCTCCACCTTCATGCTGGGCATTTCGCTGCAATATCTGTCGTCACTGGTGCTGAAGGTCCATGGAAAGCCGACATATTTCACCATCGACCGATCGAGTGACGCCGCTTGCGCTTCATGGTTCTCCGAGCAGGCCGCCGGAGTGAAATATGCCGCGCGGGTGGTCGCGGCGGCATGAGACTGCTGCACATCGCAGGAGATGAAAACCCGACGATACTGATGTTCGGCCTTGGGCTGATCGGTGGAGCGGTAGACGCTGCGCTGCGCCAGCGCTTTGGAGCCAGCGCGCAGGAATATCCCTATGATTGGCATGATGCCGGTTCCAGGCGCATGCAACGGGCCACGATCGCCGCCGCCTTGGCCGGTGAGAAGCCGATTGCGGTGGTCTGGTCGGGCGGGGCCAATGGCTTTGGCGCTTCCCGCGAGGAGATGGACGCGGAAGTCGACATCGTCACCGAACTGATCGACTGGGTTCAATCATTGCAGTTGCGGCGGCACGTGGACTTTCATCTGATCAGTTCGGCGGGAGGGCTGTTCGAAGGACAGACGCATTGCTCCGCATCCAGCACGCCCAACCCGCTGCGCCCCTATGGGATAAGCAAGCTAAAGCAAGAGGAACGGCTGCTCGCGGCTGACATCGGGCGGCGGCATATCTATCGGCCCAGTTCCGTTTATGGCGTCGGCCGTTCGAAGCGCCTGGGACTTGCAACGATGCTGGCCACCAATGCGCTGACCGGCAGGACGACGCGGATATCGGGAAATCCCAATACGCTGCGCGACTATGTCCTTGTCGACGACATCGGCCGCTTCATGGCAAAGCGCATCGTCGACCCGAGCGGCACCGACGACATAGTGACGATGGCCAGCGGCCGCCCCGCTTCGGTTCACGAAATGGTCGAACTTGTGCGGGCAAGGGTCACGCGGCCGGTGATGCTTCAGTTCGACCCTCACCCGTCGAACGCCCAGCATATGAGCTTTCTTCCCTCATTCCTGCCCGCCGACTGGAAATCCACGGCTTTATCGAGCGGCATCGCCAATGTCGTGGACACGCTGCGCAAGAGGCTAGTTTGAGAGCGCCTCAAATTCAGCAGAATGTCGCGCTCTCCGCACGCCTGCGCTGGAGCCTGCTGCTGATCTGGCTGCTTTTCATCCCGATCCTGTGCCTGCTTTATGTGAAGATCGCGCCTTCACCCGACCAGGCGCAGTTCAACTATATGGGCTGGATGGCGACGCAGGGTCATCCCTTCTACGCCGGCAGTTTTGACATGAACTGGCCTGGGGGCATGATCCTGCACGAGCTGGCCATTGCGCTGTTCGGGCCGAGCGCGATTGCCTGGCACCTGTTCGACTTTGGCCTGCTGATAGGGACGACCCTGATGGCAGCGCTGTTCCTTCGCCGCGCCGGGTTCGTTCTGGCGCCTTATGTCATGCTGGCGCTTTACCCGGCAATCTATGTGACGGCGGGCGGCTGGATGGCCGGGCAGCGGGACATCATAGCGGTGGGCGTGCTGATCGGGGCCTGTTGCGCAATGCTCGCGCCAGCTTCGCGGGAATGGCGGTCCTTGGCTTTTGCCGGGGCGCTGGTGGCGGTGGCCGTGCTGATCCGACCGACCTATTTGTCGTTTCTTGCCGGCCTTTGCCTGCTTGAACTTGGCCCTAGGCGGTGGATCGGACATCCCCGCCAGGCCGGCCCCGTCGCGCGGATCGGCGCCCTGGCGCTTGGATTTGGCGCGGTGATGGCAGCGACGGCCATTGCCGGGTTCTGGATCGGCAATATCGACGATTTTTACCAGCAGACCGTCCTCTTCACCATGTCCGCCTATGTCGGCAAGCCACCGCTGGACATGGTCCAAACGGTCGTGGAGCTGCTTCGATCCAGCCACTGGATGGTCTTCCTTGGCCTCATCGGGCTGGCCCTGTGGGTCTGGCGCACCAGAAGGCTGGAATATCCGCTGCTGCTCCTGCTGGGGCTCAGCGCTGCCATCGCTCTGTCCTACGTGGTTCAGCGCAAGGGCTTTGGATATCATCTGGGTGGCGTCCTGCCGCTGCTGATCCTGTTTGTGGGCATTGCCTTCGATGAGGTTCGGCGCTTCGCCATGCACATGACGCGGCCGCCCATGGCACGCTCAATCGCCAGCGCCGCCCTTGTCGGGATGGTGCTTCTGGCCGCCTCCGGCATGGCTGCCAAACTGATCCGCCATCGCGCCGAGCTTCGCGACCTGCGCAATGGCCTGGCGCCGATAGGCACCTATAGCAACCTTGGCGAGGAGGAGCAGGCGCATCTGATCGAGATCATGCGCAGCCGGACCGCCCGAAATGATCGCGTCGTCCTTTACGGCACCGCCTACCAGATCCCCTATCTCGCCCAGCGCCTGCCCGCCTATCGCTTCATCACGCCGGCGGTGGAACAGATGCGGCCGGATTTTGCGCTGTATCCGGCGTGGAAAAGGCAAGTCGAAGACGGGCTGCGGACGCACAAACCAAAGCTGATCCTGATCATGCAGGACGCCGTGGGTAGCGACCCCGAAAGGGTCCGCAAGACGGGCACGGACGCGCGCCCGGTTCTGGGGGCGATCATCGCCTTCATGAGCGATGACTATGCAATCGCCTTCAAAGGTCCCTTCGGCGTCCTGTACGAGAGGATGGGAGAGCGATGAGGGCCGAACTCGGCAGGATCTTTCGTTTCGCTCTGGTCGGGCTTTCCTCGACGGCGATCTATTTCGTGCTGCTGTGGGGCCTGCGCGATGCCATCGGCAGCGTCATTATACTGACCGCCGTCTGTTATCTGGTCAGCATGGTCTACAACTTCGTCCTGCAAAGCGCCTTCACGTTCCGTGCGGGGCCACCGACGAGGCATGCCGTGCTTCGCTTCGCACTGATGCATTGCATGGCGATGGGCATCAATTCGGCATCGATGGCTGGCCTCGTCACCGGTCTTCATATGCCGATGTTCGCGGCGCAGGTCGTGGTGACGGCGCTCGTCTCGATCCTCGTCTTCTTGGCTTCGAAGCATTGGGTTTATGGTCCCGGCCCTCAATCCGGCGCGGGCACCGGCTCGTTGAAGCGGGTGCGCAGCATTCGCTCATAGCGTGCGCCCGCTGTGGCCGGGATCTGGCCGCTATGGAGCAGCAGCCACTCGCCAAAGCCCATTTCATAGCGGTTCGAGATCATGTCGTAGCGGCGCAGATGCTCGGCGAGCGAGTTGGCCTGCTCCTTCTCCCAGCAAAAATCGACCATCGCGGGGTCGATGAAGCAGAAGCGGTCGCGAAAGGCTGCCCAGCTATCGGCGACCGTCCAGGCCGTCTCATGGCCCATCCGTTGCAGGAAGCGGCTTGCGAGATAGGTTTCCGCCGCGGCGTGCCGTGCGATCTCGCCGATCGGCAGCTGCGCGAAGATACCGGCGAACGTCGCGGGCCAATGGTCGGGCGCTGCGGCCTCGCGCAGTGGCGGGGTCCAGTAGGCCAGCATGTCCCTGGCGCTGCCGAACACGGTCTGGTCGGTCAGGTGATAGGGTACGAATTTGAGCGAGCCATGCCCGACGCCGATGATCCGCGCTATTTGGCCGGTGTCGGCGGCCGGCGGAAAAACCTCCGCCATCCCCTTGAGGAAGGCGAGCGCGTTGCGGTCGCCGAGGCGCTGGTCGACACGGGTCTTGAGTATCCAGTGCGCGCCCGCCGCGACCGCCGCGCGGACCCCGGCGGCGGCAGAGGTGATCTGCATGTTGACGTTGAAAAGCCCCGCCACGGCAGGCTTCTCCGACAGCACGACCCGCACCCCGAGCGCGCGGATCGGCGCAAGTTGATGCTCCGGCGTGTCCGCCCAGGTCGAGAGGATCAGGTCGCAGCCGGGCATGTGCCGGGCATAGAGGCTGAGCGTCTCGAGCGTGAAACTGCTGCTGATCGGCCCCTGCATGACGATCGCCATGCGTCGATGGTCTATGTCGGGATCGGGCCAGCTCCCATAATCGGCGGCCGCCTTGGGACGCTGATGCAGCGTCGTCAGCGCGTCGCCCGTCCGGTTGGTGTAGCGAAGCAGCCGTGGCAGGAACCGCCGGCTCAGCCGGTCGGCGAACGGCGCACGGCGCAGCGCCTCGCTCATGCCTGCCTTTCGACCTCGAGCGGGGCCACCGCCCGCGAAACCGGCGAGGCGAGGAAGTCATCAAGGTCGCGTGGGGTGCCGAGGCCATGCATGCCGCGACCCGGATGGCCGATATCGTGGCAGACGATTTCCGCTCCCTCCGCGATCATCCGGTTATAGGCCGGGGCCACGTAATACTCGCCGTTGACGCGCAACCCGGCCGCGATCATCGCATCGGCGGCGGCGGCGAAGTCGCGGCCGCGGCGGAAATTGTAGATCCCGACCGTCGCCTCGTTCGAAACGACCTCTTTCTCGACCACATCGCTCACCCGGCCGGCGCCATCGCGGCGCACGAACGACCATTTCGGATCGTCGGCCCACATCGTCATGATCAGCCCATCCGCCCCGTCCAGCGCGCCAAGATAGTCATCGATCGCGGCCTCGATATACTGGTCGCAATTGGCGATCATCAACGGGTCGTCATTGTCTATCCGGTCACGGGCGAGAAGCACGGTGCAGGCCGCGCCCTCGGTCACGCCGTCGAGCAGGGTCACGGTCGAGCCCGGCGCCCATTCGGCCAGCCTGCGGTCGAGCTGGTATTGCTCGGCCTGCTCGCGCTGGATCAGGAAATGGAAGCGATGTGGGCAGGAAGGGGTGAGGTTCTCGATTACCAGCTGGATCATCGGCCGGCCATGCACCGGGATTAGCGGCTTGGGATCGGCATAGCCTGCATCCACGAAGCGTTGGCCGCGACCGGCCATCGGCACGACGATGTTCAGCATGCGTATTTATCCCCCATGACGCTGGGCAGCTTGACGACGACCGTTATGACATCAGTCAGCGCCTCGAAATCACTGGCCTCGCCGGGCTCGATCAGCACGATGTCGCCTGCGCGATAGTGCTGCGTGCCCATCCGCGCCTCGCCGGAGAAGATCATCGTCACCTCCTGCGCGACCTTGTGCATGTGCCGCGCCTCGGTCGCGCCGGCAGGATAGGTTTTGACGGCGACCTCGGCCTCCTTCGAACGCAGGACCGCAGGTTCGAAATCGCCGACGAACCAGCCCTTCACCATGTCCTCGATCCGGAACAGCTTCACTGTGCCGCCCTCCGCCGCGCGATCAGCGCCTGCTCATATTCCTCCACCGCCCGCGGCGTGGCGAGCGAGATATAGCGGTCGCGCTCGATCCCGATCACGCCGACCCGCTGTTGGTGGAGGATCATCTCATTGAAGGCCGGGCAGACGAAATAGCCGCCATTCTCGCTCGCATCCTTGCGGATCAGGTTCTGCGCGGCCTCGACGAAGAACTTGCCCGAGCGGAAATAGTAGAAACCCGCAGTGGCGTTGCGGCTGATCGGACGCTTCTCGGCAGCCTCGACCACCAGGCCTTGCGCATCGGTCTTGACGAAGGACCAGCGCGGATGGACGGAATCGAAGACAAGCGAGGCCGCGTCGAGGCCGCGGGCGCGGAAGCTGTCGATAGCCGCCTCAAGGTCGACATCAAGGATCTGGTCGGCATTGGCGATCACCAGTTCCTCGTCATTGTCGATATATTCAACGGCGAGAAGCACGGTGCAGGCCGCGCCTGCGGTTTCGCCATCGGCGCGCAGCACCACGCAGTTGGGCGCCATCAGCTGGAGCATCTCGCGCAGGTGGAAGCGCAGATCGTCGTCCTTGCGGATTACGAAAATGAAGCGCGCGTCGGGGATGGGGCTGAGGCAATCGAAGGCATGCTCCACCAGCGGCCGTCCGGCGATTTCGACCACAGGCTTGGGGAAAGGAAAGCCATGCTGCCGGAACAGGGCGTCGCCGCCTGCCATCGGGACCACGATGTTCATGCCGCGCGCTCCTGTGCATGGCCGATGGCGGCCGCGCGCTCCTGCACATGGCCGATAGCGGCAAGGATGCGGTCGAGCTGCACATCATGCACACTGTTGACCACCAGCAGCGGGCACCCTGCATCCTCGGCCGCCTTGATGCCGTTATGATTGTCCTCGACGACGAGGCAGTTGCCCGGCGCCACCCCCAAAAGCTCGGCCGCGCGGCTGTATATTTCCGGGTCGGGCTTTGGCCGGCGCACGTCCTCGGCGCTGAGTATCACGTCGAAATATTGCGCCAGCGCACTCTGGCAGGTCATCAGTTCGACCGTCGAGCGGATCGAGTTCGAGGCCAAGCCGAGCCGGTAGCCACGCGCCTTGAGGTTCGAGAGCGCATATTCGTGAACGAAGAGCGGCTTGCAGTGCAGATAGACCTGGCTGATCGTATATTGCTGTTTGAGTTCGTTGAGGAAGCTATGCAGCCCGGTCGGCAGCCCCCGTTCGCGCGAGAGGATTTCGAGTTTGCGCTTCGTCGGCAACCCGTCGAAGGTGATCAGGTGGTCGGCGCGCGAAATATCGTAGCCGAAATGTGCAAGCGCCCGGTTCAGTGCCTCATAATGCCAGTCCTTGGCGTCGATCAGGACGCCATCCATGTCGAAGACGACTGCCTCAATGGTCATGGCTAAAGAACCTCCCCGCTTCTTCCGGTTGATCGGTGCACAGCATCAGCGCCTTGCTCGCGGCGAGATCGCCGGCATGGAGACGATCCCAGAGCGAACGGGGGTCGCGCCCGTGCAGTTCGGGCGAGACGATGCAGACCCGTTTGCCTGCGTCCAGGTGCCGACGCGGCACATCATCGCCCCACCAGTCGTTATGGAAGGCGTCGAGCCAGACCCCCATCGCAGCCCCAAGGAGCACAGGTTCCGGCTCCACGTCGCTGTGGCGCACGAAGACCGGTACGCCCGCGCGCAGCCAGTGCAACGTGTCGGGCACCGACATGTCGAAGACGAAGGCATTGGTCAGACCGCTTTGCGCCAGCGCCGTCGCGACCATCGTCTGCAACCCGTCTGCCTTGACGTTGACGGCGAGCGGCAGGGCCGGATCGTGACGGGCCATCATGGCGAATATGTCCGCCGCGCCCAGCGCCCCGGCCCGTGGCGGGTCATGCGCGATCACCAGCGCCCCGTCGAGATCGCGCACATCCGTCTCGGTCCCAAATCCCATCGAAAAGGAGCGTTCGAACGCCTCTATGCCGTTCTTCTCGGCCGGGGACTTCCAATAGCCCCTGTGACTGAGAATTCTCACGATCGAATCCTTTTGACCAAGTCCACCCTCCTCGAACCCGAAGCGCCGTTATCGCAGCTACCTGTCGCGAGGCGCATCCAGCCGATGGGGGTATGAGAGTCAGCGACGTAATATTGCTTGGGAAAAATCGGAGTGGCCGCGGCGCGCTTCCGCCTCATTTCCGAATACAGCTTGCAAGTTCGGCGGCGGAGACGGACGTCAGGAAATGGGCATGGGCATGGGCTTGCCCGACGCGGCCTACACGCTTGCGCAGCTCGGGGTCCTCGGCGAGGCGCGCGAGAATGTCGGCAAGAGCCGTTTCATCGCCCTGCGCGAACAGAAAACCCGTCCGTTCATGCTGGATCATTTCCGCTGTGCCGCCGATGATCGAGCAGACGACCGGTATGCCGATGCTCATGGCCTCCATGACGGCGACCGGGGCCGCTTCGCCCAACCCTATGCTCGGCAGGACATAGGCGTCATATTCCGCCAGGCGCTTGCCGATCCGGTCATTGGCGATCGCGCCGACCATCGTGACATGCGGCTTGAGGCCTGCTTCCTCGATGCTTCTTGCTATCTCTCCAAAATGTTCGCCATCGCCGATGATGTCATAATGGATCGAGAAGCCGCGCTTTATGAGCGCGCCGACAGCGGCGATGGCATGTCTATGCCCCTTCATCGCGTTCAGGCGCGCCACCGTGACGATTTTCAGCATGCGGGGCGCGCTCCAGCCGCCGTCCTTGTGATGGGCGCTCTCCAGCTCGATCCCCATCCTGATCAGCCTGGGTTCTTCGGCCAGTCCCGGCACCTGCTTTCGAACCTGCTCCCGCAGTGCGTCGGTGACGCATGCGATGAATTTCGCATTGCCGAATTTGAAGCCATGCCCGCGACCATAGACGGCCAGGTCGCCGTGCAGGGAGAGGCTGAATGGAGGGCCGCCGGTCAATCGGCTGAAGGCAAGGACATAGCCGGCATCGGCGCAGCTGTGACCGTGAATATGATCGATGCCGTCCCTGCGGCAGAGGGCACTCAGCCGCGCGCCGATGATGGCGAGTGCAAACAGCTTGATCCAGCTTTCCTGGTCTTGCCCCAGACATCGGACTTCGCTTTTGCCCATGAGCCTCAGGGCAATCAGCGCCGCCCTGGCCCAGCCGACCATGTCGCGGAGACGGAAATCCGCCAGATAAAAGGTTCGCTGCGCGGCAGTTGCCGAGAAAGCGTGGGTGACACCGCCTTTGGGGCGACGGGTCGAGAAGATCGCCACCTTGTCGCCCGCCTTTTCGATATGCACAATTTCACGCCAGAAAAAGCCATGCGTTTGGCCTGGAAATTCCGGAACCAGATATCCGATGTTCATGGGCACCCCGTTCAAAGCTGACCCCGTAGAGCCGCGCTCGCGAGCGCAGGCTTTGTTCCTGCAGACAAGGCGTAATCCCTGGGCGCGCGCGCAATTCTGGTGCCGCGCCGCGCCGCGGCAAGGGCGCCGGTCAGGGCGCCCGCCGTCAACCAGGTGATCGGCGTCAGGGAGGAGTTCGGGATCATGTCGATCAGATTGCCCGCAAGGACGACCGCAAGGCCCGCCGTCTCAAGGGGTATCTTCCGCCGGTAACGATACAGCCCGAGCAGCGGCACGCAGATCAGCCCGAAATGCGCCAGATAACCGACCCAGCCGTTGCAGCCGAGGATGATGATCCAGGCGCCGTCGGCGATCGACATATTATGTCCAGTCACCGGGTGGTAGATCCACGCTCTGCCCCAGCCGCCCCAACCGAACAATGGCCGTTCATTGGCCTTGGCCAACAGCTGGACCTCATTGGTAAGGCGGGTTCCGAACGACCCGGCGCGCTCCGTGCTATATTCAGCGACTTTGTTGTGGATCCACTCGACGGGAACAAGACCCGCCCCACGAACGGCCGGGTAGGCCAGAAAGATCATGGCCACCGCAGCGGCAAGGCCGATCTGCCTGCTTGGCCGCATCAGCAAGGCGAGACACATCATGCCGCCGAGCATCAGCGCGCCGAAGGATTTCTGTAGGAACAGGATCACCCACAAATAGGCGGACCAGGTCTGAACGCGGCCTTTGAAAAGCCTGACCTTCGATCGGCGAAGCGCCATCAGCGCCGTCGTAGCCATCGCCAGGAACCAGGCCAGGACGAGACCATGCGACATGAAGACGGTCGACCGGTATCCGCCGCCCCGCATCTGCTGGTCGAAGTTGGCCGGGTATATGCCGTAGGCCCATTTGTGAAGCTGAGGGCTGATCCTTATCTCAAGCAGGGCGGGCACCGAGTATAGGATCATCGCCGCTCCCAGCAGCAAGAGCATTTCACGATGATCTTCTACCCGGGACAGGACACGTGTCCCGATCACCACCGCCGATATTATGAGGATATTATTGAAGGTCCCTCCCAGCATATCGTACATGGTAAGATTGGGGACATAAAGTCGCGGACCCAGCAGAGGATCGCCGTTCGTCAGGATCGTTCCCAGCGTCGATGCGAACAGCAGCGCCATCATGAACAGCGATGGCCGGGGGACAAGCTCGGCGCGTCTTGGCCGGCGGTGGCTGAGATAGGTGGCTATTAGGCCGATGAGGATGATGGAATTCTTGTTGAGATCCGGCAGGCCCGGCAGTTCGATGGTGACGGCGGACGGGAGCAGCAGGAAACCGGCAAGGCTGCTGCAGATGATGGCGCGGTTCAGGGGCAAGGCGCGAAAGCCCAAGCCAGCGAACACGGGCCAGAGATACAGCACCATATAGGCGAAAATATTGGGAACCACCCGTCTCCCACCAGCCAAGCCACAGCGACAAGGGGCCGGTTTTGCCGCAGCCATCGCACGGGCACCATTCTGGTGACCGAGCAGCGGAAATCGGGGACGGAAAATGCACAAGTCCGATACCGTCGGTCGTGGTGCTTTCTCACGATAGACAGGCTTTTGGCGGCCCGGCTAGACAATGCAACGAAGCTGTCGAGGGCGATCAACCGATGCAGAGCGCTTTTTAAGAAGCGGGTTGCCGGGGCCGTTCGGTCGGGATCATGGGCAAAAGGGGTATAAGTGATCGAAGGTTGGTCTCCAGGGATCGGCGATCCGACACCGCTTGGCTGGCTGACGGTTGCCGCTTATGTGATGGCATGCGCGGCCGCTCTGCGTGCCGCTCAGCGCGATGTGCCTGGCAATGCCGGCATATGGCTTTGCATTGCCATTTTCTTATGCTTGCTCGCCCTCAACAAGCAACTCGACCTGCAAACCCTGCTGACGGTCCTTGCCCGCAAGCAAGCGGTTGCCGGCGGCTGGTACGACAATCGACGCGTGTTTCAGCAGGGCTTCATTCTGTGCCTTCTGTTCGTCTCGGCTATGCTGATAGTGCGACTTTTGCACCTGACCCAAACAGGGGGCTGCGCGTTGCGCACGGCCATAGTCGGGGTTTCCCTCCTCCTCCTGTTCATATGCGTGCGGGCCGTCTCCTTCCATAATATGGACGCCTTCATGGGATCGACGTTCCTGGGGGTGACGGCCAATCATATTCTTGAAATCGCGGGGATCGCCATCGCAGGGATCGCCGCATTGTCGGTGCGACCATGGCCGCGCAGTCGCGCTGTGGCCGGCGAGGACTTTCCCCCGAGGCGCGAAGCGATGGGCGCACAAGCTCAAGGACTAAACCATGCGCTACCGTGTGCTGTTGATCGCCGAAGCGGCTAATCCCGAATGGGTCAGCGTCCCTCTTGTCGGCTGGTCGATTGCGAATGCCCTGCGCTCGGTCGCCGACGTCCATATCGTCACGCAGGTTCGCAACCGGCCGGCCATTCTGCGCGCCGGTCTGGTGGAGGGCCAGGACTTCACGGCCATCGACACCGAAACGCTGATGCGGCCGCTGTGGAAGGTCGCCGAGAAGCTGAGGGGAGGCGCAGGGAAGGGCTGGACCACCCTGGCCGCGATCAGTGCGCTGGCTTACCCGCTGTTCGAGCGGCTGGTGTGGAAGCAGTTTGGCGCTGCGATCAAGGCGGGCGACTTCGATGTCGTGCACCGCGTCACCCCGCTCAGCCCGACTGCGCCAAGCTCATTAGCAGGCCGTTGCGCCCGCGCTGGCGTGCCGTTTGTCGTCGGTCCCATCAACGGCGGCATTCCATGGCCGCCAGGCTTCAACAGCGAGCGCCACCGGGAAAGGGAATGGCTGTCCTACGTCCGTGGCGCCTACAAGCTGCTGCCAGGCATTCGTCGGACCTGGAGCAACGCCGCGGCCATCGTCGCGGGATCGTGCAGCACCGCGACGGAACTGCCTGCCGCCGCCGCCGGCAAGACCGTCTATGTCCCCGAAAACGCAGTCGATCCGGCGCGTTTCGCCGACTGCGGGGCGCCAGGGCGATATGACAGGCTCAAACTATGCTTCATCGGCCGGCTGGTGCCCTATAAGGGCCCCGACATTGCGATCGAGGCCGCCGCCGACCTGCTTCGCGCCGGACAGGCGCGCCTGACCATCGTGGGCGACGGGCCGATGATGGAAAGCCTGCGCCGCCAAGCCGAGCGGCTCGGCGTGGCGGCGGCGGTCAGCTTTGCCGGATGGGTCGACCACCGCGAAATCCCGCGCCTGGTGGGCGATCAGTCCGTGTTCCTGTTTCCCAGCATCCGCGAATTCGGCGGCGGCGCGGTGATCGAGGCGATGGCGCTCGGGCTGGTGCCGATCGTCGTCGATTATGGCGGTCCCGGTGAGATCGTCAGCGACGATAGCGGCTTTCGCCTGCCGCTAGGCAACCGCGAGACCCTGGTTGCCCAGGCCCGTTCCTTGCTGTCGGAGATCGCCGCCGGAGCGCATGATCTTGCAGGCATTGCCGCGTGCGGACGCGCTCGGGTCGAACGGCTATACACATGGCAGCGCAAGGCCGCCCAGCTTGTCGAGGTATATGCATGGCTTCACGGGCAACGCCAGGGGCCGCCAGCGTTCGGATTTCTTGACCGTCCTCACCCCGGCATCGCATCGAAGCCTGTCGCCTGCTGAAGGCCCTCGGCGCTGCCTTCGTCAGACGAATAGCGGGTGGATCAGCCAGTCTCCGGCCGCGCCCAGGGCTATACCCAGCACCCCGGCGGAGAGGAACAGCAACTCCTGGCGTATATCCAGCAGGCCGACGCGCCACATCTGGAACCATTTGAAGAGGGTAGGGGGGATTTCCATAAGGCCCACCGCGACCACGAATCCGAATATTCCCCAGAGCGCGAAGCCGACCGGCCCTGCGATGGCGAAGCATATGAGCTTTGCCAGACTCGCTTGAAAATGCACCCAGACATAGCCTGTTCCGATAAGCGTTTCAGTGCCGGCGTTGGAAGCCAGCGCGAAGAGCGACGAGATGGCGAGCAGCTGGAGATAGACCGCCGACGTGGCATAGCGGGGGTCATAGAGAATGGCGACGATCAGCGGGGCGCTGCCGATGAGGCCGCCGGCTGCAAAGCAGTAAAGCAGGGACGCAAGCCGCCGCTTTGCATAGAATACGCCCCGCAGATCCGGCATGCCGTCCCGCCATGCCTTTGCATAATATGGGAATAATATGCGGCTGGCATAGGCCGAGGTGAAGGCCAGCGGAGCAGCCCCGAGATTTGCCGCCAGCATGTAGAAGCCGAAATGATCGAGCGGCATCAGGCGCGCAAGAACCAGCTTGTCGCTTTGCGACAGCAACAGGGTGATGATGCTGGAACCGGTCACGAAGCGGGCGAATTGCCAAAGCTCTTTGATATACTGGCGATCAAGAACAAGTTTGCGCACCGAATTGGAAAACAGCACGTAACTCAGCAGCGATTTGAACGCGCTGCTTACGAGCCCGCTTACCAGGATGGCCCAGTAACTCCGCCAGAAATAGGCCAGCACGATCGACAATGATATCTGGAGGACCAGTACCGCCAGCTCCAGCAAGGACAATCGCAGGATCATGCGGTGACGAAGCGCCGTGAGCAACGTCATGGACCCCACCCCGTCGATCAGGAAGGTGATGGCCGAAACGGCAATGACGAACTCAAGTTCGTGCTTGCCCAGCAGGGCGGCTATGGCGGGGGCGGTAATGAAAACGGCCAGCATCAATATGACGGATCGCGCGATCTGCATCGTCCAGATGGCATCGAGGAAACGGGGCTTGTCGCCATCGGGATGGCGCACCACAAAGGCTTGGAAACCAAGGTCCGACATCATGTAGAACATGAAGGTGATCGAGCCGATGATGCCTGCAATGCCGAAGGCTTCAGGGACCAGCAGGCGGGTCAGGACGACGCTGCTGACTGCGCGCAGCAGGTTGGTCAGGACGACCGAGATAACGACGATATTGGTATCCCGGAGGATCAGGTCCCTAAGGCGCTGGTAAAGGGAAATTTCGGCAAGGACGGGGATGTCGGTGAGCTCTGCCTCCCAAACATGCTTCATGCGCCTGCGCCCTTCACATAGTTGACGATTCCGCCTGCAAGATCTGCAGAAGGCCAATTGCGCGAATAGAGCGCTATGAGCGCGGGTGATGTCCGATGAACCTGCTTTGGATTTCTAATCCAGCGTCACCTATTGTGTCGATCATGAGAACTACCAAGGTGATTTCACGGCCAGATCGATAAGCGCTCTAAAACGCCTGCTTGTGCGAGACGACGTTGATCGTGCGCAGCAATATGCCGATGTCGCGCGTCAGGCTCCATTTGTTCATATATTCAAGATCCGCCGAGACGCGGTTGAGGATATCGCTCTTCTTTTCGGTCGCGCCGCGAAAGCCGCGGATTTGGGCGAGGCCGGTGATCCCGGGTTTGAGGGCATGGCGGTGCCAATATTGACGGTCGACCTTCCAGAACAGCGTGTCCTCGGCCGTCGATCCGACAGCGTGCGGGCGCGGGCCGACCAGGCTCATTTCGCCGCGCAGGACGTTCAGAAGCTGGGGCAGCTCATCGAGGCTGGTCGAGCGGATGATCCGGCCGACGCGGGTCACGCGGCTGTCGTTGCGGCTGGTGGAGCGCGCTCCCCGCTCGTCGGCCTGATCGACGCGCATGCTGCGGAACTTCATGATGCCGAACAGGCGGTTGCCCCGGCCGATGCGCTGCTGGCGAAAGAAGACGGGGCCGGGGCTGTCGAGCTTGATCGCGATGGCGATCGCCGCCAGCAACGGCGCTAGGACGAGCAGCAGCGGCACGGTGACCGCAAGGTCGAAGGCGCGCTTGGTGAAGCGGTTGGGGAGGTTCAGCGGATCGCGCGCAACCACCAATGTCGGCGTGCCGCGCCAGTTGGCGACGGAGAGCGGGGCGATGCCGTTCATCTCCGGCGCGGTGATCTCGCCCAATATGTTGCTGCCCTTGAGCATCTGCGACCAGGGGGCCTGGCTGTCGTGCGGGCACACGACGATGACGCGGTCGAACCCTTGGAGCAGCGACCCCAGAAGATGCAGCATGGCGGGATCGTCGAGGTCCGCGCGCAATCCTATGTCCTGCGCGTCGATCAGCGTCATGCCGGCGGCGTTTTCGGGCAAGGGGCAGCCATCGACGATCATCAGTTCGGCAAGCAGGCGGCCGCTCAGGTGCCGGGTGATCTTGCGGGCGATGAAGAGGCGCTGCAGCAGCATGATCCAGCCGGCGGAAAACAGGCCGACCGACACGGCGAGGCGTGAGAGGGTGCTGGTTTCCTTGAGCGCGAACACCACCAGGAAACAGATGAAGACGCTGCTGAGCAGGGCGAGGGCGGCGCTGCGGCAGCTGCACATTATGTCGGTCAGGCAGCGCATGTCATAGGCCTGATTGTGGAAGGCGAGGACGGCAAACACCGCTATGAAGGCAAAGAGCGAGCCGGCGATCTCCCGCGGCGTGCCGGCGATCGGGGTGATGGACGAGCCGATGAAATAGCCGCTTATCAGCGCGATCACGTCCGCCAGCGCCAGGGCGACGGACAGGCCCACCACGGCGCTGCGGCTGATCGACCGTGCGCTCTGCGAGAAGGGGATGGCCGGCTGCATCACCAGGTCGATCGCCGACATGAACTTCCCTTCCTTGGGCTTTTTGACGGGCAATGGGACGGGGCATATTCAGGCAAATATCCTGTCCCGGCGGCGTGCGTTCAGGCCATCCCGGAAATAGGCTGGATCAGCAGAACGGGGCGGACCAAGGCGAAAAAATATGCTGATGAAATAAGATCATCGATATTTAGATCGCACCAAAATATTACTGCATCATCACGGTGGATGTGACGATAGTATTCGATATCGGAAATCCCGGTTCGCAATATGAATGAACATATATATTGTCATTCTCTCTAGCAATTCGTCTATTTGTTTGCATCAACGGGGATATTGGAGTGATTATCCAGTCCCCAACTTTCAGGATATCGATCGATAGCCTGCCCCAAAGCTAAATGCCGCGCCGCAGGCATTGGGCGGGGTCGGCGCGGGGGAATTCGGCGCAGTTCCAGCGCGCCGTCGCCGGTCCGGCCGCCGCGCTGCGCGTGAAGGTGAAGGAAATGGCATCGACCGCGATGCCGGGCATCGGCAGGCGGTCAGGCTTGCGGCGGTCGTCGGTCCAGCCGATGACCTTGCAATAGCCGCGCCCCGCGCACAGCCGCTGCGCCTGCGGCACGAAGCTTTCCGAGCCGGCGGCGGCGGTGACGAGGATCAGGAAGACGTCGGCGTCGGGCAGCGCGCTCTGGTCGGGCAGGCGCTCGCG
>JBEVMZ010000119.1:0-12293 GCA_040508335.1 Sphingobium sp.
ACCCCTTCCTTGAGGCGCATCTGCGCGTCGTCGAGGCCGCCAATATCCTCCCAACTGATGTCGGGCGCCTGCACCATGACCTCGCGCATCGCCGACGGCTGGACGCGCTTCAGCGCGGCCATGAAATCCTCGCGCGTAACCGACAATTCTTCCAGAACGTCCGGCGGAATCGTGCCTTCCTCAAGATTGAGGCGCGGCATGAAGCGGCGCACCGCATCGATCGCCGCCTCGCGCGTCAGCGCGGCCAGATCCGCGCCGACGAAGCCATAGGTCATGCGCGCCAGTTCGGCGAGGTCGACCTGGTCGCCCGTCGGCATGCCGCGCGTGTGGATCCCCAATATTTCACGCCTTCCGCGCTCATCGGGCACGCCGACGATGATCTCGCGGTCGAAGCGGCCGGGACGGCGCAACGCCTCGTCGATCGCCTCGGGCCGGTTGGTAGCAGCGATGACGACGAGGTTGGTACGCGGCTCCAGACCATCCATCAGCGTCAGCAGTTGCGCGACGAGCCGCTTTTCGGTCTCGCCCGTAACCTGGCCGCGCTTGGGCGCGATCGAATCGATCTCGTCGATGAACAGGATCGAAGGCGCCGCCTTGGCGGCCGCCTCGAATATGTCTCGAAGCTGCTTTTCCGATTCGCCATAGGCCGAGCCCATGATCTCGGGGCCGTTGATCAGGAAGAATTCGGCATCGGCCTCATTCGCGACCGCGCGCGCGAGCCGGGTCTTGCCCGTGCCCGGCGGTCCGTGCAGCAGCACGCCGCGCGGCGGATCGACGCCCAGGCGCTGAAACAGTTCAGGGTAGCGCAAGGGCAGCTCGACCATTTCGCGCAGCTGGTCGATCGTATCGTGCATGCCGCCGACATCGTCATAGGTGACGTCGGCGCGGCGCGATTCACGCGGTTCTTCATATTCGGCGCGCAATTCGACCTCGGTATCCGTGTCGATGTGGACGACGCCCTTGGGGATGGTCGACACGACGACGAGGCGGATTTCCTGCAACGCATAGGCAGGCGCGGAAAGCATCTGCCGCAAGGCGGAGGGCATTTCACCCGTCGGCACCTGCTGCTGCCCCGCCGTCGCCACCACGTCGCCCGCTGCGAGCGGGCGTTGATAGAAGACGCGTTTGAGCGCATCGGGATTGCCCTGAAGCCGCAGATTATTTTGTGCAGGCGCGAACACGACACGCTGCGCGGCGCGCGTCTCAGCGCGGCGGATATGAACGAAATCGCCTGAGCCTATACCAGCATTGGCGCGCTGAAGGCCGTCGAGCCGAAGCACGTCCAGTCCTTCATCTTCCTTATAAGGCCGCACGACGCGCGCGGGCGTCACCCGCTTGCCCACGATCTCGATGGCATCGCCTTCGGCCAGATGAAGTTCCGCCATAACCGTTAGCGGAAGCCTGGCCAAACCGCGTCCGGCATCTTCGGGCCGCGCATTGGCGACCTGTATCCTGCGTCCCGGGCTATCCTGATCGGCCATGCTTTTCCCACTCCTTGCGTGTCGAAAGCAGATAGGGAGCCATCCCGCCGATCGAAAGCCCCCTTTCCGCCCGGCAGGCGGGATAAAAAAAGGGCCGGCCAAAGGCCAGCCCGATAAGTTTAGGAGAGGATGCCTGAAAGGCCTGCTCTATGTGCAGCGCAGCATGTTTTTTCGCAAGTGCGAAGTAGGACGAACTGTTGCAAAATTTGCATCTTGCCTTAAGGCCGGTCTTTCCGGATCATTATATAAGGATGCACAAGCCGTTGCATCGTATCCCGCCGCGTCGATATGATGCGTCGCAGCGAACCAGCGGCCGAGATATAATTGGTCATGCGAAGATTGCCGCCCCTTACAGCCCTGGAGGCCTTTGTTCAGGTCGCGCGCCTGGGATCGGTGAAGGCCGCTGCGGAGGAACTCGCTCTCTCGACACCGGCGCTCAGCCGCCGGGTACAGGCGCTCGAACGCTTCATCGGCCGGCCGCTGTTCGACCGGAGGCATCAGGCGCTGGAAATCAACGCCGACGGGCAGAAACTGCTGGAAGATATCGCGCCGACGCTCGATGCGCTCAGCCAAGCGCTCGAAACCATACAGAGCGGCGGCAACCAGCTGAGGCTGCGGCTGGCGGTGATGCCGCTGTTCGCGACGCAGCGGCTGTTCCCGCACCTGGGCGCGCTTCGCCGTCAGCATCCGCAGTTGCACATTGACATTGAAACCACGCCCCATGCTGTCGCCCGGCTCGGGGAAGGGTTGGATGCTGCCATCGTGCTCGCCAAGGATATCGATCCGGCGCTCTACGCGCATGAGATGGACAAGGACGAAGTCTATCTGATCGGCCCCCGTCCGACCGCAGAGCAGCCGAACCTCATCAACAGCCCGCAGGATCTGGCCCAGCATACCGTGCTGCTCCATCGGGACATGCCCCTCGCCTTCGACGCATGGCGTGAGGCAGTGGGTCTGCCTGCGCTTCAGCCGTTGGCGATCGACACGTATGACTCCGGACAGCTGATGCTGGAGGCCGCGGCGCAGGGGTTGGGCATCGCGGTGATGCATGCACGCCATTTCGAGGAAGCCGCCGATGCGCGGTTGGAGCGGCTGCTGCCGACCCATGTGGAAAGCCCCTATCGCTATTATTTTGTTTGCCGTCCCCGCGCGCTTCAGACCCGCGCAGTGCGCATCTTCCGCGACTGGCTCGTCAACGCCGATATTTGACTGGCCCCGCCGCTAAAGCTGATGCCGCATTTACCGTTCTACTGGCCATGAACGGGGGCACATCATCATCTTCATCCGCATCGCAGCCGGGACTCGCCGATCGCCTGTCACGCTGGGCCAGGGGTTTTGCCGGACAGGCGGATGAAGAAGAGGAAGACCAGCCCGCACGATCGCGCCCGGGCAGCGCCGCCAGCCGCGAGATCATGCGTCGACGCCGCCTTTACGAAGAGATTGGCGAGTTTCTGTTCGTCCACGACCTCGACCTCACCCCGCTCAACTTCGGCGTCGCGCTCGACTATCTGACGGGCGCGAACATCAGCGTCGAAAAGGCGGTGAAGGCCGTCCTCATGGAACGCGGCAAGATCACCAACGGCTGGGTCGAAACCGTCGCTGCCGAACAGCGCGGCGACGAGGTGACGCCCGAATCGCTCGCGTCGATGCTCGACAAGGTCGAGGAAAATCTGGCCCAGTTTACCGGGCTCATGCACGAATCGCGCAACAGCGCCAAAGTCTATGGCGCAGCCCTGCAAGAAGAGGCGAAGGGGTTGAAGGAGAGCGCGTCGAGCGGCCCCGTGCTCGCCCGGCTGGTCGGCCTTACCCGTTCGATGGTCGAAAAGACGCGCCAGGTCGAAAGCCAGATGCGCGAGAATCAGAAACAGACGAGCGCGCTCCAGTCCAGCCTGGAAAGCGCGCGGCGTGCAGCCGAACATGACCATCTGACCGGCCTGCCCAATCGCCGCGCCTTCGAAGCCGTCCTGCGGCGTGAAAGCGCCCGCGCGCGCGCCGAATCCGATCATCTCGCCATCGCCTTTTGCGACATCGATCATTTCAAGCTGATCAACGACACGCATGGCCATGACACGGGCGACCGTGTGCTGAAATTCATCGCCGGTCTGCTGAGCGCGGTGTCCGACGATCAATGCCATGTCGCACGTCATGGGGGTGAGGAGTTCGTCATGCTGTTCCGGGGCAAGACCGCCGCGCAGGCATGCGAGGCGGTCGACAGCGTGCGCGAGGACCTGTCCACCCGCAGCCTGGTCAATCGCGTCAATGGTGAACGGATGGATCGCGTCACCTTCTCAGCAGGCGTCGCCAATGTCCTTGCCTATGACGATCCCCGCACCGCCTTGAAAGCGGCCGACCGCGCGCTCTACCTCGCCAAGGAACATGGCCGCGACCGCGTCTACCTCGCGGCCGAGGCGCACTGAGCCTTTTTCTTTTAGAAATCCGGCTTTTCATAATGGGGCGGAGGCGCGATCACCTCCATCCGCTCCGACAGCAGCGGGCGGAAGGACGGGCGCGACTTGAACCCAGCGTACCAGCGTTTGACCGGCTCATGCCCGGCCCAATCGATCCCGCCCAGATAGTCCGCGACCGATATTTGCGCGGCCGCCGTCACATCGGCCAGGCTGAGCGTGCCGCCCGCCATCCAGCTGCGATGATCGAGCAGATAGTCCATATAATCCATATGGATGTTCGCGCGCTTCATGGCTTCGCGCAGGATGCGCCCATCGGGCGGCGCACGCTCGACCAGCCGCTTCTTCATCCGCTCGTGCAGCAGCGGGCCGACGACGTCGCCATAAAAATTCTGGTCGAAAAAGGCGGTCAGGCGCCGCACCTCCGCCCGGCCCGCCGCCGTACCGGAGATGAGCGGAAATTTCTCCTCCGTCTCCTCGAAATATTCACAGATCGCCATGCTGTCGATCAGCGTCATGCCCTTTTCGACATCCACCATCACCGGCGTCGTGCCGGCGGGATTGAGATCCAGAAACTCGTCGCGCATCGCCCAAGGCGATTCGCGGACCAGATCGTAGCCGACGCCCTTTTCGCCGAGCAGCAAGCGCACCTTACGGGAGAAGGGGCAGAGCGGGAACTGATATAATTGCCACATAAGCGAACCCTGTTAGGCGTCCTCGGCGGTCGGGGGAAGCAACAAATGCCGTGCCACCGAACGCCCCCGCACCTACTTTCGGTTCCACCATTCCTGTTCTAGAAGACGGCCGGCGCCTACGATCGCCCCCTTGGAAAGGATGCCTGCATGTCTGAAGATCTCTTCCCCGTCCCCGCGCAATGGGCCGAGCAGGCGTTGCTGGACCGGGAAGGGCGCGCGGCCGACTATGCCCGCTCGATCGAGGACAGCGACGCCTACTGGCTGGAACGCGCCGGCCGGCTCGACTGGATCGTGCCGCCGACCCGCGCCGATGAGAGCAGCTTCGACGAGGCAGACTTCGGCATAAAGTGGTTTGCCGACGGCGTGCTCAACGTCAGCGTCAACTGCATCGACCGTCATCTGGAGACGCGCGGCGACCAGGTGGCGATCATCTGGGAGGCAGACGCGGCCGAGGAGGAGCCGCGCCGCTACACCTATCGCCAGTTGCACGAGGAAGTCTGCCGTTTCGCCAATGTGCTGAAAGGCGCCGGCGCGACGAAGGGCGACCGCATCACCGTCTATATGCCGATGATCCCGGAGGCCGCCTTTGCCCTGCTGGCCTGCGCCCGGATCGGCGCTGTGCACAGCGTCGTTTTCGGCGGCTTCTCGCCAGAGGCATTGGCGGGTCGCATCCAGGATTGCGATTCCACCCTGGTCGTGACCGCCGACGAAGGCCGCCGCGCTGGCCGCAAGGTGCCGCTCAAAGTCAATGTCGACGCGGCGCTCGACCATTGCAGCAGCGTGAAGAAGGTGCTGGTGGTGAGGGCCACCGGCGCGGACATCGCCATGAAGGAAGGCCGGGACCTGTGGCTGCACGAGGCAGCCGCAGGCGTTTCCGCCGATTGCCCGCCCGAACCCATGAGCGCCGAAGATCCGCTATTCATCCTCTACACCTCCGGCTCGACCGGCAAGCCCAAGGGCGTGCTGCACACGACCGGCGGCTATCTGCTCTGGGCGAGCCTGACGCATGAGCTGTGCTTCGACTATCGGCCGGGTGATATCTATTGGTGCGCGGCCGATATCGGCTGGGTCACGGGCCACAGCTATATCGTCTACGGCCCGCTTGCCAACGGCGCGACCAGCCTGATGTATGAAGGTGTGCCCAACCATCCGACGCCCAGCCGCATCTGGGAAGTCGTGGATCGCCATCAGGTCCACACGCTCTTCACCGCCCCCACGGCCCTTCGCGCGCTGATGAAAGAGGGCGATGCTCATGTGAAGCGCACAAGCCGCGCCTCGCTGCGCCTGCTCGGCACGGTCGGCGAGCCGATCAATCCCGAAGCCTGGCGCTGGTATCATCATGTCGTGGGCGAGGATCGCTGCCCGATCATCGACACCTGGTGGCAGACCGAAACCGGCGCGGCGATGATCGCCCCGATGCCCGGCGCCACCGACCTCAAGCCTGGTTCGGCAACTCTGCCGATGCCCGGCGTCGTACCGCAAATCGTCGATGGCGAGGGCAAGGTGCTGGAGGGGCCGACGGAGGGCAATCTGGTGATCGTGCAGTCCTGGCCCGGCCTGATGCGCACGGTCTGGGGCGATCACGCACGCTTCTTCCAGACCTATTTCGCGACCTTCCCCGGCAAATATACGACCGGCGACGGCGCCCGGCGCGACGGGGACGGCTATTACTGGATCACGGGCCGCGTCGACGACGTCATCAACGTCTCCGGCCACCGCA
The DNA here is from genome assembly GCA_040508335.1 of Sphingobium sp. Classification (GTDB taxonomy): domain Bacteria; phylum Pseudomonadota; class Alphaproteobacteria; order Sphingomonadales; family Sphingomonadaceae; genus Sphingobium. The sequence continues at coordinate 6,302 of JBEVMZ010000119.1, forward strand.
TGGGCACGGCGGAGGTCGAAAGCGCGCTCGTCCTCCATGAAAGCGTGGCGGAGGCGGCGGTGGTCGGCTTCCCGCACGACGTCAAGGGGCAGGGCATCTACGCCTATGTGACGCTCAACAGCGGCGAAGAGCCGGGCGAGGCGTTGCGCGCCGCGCTCATCAAATGGGTGCGCAGCGAAATCGGCCCGATCGCGACCCCCGACGTCATCCAGTTTGCGCCGGGCCTCCCCAAGACGCGCAGCGGCAAGATCATGCGCCGCATCTTGCGCAAGATCGCCGAGGGCGAGGTGTCGGCGCAAGCGCTGGGCGACACCTCGACGCTGGCGGACCCGTCGGTCGTCGACAATCTGGTCGCCAACCGGCCAGGCTGAGTCCGGTGGCGGGTCGCGGGGCCTTCTTAGACCCGCACCCGCCGCAGCGGCATGGTGAGGCAATGGATGCCCCCGCCGCAGGCCGCGAACTGCGCGATGTCAAGGTCCACCGTCCCGAATCCCGCCGCCCGCACCCGCGCGGCGACATGCTCCTGCCCCGCGCCCATCAAGATCGTCCGCCCATCGAGCGAAACGACATTGCAGCCCAAGGCCTGTGCATCCTTGTAAGACACCGGGATGAGGTTGATGCCGCGCGCCGCCATTGCGGCTAGAAAATCATCGTCCAGCACATCGACGCAGGCGAGCGCATGGGTCGCGTCTAGCATGCAGAATTGCGTGTCGAGATGGAGGAAATGCGGGTCGAACGCGCAATGGACGACATCCCAGCCATCCGCCATGAACGGCTCGGCAAAGGCGCGCGCGCCCTCCGCCGTCGTGCGCTCGCCCGACAGGCCAAGGATCAGCAGGCCCGGCCGCGCGATGCAGATGTCGCCGCCCTCGATCGTGCCCTCGGTAATCCGCCGCGCTGCCTTGACGCCCATGGCGCCGAGCGTCCGCGTCAGATGATCGACCTCCAGCGCGCGGTGCCCCAGGGCGGGTTTGAGCGCGACGAAACCCGATGGCGTCATCACGCCTGCGTCGCGCGTGAAGCAGAGGTCGGGCATATCGGGCCGTACGGGAAGCATATGACAGCGCACGCCGCGCGCCTCCAACGCCTCGCGCAGCGCTTGGTGCTGTGCCGTGGCCTGCGCCTGCGAAACCGCGAAGCCCTCGCGCAGGCTCGCCCGCGTCGCCGCGCAGCAGGGAACGGGCGCGAGATGCGATGGCGCGCACAGCAGCACGTCGGTCAGCCGATCGGTCTCGCCCTCGACCATGAAGTCATGCGTGATCGTCCCGGCCGCGCCGCCCTCATCCTGCCGCCAATCCATCTTCATTGCGGAAAACTCCGATCGTTCGGGCCTGTTCGCCCTTTCATCGTGATCCAACGCATGAGCGCGCGGCGCGTATCCGGAACCGGGCGGAGCGCGCGCCTGTGAAAGACAGCAGGCCTAAAATGGGTTATGTGCCTCAGGCCGGCACGACTTCGGGTTCGGGCGTCAAAGGGGCGGCCTCGCCGCGCGAATAGGTGCCGATGAGGATACCGGCCGCCAGCACCTGCCCCTCAAGCGCGCGCAGCATGTCGGATCGCCCCGGGACGTCGCCGATCTCCGGCACTGCGCCAAGCGCGAACAACTGGAACACATAGTCGTGCGAGCCATGCCCGGTCGGCGGATCGGGTGGCAGCCAGCCCCTTGCAAGATAGGAGTTGCGGCCGACGGTGCCGCCCGCCGCCTCCGTCGCGTTCGACAGAGCGCCCTCTGCAAGCCGGCGTTCCTGCGCGTCGATGCGCCAAAGGATCGCGTGAACGAGAGGGTGCGGCGCGGGCGCGTCAGCATCCTCCACCACCAGGGCGAATGCCACGGTGTCCTCGGGCGGCGAGTCCCAGATCAGCGGCGGCGACACGCCATCGCCGTCGGCGGTGAAGCGTTCGGGCAGGCGCGCGCCGTCGGCGAAGGCGGGACTGGACAGCGCCAGCCGCTCCGCGCTCGAGGCGATATCCGGCTGAACGGCGATCAGCCCGGCATGGCCGGCACGCACACCGCGCAACCAGTGGCCGAGCCAGTGCGGCACATGCTCAAGCATCAGCCGCGCCCGTTCGCGCCGAGTTGATCATGCAACGGTCGGGTCATGGCGCTCTCCTTATCCACCGTCCAGAACCCGCAGCCACGCCGCCGCGTTCCGAGCGCCGGCCGGAAACAGGCTTTTCCGCGCGGCGAGGAACATGCGATACTGGGCGCATGAGCTCTGGGGGAGACACATGCTCGAAGATGATCTTGCCACCACGCTGGTCCGCCTAGGCCTCGCGACCACGCTCGGCCTTGTCCTCGGGTTCGAGCGGGAGCGCAGCGGACATGATGCTGGGCTGCGCACCCATGGCCTCGTGTCGCTCAGCTCAGCGATGCTGACGCTTTCGGCGATCGAATTGGTCGAGGCGCATGGCGAAGGCGATCCGGTGCGAGTGGTGCAGGGCCTCGCGCAGGCGATCGGCTTCATCGCGGGCGGACTCATCTTCGTGCGCGGCGGCGACGTGCGCAACATGACGACGGCGGCCAGCCTGTGGATGGCGGCGGCGGTCGGCATCACTGCCGGAGCCGGGCAATATATATTGGTGCTGGCGGGCACGAGCCTTGCCATATTGCTTCTGACCTCGGTCAGCCTGGTGGAGCGGTTTATGGGCAAGGCAGCGTCCAAAAAAACTGTCAGCGGCGACGACCTGCAGATGCCCAATCGCCGGGGCGGCATTCAGTCACCCGGACCGCGCGACACCAGCCAGGACGAACGCTAGCGCCAATAGCGTTTGGCGTCGATCAGTTCGTCCATCGCATCCTGCGCATTGCCGATCAGCCTTCCCCGCTTCTTGGCCGACGGCGGCGCTTCGGCCTCTATCCCGATTGCCGTCAGCACGGCAGGTGCGACGGCGAGATCGTTGAGCTTGCCGAGCGCGTTCTGAAGTTCCGCCACCGCGCGCGCGAATTTCGCCTGACGCTTCTGCTGCTTGTCCTTGGGAAAGAGGCCGGCGAAGAATTCGGTGGCATAGCGCAGCTTCTTCGCCTTGATGCGCACCGCATGGCGCGCACCGTCGTCGAGCTTTGCAAGATGCTTGCCCGCCCGCTTGAGCGCCTTGCGCCGCCTTTCGAGAAGCGCGGAGGCGAAGGCTGCGGCGTCCCCTTCGGCGAGCGCCGCGTCGGCCGGACGCCGGCGCCAGTCGCCGATGGCGAGCCATTCGGCCAGGTCGAGCATCAGCCCGCGCGCCTCCGTCGATTGCAACGCCGCCTGGGCGCGTTCGAACGCTTGCTTTCGGACTTCTTCCGCCCTTGCCCGATGTTCGTCGGCCAGGCGCGGAATCAGCACGTCGAGATCGCGCACCTCGCCCAGCGCGGCGGCCAGATCACGCAGCCCTTGCGCGATCGGCGCGCCTTTTGCGTCCGGTGCGATCAACGGCTTGAACAGCGACATGGCCGAGCGCAGGCGGCGCAAACCGACGCGCGCCTGATGCAAAGGCGCGCGCCCGCCGCTTTCCAGCAATATATCTTCATTGAGGCGGAACTGGCGCACGCAGCCATGGGCGATAGCGCCGAAGGCGTCGCTAACGCTCATGCCCGGATGCAGCGCGATACCCGCCGCCTTGACCGCCGTGTCGCCCGCCTCGTCCAGCAGCCGATAGCCGCGCTCGGATTTGGACAGCAGCCCAAGGCGCAGCGGCGCGGCCTCGTTCAGGCGGCGCGCCATTGCAAACAGCGTCGCCGGATCGCCCGCTTCCAGTTCCAGCTCGATCTCGCCGAGCGCCGCTTCGCGATCGCCCGCCCGGACCATGCCCGTGTCGAGCGCGCAATGGACGACACTCTCCCCCTGCCGCACCACATGCGAGCGGCGCGTCACGTGGGTGGTGAATGCCGGGGCAAGGGCAGCGAGCGCCTCGACACCCAGCACCGTCGCCAGTGGATCGTGCCGATCGACCACCGGATTGCCGTCCGCCACCGGCCTCTCCCATTCCGGGCGGACGAACAGCCCCGCCGACGCCGCACCTTCGGCCTTCACGGTCTGCACATAGGCCTCGTCCTCGCGGCGAACGCGCAGGCAATAGCCAGCCTTGCGCAGATCCTTGTCCGGCGTATCGAAATAGGTGGCGACGAGTGCCTGCACCTGCGGCTCGGCATTTTCGAACGATGTAGCCAGTTTCAGCGCCGGCAGATCGACGGCGTCGAATTGCAATTTGAGTTCGATCTCGAACGCTTGAGCCATGATGCCGTCCTTTTTTCCGGTGTCGAGCGTCCAACGCCTGCCCTACGCGCCAGTTGCGTCTGCAAAGGCCATGGCGACGCCGCCACGGACGGGCTAGGCCGGCGCGATGAGACCCTTCCCCGCGTTCCTCGCCTTCGCGCTGCCCGCGCTCACCCTCGCCACGGACGCGGCGGCCGGTGGCCCGCCGTCCCCCGCCATTATCGTGACCGGCCAGGGACTGCCCCTGCCCCCCGGTACGCCAGCCTATGGTTCGGTCCTGATCGACCGACAGCGCCTGCTCGACAGCGCATCGGGGCGGATCGAGGATGTGCTGCGCGATGTCGCGGGTTTTCAGCAGTTCCGCCGCGCCGACAGCCGCGCCTCCAATCCGTCGAACCAGGGCGTGACGTTGCGTGCGCTCGGCGGCAATGCGTCGAGCCGGGCGCTGGTGCTGCTCGACGGCGTGCCGATCGCGGACCCCTTCTTCGGCTATATCCCCTTCTCCGCGCTGGTGCCTGAGCGGCTCTCGGTCGTGCGCGTGACGCGCGGCGGCGGGTCGGGCGCATTCGGCGCGGGCGCGGTCGCCGGTACGATTGAACTGGCGAGCGCTGGCCGCGACCAGTTGCCGGGTTTCTCGGCAAGCGCGATTTATGGCAGCCGGAATGCCACCGAACTGAGCGCCGCGATCACGCCCGATATCGGCGACGGCGCGGTCTCGCTGTCGGGCCGGTGGGACCGGGGCGACGGCTTTCACACCACCCCCGCCGATCAGCGCGTCGCCGCCAGCGTGCCCGCCGCTTACGATAGCTGGTCGGCCAATCTGCGCGCCGTCGCGCCACTGTCCGCCACCGCCGAAGTCCAGTTCCGCGCTACGCTGTTCCGCGACACGCGCACCTTGCGCTTCGCCGGCGCCGACAGTCTGAGCGAAGGGCAGGACGCCAGCATCCGCTTCGTGTCGCGCGGCCCGTGGCAGGTCGACGCTCTCGCCTATATTCAGGCGCGTGACTTTGCCAATATCGTCATCTCCGCCTCCACCGTCCGCAAGACGCTGGACCAGCGCGCTACCCCTTCGACCGGGATCGGCGGCAAGATAGAACTGCGTCCGCCGGTCGGGGATGCGCATGTGCTGCGCATGGGCCTCGACAGCCGTTTCGCGCGGGGCGACATGTATGAGGACGCCTATAACGCCAACCTCCCCGCCAATCCTGTGACCGCGCGCCGCCATGCCGGCGGCCGACAGGCTAGCTACGGCCTGTTCGTGGAGGATGACTGGACGCTCGGTCAACTGGTCCTGACCGGCGGCGTCCGGGCGGATCGCTGGACAATCGATGGCGGCTTCTTTCGCGCGGTGGGCGCAAATGCGCGCAACGACCACTTTCCCGACCGCGAAGGCTGGCGCTTTTCCGGGCGAGCGGGTGCGCTGCTGCGGATGGGCGAAGGCAGCGCCTTGCGCGCCGCCGTCTACAGCGGCTTCCGCCTGCCCACGCTTAACGAACTTTACCGGCCCTTCGCCGTCTTTCCGATTACGACCAACGCCAATCCCGCGCTCGCGCCCGAAAAGCTGAAAGGCCTGGAAGCCGGTGCCGACTGGTCGCCCGCGGCCGGCATCGATCTTGCCGCGACGCTTTTCTATAACCGGCTGGACGATGCCATCGCCAACGTGACGCTGAACCCAACCACGCGCGAACGGCGCAATGTCGATCATGTCGCTGCGCGCGGCATCGAACTGACCGCCATAGCCCGCGCGGGCGACGTCAGCCTGACCGCGTCCTACGCCTATAGCCATAGCCGCGTGCACG
>JBEVMZ010000157.1:0-5210 GCA_040508335.1 Sphingobium sp.
AGGCAGCAGGCGGGGCAGCAGGAAGGGCGCGATCGTCGGGATCACCCCCATGCGCAATTCGCCGGTCAGCGGTTTGCCCGACGCCTCTGCGATGGCGGCCAGTTCCTCCGCCTCGCGCAAAACGCGGTGCGCCTTTTCGACGATGCGGTCGCCAATCGCCGTAAAGCGCACCACCCGCCGGGTGCGTTCGACCAGCGTGATGCCGACGAGCGACTCCAGCTCTCTGATCCCCGCCGATAGCGTCGACTGCGTTACGTAACAGCTGTCAGCGGCCTTGCCGAAATGGCCATATTCCTTCAGCGCAACGAGATATTGCAGCTGCTTGAGCGTGGGCATGTAACTCGACATTGATCGGCTTCCTCAATCAGGAAGCCCGATGTAAGAGCCTCAGCCGATAAGTCCAAGGGCTTTGGAGATGCCGAAAGCCGATGTCAGCGTCAGAATGACGCCTACGGCGGACAGCAATATCTTCGGCGCCACATGGCGTGCCAGCATCGCGCCGAACGGCGCCGCGACAACCCCGCCGATGAGCAGGCCGACCGTATAGTTCGTAAAGGTCTCCCAGCCCAGATGGAGCAGGAATGTGATGCTGATCGCAGTGGTAAGAACAAATTCCACCGTGTTCACCGTGCCGATCGTATGACGCGGGCTCGATCCTTGAAGCAGCAGGTTCGACGTCACGACCGGACCCCAGCCGCCGCCGCCGGTCGCGTCCATGAAACCGCCCGCCAGGCCCAGCGGCGCGACCCAGCGCGGATCGCGCGTCTTGGGGGGCAGGTGGAAACCGCGCCAGATAAGATAGACGCCGATGATCGCGAGGTAGGCCAGCACGACGGGCTTGATCGCGCTGCTGTCGATGTTCGAGAGGAAATAGGCGCCGGCGACGCCGCCGATGACACCCGGAATGATGAGTCGGCTGAACAGTTTCCAGTCGACGTTGCGGTGCAGAATATGGCTGATCGCCGATACGCCGGTCGTCACCATTTCGGCCGCGTGAACGCTCGCCGAAGCCCGGCTGGGCGGCACACCCATCGCCAGCAGCAAGGTGCTGGATATTACGCCATAGGCCATGCCGAGCGCGCCATCGACCATCTGCGCGCCGAAGCCGATCAAGATAAACGGCCAGATTTCGCCGAAATGAGCGATGAAAGCGTCGATCATCCATAACCCTTAAACTGATTGTCTACCGCGTTTATAGGTAAACGCGGCGACAGCGAAAGAAATTTCCGGTTTTGCTCAGCCAAGGGGAAATTGAACGCACTCTGGAAATTGTGCGCAAACGAGCCTATGTACGCGCGATAATCAAGTGGCAAGCAAGGGGTGCCGACGTGCGCGGTCTCATCGCCTATCTGGACTCGATCAAGTCGCGCGATCCCGCGCCGCGTTCCCGTGCGGAGATTCTGCTTTATCCCGGGGTATGGTCGCTTGCCTTTCATCGGGTCGCGCATCGTCTCTATCGCGCCCGGCTGTTCTTCGCGGCGCGGGCGGTGAATCATTTTTCCCGTTTCCTCACCGGCAACGATATTCATCCCGGCGCGCGCATCGGCCGTTATTTCTTCATCGACCACGGGTTCACGGTGATCGGTGAGACTGCCGAGATCGGCGACAATGTAACGCTTTATCAGAATGTTACGCTGGGCGGGACCGACCCTGCCAACGGCATTGCGGGCAAACGACACCCGACTTTGGGGGACGGCGTGATCGTCGGATCGGGCGCGCAGGTGCTCGGGCCGATCCAAGTCGGCGAGCGCGCGCGCATCGGCGCGAACGCCGTTGTGACCAAGAATGTGGCGGATGGGGCGACGATGGTCGGCATACCGGCGCGGCCGATGCTGGTCGACGTTACCGCCTATCAGCGCGATTTCGTGCCTTATGGCACGCCGTGCGCTCACAGCTTCGATCCTGAAAAACAGAAGCTCGAACTGCTTCAGTGCGAGATCGAGCAACTGCGTGCGCGCGTCAACAAGCTGATGGACGAACGCGGACCCACGCCGCCCGCCGGTGGCGATACCGCGCTGCACAGGGAGCGCGGCATCGCCTGATGTCGAATGTGACCCCGTTTCCGCACGGTCGGGACCATCAGGGTCAGGTCACGCTCGAGCGGCAGGAATTGCAAAGGATCATGGACCTTTACGGCCGCATGGTCGCGGCGGGTCATTGGCGCGACTATGCGCTCGACATGGGCCGGGAAGCGGCGATCTTTTCCGCCTTTCGCCGGACGGCCGAGCGTCCCGAATATCGTATCGAAAAACGGCCCGCGCTGCGCAACCGTCAGGGCATGTGGGCGCTGGCCGGAGAGGCGGGCAATATCCTGAAGCGCGGGCATGAACTTGCCGGCATCCTTGCCCCTGTCGAGCGAAAATTGCTGCGGATCGTGGAAGACTGACCGCCGGCCGGCGCAATCCGTTCGCTTTTTAGAGAAATCCGCGCAATTCCCTAATGAACCGGTCGAACTGGTCATGATGCACCCAGTGGCCCGCCTGCTCGAACGTGGCGAGGCGCGCATCTCTGAAATGGGCGGCCCGTCCATCGGCCACGGGATCGGACGCCCAGCTGTCGAGACCGAGGCATAGCAACACGGGGCAAGCGACGCTCCGCCAGAATTCGGGGAGGTCCGCATCGGTGCCCGGCCGGGGCGGCTGGCCGCGCAAATAAGGGTCGAACTTCCAGCTATAGCTGCCATCCTCGTTCCGGTTGACGCCATGCATGGTCAGGTGGAGCGCTTTTTCCGCCGTCAGCTGGTCGTTGCGTTCCCGCATCCGCATGACGGCCGCCTCGATCGTGGCATAGCGCCTGGAGCTTTTGCGCGCGCCCGCCCGCCGCGCGTCGATCCATTCTCGCCACATATCGATCGGCGGCGTTTCGCCTGCCCGCTCCAACGCGGCGGGCGACAGGCCCAGGCCTTCTATCGCCACCAGCTTCTCCACCTTGTCGGGGAACAGCCCGGCATAGCGCAGGGCGATCGATCCGCCGAGCGAATGGCCCACGATCCGCAGCGAAGGGCGGTCGACCAACTCGACGAGCTGCGCGAGGTCGTAGACGAAGTTGCTGAGGGGATAAGAGCCGTCCGACGCCCAATTGCTGTCCCCATGACCGCGCAGGTCGGGGACGATGACATGATAATCCGCCGCCAGCGCACGCGCCGTCCAGTCCCAACTGCGGCCATGGTCGAACCCGCCGTGGACGAGGATGAGCGGGGGTGCGGACGGGTTGCCCCAGTCCAGATAATGCAGCCTCGTGCGCAGGGACGTGAAGAAATGCGACGTTGGGGTCGGTACGGCCGGCCTGTTCATCAAGGGCTGCTCGCCTGCTGGTCGGAGGGGAAGGGCACGCCTCCCTTCGGCCAAGCCCGGGCGGCTGACAAGCCCTATTCGCGCGCCCCGGCCTTGGCGGGGCGCCCCTTATTGCCGGGGAATACGTGCGGTCCGACTCGTCCCGGCGATTATGCGCGCAAGATCGGCCTGCCGGAACGGTTTGTTGAGCCGGGGACGATCGTTCATGCCCGCCGGCAGTTCGGCAAAGCCGGTGATGATGATGACCGGCAGGTCCGGATAATCGCGCGCGATGCTCTCGGCCAGCTGCGACCCGGTCATGCCTGGCATTGCGTGGTCGGTGACGACCAGATCGATCGCGCCGTCCTTGAGCATCCGCAGCGCATCGATGGCGGAGCCTGCGCGGAATACCGTATGTCCCAATTCCTCCAGCATGCCCGCCGTATTGGTCAGGACCAGCTCGTCATCGTCCACCGCCAGGATGACGAGCGGCCCTTCGGGGAACAAGGACGCATCCTCCTCCACTATGCTGGCTGACACGGCCAGATGCTCCGCGACCGGAAGCCACAACGTGACCGCCGTGCCCTGTCCCGGGCTGCTCGCAATGGCGAGCGATCCGCCGCACTGATGGACGAAGCCGTGAACCATCGACAGGCCAAGGCCAGTGCCTTTGCCCACGCCCTTCGTCGTGAAGAAGGGCTCGCGCGCCCGTTCCAGCGTCTGCGCGTCCATGCCCTCGCCTTGATCGGTCAGGACGAGGCGCACATAGCTGCCGGGGGGCAGGTCGGGACGCTGGCCCGGTTCGATATCCTGTTGCGAAGCCTCGATGATCAGCCGCCCGCCCGCAGGCATTGCGTCGCGTGCATTGACCGCGAGGTTGAGCACCGCCAGTTCGAGCTGGCCCGGGTCCGCATGGGCAAGGCTGAGCGTCAGGGGAAAGCGGGTTTCGACGGTCACGATCGATCCCAATGTCGTGCGCAGCAACTCGGCCATGTTGCGGACGAGGGATACGCAATCGACGCTTTGCAGCTTCAATTCCTGCTTGCGCGCAAAGGCGAGCATGCGCTGCGTCAGCGTTGCGCCGCGGTCGGCCGCGATCATGGCATTGTCGATATAGCGCGAGATATCCGCCCCGGTTGCAAGTCGCTGCCGCGCGAGGTCGAGGCTGCCGACGATGACCGCCAGCAGATTGTTGAAATCATGCGCGACACCGCCGGTCAGCTTGCCGATCGCGTCCATCTTCTGCGACTGAAAGATCGCTTCGCGCGCCTCGTCCAGCGCGATTTGCGCCTCGCGCCTTTCGGTCAAGTCGCGCGTGACTTTGGCAAAGCCGATCAGTGCGCCGGCCGGGTTGCGCACCGGATCGATGACGACATTGGCCCAAAAACGCGTTCCGTCCTTGCGCAGCCGCCATCCCTCCGCCTCATAGCGGCCCTCGCGCATCGCCGTTTCCAGCGCACGGGCGGGACGGCCCGCGAGCCGTTCTTCGTCCAGATAGAATTCGGCGAAATTGTGTCCCAATATCTCGTCGGCGCGATAGCCCTTGAACCGCTCCGCCCCCGCATTCCAACTGGTGATCGTGCCGACGGGGTCGAGCATGTAGATCGCATAGTCGGTGACGCTTTCCACCAGCAGGCGAAACCGTTCCTCGCTTTGCCTCAACGCTTCCTGCGCGGCGCGCTTGTCGGTCAGGTCGCGCGTGACTTTGGCAAATCCGATAAGCTCGCCGGTGGGGCTGCGGATCGGTTCGATCACGACATTGGCCCAGAAGCGTTGCCCGTCCTTGCGCAGGCGCCATCCCTCCGCCTCGAAACGCCCCTGCGTCTCGGCGGTATGAAGCGCGCGCGCGGGGACGCCGGCTGCCCGGTCTTCGGCGGTGTAGAAGCTGGAAAAATGGCCGCCGATGATTTCTTCGGCCTTATAGCCCTTGAAGCGCTC
>JBEVMZ010000174.1:0-3239 GCA_040508335.1 Sphingobium sp.
GCGGCAGCTCGACATTCTTCTGTCGCGCCCGCTGCCGCACCCGCATCCATCCCGACGCCATGGCGGTGATCGGATCGGGCAGGCGACGGCTCCAGCGGTCGTTGAGCGCGGAGGGCGGCGACATCACGATCGCCCCGCGCATCGCCTTGGCCGGGAGTCCGGCCGCCGGACGCAGCTCGCCAAGTTCGACGCCGAACTCCTCGTAAAGGCGGCACATTTTCTCCAGCGCGCCATGAATATAGATCGGCTCATGATGCCCGCGCGCGCGCAGCTCCGCCATCACCCGCTGCGCCTTGCCCAGCGCATAGGCGCCCACCAGCACGCAGCGGTCAGGGTTGGCATGGAGCGCGACCAGCAGCCGGTCCATCTCGCTCCCGGTATCGGGATGACGAAACACCGGCAGGCCGAATGTCGCCTCGGTCACGAAGATGTCGCACGGCACCGGCTCGAACGGCTTGCAGGTCGGGTCGGGCCGGCGCTTGTAATCGCCCGTCACCACCACCCGCTCGCCCGCATGTTCCAGCACGATCTGCGCCGATCCCAGCACATGCCCGGCCGGCACATAGCGGATGGAAACGCCGCCGAGCTTGATCTCCTCGCCATAGCCAACCGCAGTCCCGCTCGCCGTACCATAGCGCAGCCCCATGATCGCCAGCGTCTCGACCGTCGCCCAGACATGGCCATGGCCGCCGCGCGCATGGTCGGCATGACCATGCGTCACCAGCGCCCGCTCGCGCGGCGTCGACGGATCGATCCAGGCGTCGGCGGGCCGGACATAAATGCCGGTAGGGTAGGGCTCAATCCAATGTGACATGAGCAGACAAGAGGGGAATCGCCGTTTCGGTTCCGTGCCTACCTCTTGGATCAGCGGAGGCGCTACTCCGCCAGCCGCATCGCCACATCGTTCATGAAGCGTACGTCGTCGCCCTTGGCGAGCCATTCCGCCTCGTTACCGACCGCGCCCAGCATATCGGCCAGCGCGTCGATCTCGCTCTTGTGATAATTGCCCAGCACATAGCCATGCACCCGGTCCTTATGCCCCGGATGGCCGATGCCGATCCGCACCCGGCGGAATTCCGCGCCGATATGCGCATCGGTCGAGCGCAGCCCATTATGCCCGGCATTGCCGCCACCGCGCTTTACCTTGACCTTCATGGGAGCCAGGTCGAGTTCGTCATGAAAGACGGTGACGTCCTGCGGCGTCAGCTTGTAAAAGCGCATGGCCTCGCCCACCGAACGCCCGCTCTCATTCATGAAGGTGGCGGGTTTCAGCAGGACGATCTTCTCCGGCCCGATCCGCCCTTCCTGCACCCACCCCTGAAACTGCTTCTTGGGCGGAGAGAATTGATGCAGGTCGGCGATCACGTCCGCCGCCATGAAGCCGACATTGTGCCGGTGCATCGCATATTGCGTGCCCGGATTGCCCAGCCCCACCCAGATCTGCATCCCGCATCCTTCAAAATGACAAAACCCCGTTCGAGACTGGCCCGAACGGGGTTTCGTGAAAAGCCTGACAGCGTGAAAGCGATTATTCGCCTTCGGCCGGTGCCTCTGCTTCCGCTTCGCCTTCGGCGCTCTTGAGCGCGGACGGGGCGACGACGGTCGCGATGCTGAAATCGGCGTCCGCATGCAGGGCCTTGGAACCCCTGGGCAGGGTCACGGCGCTGATGTGGATCGAATCGCCGACTTCCAGACCCGTCAGGTCGACAACGACCTCGTCGGGGATTTCGGACGCATCGACGACCAGTTCGATGTCATGCGCCACGACGTTCAGCACGCCGCCCTTCTTCAGGCCCGGCGAAGCGGCTTCATTCTCGAAGCGCACCGGCACATGGACGTTGACGGTGGCATGTTCGGACACGCGCAGGAAGTCTGCGTGCAGCGGACGGTCGCTCACAGGGTGGAAAGCCACATCCTTGGCCAGCGTGCGGACGGACTTGCCGCCGACTTCGACCATGATGACCGAATTGAAGAAATGTCCGGTGCCGAGCTGCTTGGCGAGCAGCTTTTCCTCGACGTGGATCGACAGGGGTTCTTCATTCATTCCGTAGATGACGGCGGGTACGCGGCCCTCGCGGCGGAGAGCGCGGGAGGCTCCCTTGCCTGCCCGATCGCGTGCCTCGGCCGACAGCGTAAGCTGCTCGCTCATTGCGTGTCTCCAAAAGCTCGTTGATGTAAGTCCCGTCACGCCTCCAGGGATGACCATGAAGGGACCGCGCGCCTTTAGCAGAAAGGCGCATGATTGCAAGGGCAGGGGCCTTACTGCACCCGCGTCACCGTAAAGCCCTTGGCCTTGAGCAGGTCGATCAGATTGTCCCGCCCCGTCAGATGCCCCGCGCCCACCGCGATGAAGGGCCGCCCCTTCAAGCGTTCGACCGCGCCCACCCAGTCACGGTTGCGCGCGATCAGGATCGCCTCCTCGACCTCCGGGTCGGGCTGCACGCCCAGTCTGTCCTCGTCCGCCAGCGCCGCCATGTCGCCCTTGGCCCAGGCCTTGAGGATGCGATCGTAGAGCCCGCGCATATCCTTTGCCTCCTGCACCGTCTGCACCAACAGCGCCCGCTGCGCCCGCTCGGGCAGACCGTCGAACGCGCCGAACTGCCGCTCGACCGTCTCAAGTCCTCCGATCGGCTTGCCCGCTTGTCTGAACGCCGCGATCAGCACCGGCTCGACCCCGTCGGTCGCGCTGATGCCGAGCTTCGCCTGAGTCGCCGCCGACAGCAGCATCGCCGCCGCCCAGCTTTCATAACCCGCATAGGCCTGCGCCCCCGTGCCACTCTCGCTGAGCAGCTTCTCAAGCGCCGGCTTTTCCGCCGCAGGCACCCGCGCCTCGATCGGCGGGAGGCCGGGACTGCGCGCCATCTCTTCAAAGGTGGCAAGCGTCTTGTCCTCGTCCTGAAGGTCCGCCGCCTCCAGCACCAGCGTATCGGCCTGCGTCATTGCCGCATCGATCCGCTCCGAGCGCCAGTTCATCTTCGGCGGCAGCACGTGGATCGTCCCGAACAGCCAGCCATTGAGGTCGCCGCGCTTCACCTGCCACAGCGCAGGGCCTTCCTTCGTGGTCTGCGGCGGCGCAACAGGATCGCTCCCGCATGCCCCCAGCAGGGCGAGCGCCAGCAGCCCGCACAGTCGCGTCACCCATCCGGCGCTCATTTCGTCACCCGCGCCGACGCGATCCCCAAGCCCTTGAGCTTGTCCTGCACGCTATCCTTCCCCGCCAGATGCCCCGCGCCCACCGC
>JBEVMZ010000213.1:0-5171 GCA_040508335.1 Sphingobium sp.
GCTACGCGGGCGGTCAGGCGGAATATGTCCGCGTGCCCTTTTCCGACGTCGGCCCGATCGTCATCCCCGACGGCGTCGAGGACGACAAGGTGCTGTTCCTCTCCGACATCCTCCCCACCGGCTGGATGGCGGCGGAAAATGCCCAGATCGAGCCGGGCGACACCGTCGCGGTCTGGGGCTGCGGCCCGGTCGGGCTGTTCGCGGTCCAGTCCGCCTTCCTGATGGGCGCCGAGCGCGTGATCGCGATCGACCATTTCCCCAAGCGGCTGGAACTCGCGAAGAAGTTCGGCGCGCTCACCGTCAATTATGAGGAAAGCGACACCTATGAAGCGCTGATGGAGCTGACCGGCGGCATCGGCCCCGACGCCTGCATCGATTCGGTGGGTCTGGAGGCGCACGGCCTGTTCGCCGACACTGTGTGGGACCAGATCAAGGTATCGACCTTCACCGGCACCGACCGCATCCACTCGATCCGTCAGGCGATCCTCGCCTGCCGCAAGGGCGGGCGCGTGTCGATGCCCGCCGTCTATGGCGGCTTCGTCGACAAATTCCCGCTCGGCGCCTTCATGCAGAAGGGGCTGACGCTCAAAACCGGCCAGACCCATGTACAGCATTATCTGCCCGGCCTGCTGAACGCGATCATGGAGGAGAAGATCGATACGACCTTTCTCATCAGCCACCGCATGCCGCTCGAACAGGCGGCCGACGGCTACCGCCTGTTCCACGACAAGCAGAATGAAGTGACCAAGATCGTGCTGAAACCCGGCATGGATCTGGGCAAGGCCGCCTGATGGAGGACGCTATGCCATCTGAAAAATTCGCCATCGTCACCGGCGCCTCCACCGGCATCGGCTTCGAACTCGCTCATATCGCCGCCCAGAACGGCTATGACCTGCTGGTCGTGGCCGACGAGCCGCTGATCGAGGCGGCGGCGGGCGACTTCCGCCGCCACGGGTCGCAGGTGACAGCGCTGGAGGCCGACCTTTCGATGATCGAAGGCGTCGATGCCCTGCTCGCCGCCACGCAGGGGCGTCAGGTCGATCTGCTCTGCGCCAATGCCGGGCGCGGCCTTGGCCACGGATTCCTCGATCAGGATGTCGAAGACTGGCGGCGCGTGATCGACACCAACATCACCGGCACGCTCTACCTGATCCACAATGTGCTGCGGCAGATGGTCGCCCGCAATTCCGGCAAGCTGCTCGTCACCGGATCGATCGCCGGCTTCATCCCCGGCAGCTTCCAGGCGGTCTATAACGGGTCGAAGGCATTCATCGACAGCTTCACCGACGCGATCCGTAACGAGGTGAAGGATGCCGATGGCGTCACCATCACCAACCTGATGCCCGGCCCCACCGAAACCGAATTTTTCGACCGCGCCGACCTGCTCGACACCAATGTCGGCCAGCAGAAGAAGGACGATCCGGCGAAGGTCGCGCAGGACGGCTGGGACGCGCTGATGGCGGGCCATGCCCACATCGTCTCAGGTTGGAAGAACAAGCTCCAGGCCGTGGCCGCCCATGTCACCCCCGCCGGCATATTGGCCGAACAACATCGCAGCATGGCCGAACCCGGATCGGGCGAAGAGAATAAGGAGACATAAGATGTCGAACGAAAATGAAACGCCAAACCCGCGCGAAAACGCCGAAACCCCGCGCGGTCCTATGGCCGACACCCTGCCCGGCCATGAAAAGGCCGATCCCCGCACCGGCGGCGGCCAGCCGCAGGAGGATGTCGAGGACCGGCCTGGGGTCGGCCAGGTGACGCCCGAGGATTATGTCGACAAGAAACACGACCAGTCGGCGCCCTGACGTGCCGGTCGACGGCTAGGCCTGCAGCCGCGCCGCGTGCCAGCGCAGATGGTCGTCCATGAAGGTCGAGACGAAATAATAGCTGTGGTCATAGCCTTCACGCAGATTGAGCGTGAGGGCTATGCCCGCTTTTGCGCAGGCGTCGCGCAGCAATTCAGGGCGAAGCTGCTCGGCCAGAAAAGCGTCGTCCGCGCCCTGCTCGACCAGCAGTGCGGGCACCCGCGCGCCATCCTCGATCAGGGCGACGGCGTCATGCGCCCGCCATGCGGCCCGATCGTCCCCCAGATACCCGCCAAGCGCCTTGCGCCCCCAGGGCACCTGACCCGGCGCGACGATGGGCGCAAAGGCGGAAACGGCGCGAAACCGTTCCGGCTCCCGCAGCCCGATCGTCAGCGCGCCATGGCCGCCCATGCTGTGCCCCATGATCGACTGGCGCGCCATGTCGGCAGGAAAATGCGCCGCGATCAGCGCGGGCAGCTCCTGCGCGACATAGCTGCGCATCTTGTAATGGCGGTCGAAGGGCGGCTGCGTCGCATCGACATAGAAGCCCGCGCCCAGCCCGAAATCCCAGCTCCCCTCCGGATCGTCCGGCACCCCTTCGCCACGTGGCGACGTGTCGGGCGCCACGAATATCAGCCCCAGCTCGGCGCAGAGTCGGCGATATTCGCCCTTGTCGGTGACATTGGCGTGGGTGCAGGTCAGCCCCGACAAATACCAGACGACCGGCAGCGTCGCACCCGGCGCATGCGGCGGCACGAACAGCGAAAACACCATGTCCGTGCCCGTGCTGGCGGACGCATGGCGATAGACGCCCTGCGTCCCGCCATGGCTGCGGACCTCGGACAGGGTTTCGATCGCCATGGCCTTTACTGCTCCGGGCGGTGCATGGCGCACAGTTTATTGCCGTCCGGATCGCGCAGATAGGCAAGGTAGAGCGGCCCCGCGCCTGCCATCATGCGGATGCCCGGCGGGTTTTCGATCGACACGCCCCCGGCGGCGACGCCGGCATCGTGCCAGGCCGTGGCCTGCTCCGGGCCGTCCATCGCAAAGCCGATGGTGCCGCCATTGGCATAGGTCGCAGGCTTGCCGTCGATCGGCGTCACGACCATCAGCATCCCGCCATTATGGGCATAGAGTATCGCTTCGCGATCCGGCATCCGCCTGCCCGGCCGCCCGCCCACCGCGCCGAACAGCGCGTCGTAGAAAATCCGCGACCGTTCCAGATCGTTGCTCCCGATCGTCATATGGCTGAACATGTCCAATCCTCTCCTTTTCATGCCGTCACTCTGTTCGACGGTCGTGTTTTGCGCGGCGTTCAATAGACGACCACGCTCCTGATGCTCTGCCCTGCATGCATGAGGTCGAAGCCCTTGTTGATCTCTTCGAGCGACAGGACATGGGTGATCATCGGATCGATCTCGATCTTGCCGTTCATATACCAGTCGACGATCCGCGGCACGTCCGTGCGACCCCGCGCGCCGCCAAAGGCGCTGCCCTGCCAGACCCGGCCGGTCACCAGCTGGAACGGGCGGGTGCTGATCTCCTTGCCCGCCTCCGCCACGCCGATCACCGTAGAAACGCCCCAGCCGCGATGGCACGCTTCCAGCGCCTGGCGCATGACCTCGGTATTGCCGGTACAGTCGAACGTATAGTCCGCCCCGCCGTCGGTCAGCGCGACAAGATCCGCGACCACCTCCGCGCTCGACTTGCCGGTCGGATTGTAGAAATGGGTCATGCCGAAACGTTCGCCCCAGCTTTGCCGGTCCGGGTTGATGTCGACGCCGATGATCCTATCCGCGCCCACCATCCGCGCGCCCTGAAGCACGTTGAGCCCGATACCGCCAAGGCCGAAGACGATGACGTTGGACCCCGGCGTCACCTTGGCCGAATTGACCACCGCGCCCACTCCCGTCGTCACGCCGCAGCCGATATAGCAGCTCTTGTCGAATGGCGCGTCCTCGCGAATCTTCGCCACCGATATCTCGGGCAGCACGGTGAAGTTGGAAAAGGTCGAACAGCCCATATAATGGAAGATCGTCCGCCCCTTGTAGGAAAAGCGGCTGGTGCCGTCGGGCATCAGCCCCTGCCCCTGCGTTGCGCGGATCGCGGTGCACAGGTTAGTCTTGCCCGACAGACAGCTTTTGCACTGGCGGCATTCGGGGGTGTAGAGCGGGATGACATGGTCGCCCGGCTTCACCGATGTGACGCCCGGCCCGATCTCACGCACAATGCCTGCGCCCTCATGCCCCAAAATCGAGGGGAACAGCCCCTCGCTGTCCAGCCCGTCGAGCGTGTAGGCGTCGGTATGGCAGATACCCGTCGCCATGATCTCGATCAGCACCTCGCCCGCCTTGGGCCCTTCGAGATCGAGCTCGACAATCTCCAGCGGCGTCTTCGCCTCGAACGCCACGGCAGCACGTGTCTTCATCATCCGCTTCCTTCAAACTGGCCCGCCGATTTCAAAGCCTCTAGCGAAAGGCTGTCAAAAAGTCACAGCGATGATAGAGCCGGCGCCTTGGAAAAATCAGCATGACCGATCCGCCGCCCTTCACGCCGCCCCCGTCGCTTGGCGGAGCAAGCGCGCCGCTGCCCGTCGTCCGCCTCGACCGCGAGGGCGCGCGCGCGCAAACCATGCGCGATGTGGCGGAAGAAGTGCCGGTCGCGATCGAGTATAACGGCATCGGCTATGCGGTGCTGATGGCGACCCCCACCGACCTTGGCGATCTGGCGCTAGGCTTTGCCTTTGCAGAACGGCTGCTCGCGCCCGACGATCCCGCTTTCGAGGTGGACGCCGCCGCGGTGGCGGACGGCGTCATCGTGCGCGCGAACCTGCCCGCGGCCCGCGTCGACGCCTTGTTCGACCGGGTGCGGCACCGCGCCTCGGATTCCTCCTGCGGCCTGTGCGGCGTCGAAAATCTTGAACAGGCGATCCGCCCGCTCCCCCGCGTGACCGGCCGGTCGCGCGCGACGCCTCAAGCGCTGTTCGCCGCGCTCGACGCCCTGCCCCGGCATCAGCCGCTCAACCGCGCGACCGGCGCCGCCCATGCCGCCGCCTGGGTCGCGGCGGACGGCACGATCCGGCTGGTGCGGGAAGATGTCGGCCGCCACAACGCCTTCGACAAGCTGATCGGCGCGATGCGGCGCATCGGCGCGACATGGGACGGCGGCTTCGCGCTGCTGTCGTCGCGCTGCTCCTACGAGCTGGTGGAAAAGGCGGTGCTCGCCAACTGCCCACTGCTGGTGACGATATCCGCGCCCACGCGCCTTGCCGCCGAGCGCGCGCGCGCAGCGGGCCTCGCGCTCCATGTGCTGGCGCGGCGCGATTCGATGCTGCTGGTCGAGCCGGACGACGGCCCGGTCTGA
>JBEVMZ010000252.1:0-4779 GCA_040508335.1 Sphingobium sp.
GACACGGTCGTGCAGGTCGTCGATTTCAAGACCGGCCGACTTGCCCCGCGCGATGCCGACGAGGTGCCGCTCGCGCATGTCCGGCAAATGGCCGCCTATGCCGCCGCGCTGGAGGTGATCTTTCCCGGCAGGCGCATCGAGGCGGCCCTGCTCTACACCAGCGCGCCGCGCCTGATCACGCTGCCGTCCGATCTGCTGGCGCGCAACAAGCCGGGCTTTGGTGTGGCGGAGGAGAATTTGCCCGGCTCGCCCGTTGAGGCAGGAGCGCGCACGCCCTAGATACGCATCCACATAAGGAGACAAGATCATGGCCACCAAGGCAGTTACCGACAGCAGTTTTCAAGCCGATGTCATCGATGCCGATCTGCCGGTCCTCGTCGATTTCTGGGCGGAATGGTGCGGCCCCTGCAAGATGATCGGCCCGGCGCTCGAAGAAATTTCGGGTGAACTGGCCGACAAGGTCGTGATCGCGAAGATCAATATCGACGAAAATCCCGATGCCCCCGGCCGTTATGGCGTGCGCGGCATCCCGACAATGATCCTGTTCAAAAATGGCGAGGTCAGCGCGACCAAGGTCGGCGCCGCGCCCAAGAGCGCGCTCAAGAGCTGGATCGAAAACGAGCTCTGAAATCGGTCGCTCCCTTCCTCGACGGGGAAGGGAGCCGCTTTCAGCTATGCCCGAGCAGCGTCTCGGCCGCCATGTCCCAGAGGCGTGGCGACGATGCACCCAGCAGCCCGCGTCGCGTGTCGCCGATCAGATAGGGCGACCCGTCCATGCGGCAGCAGCGCCCGCCCGCCTCGTTCAGGAACAGCGTGCCGGCCGCATGGTCCCACGGCAGCGTGCGGGAGAATATCGAGACGTCATTCTCGCCAAGAACGAGACGCGGATATTGTTCGGCGGCGCAGCGGGGTATGTTAACCAGGGCGAAACGCCCCTCGGCACGGCGTAGAATGTCGGCGCGTTCCTCTTCGCTCATGAAATAGACCGCCAGTGCGGCGACCGGCAGCGGTTGACCGCTTTCGCGGGCCTGCACCCGTACCCCGTCGATCCGGCTCCCCTGACCAAGCGTCGCATGGCATAGGCGCCCCGTAACCGGGTCGAGTATCCATGCCGCGAGCGTCGCGTCACCGTCGGTGAGCGCGACCATGATGCCGAAGGGCGGCCGGCCCGCGGCGAAATTGCCGGTGCCATCGATCGGGTCGACGATCCAGTTCAGCCCCTGTCCCGCGCGCTCGAGAATGGCGGGATCTGCGGCGCACGCTTCTTCGCCGATGATCCCGGCTTCGGGCAGGATGGCGGCGAGGCCCTCGGCCAGTCGCGCCTCGCTTTCGCGGTCGGCGATGGTGACGAAATCATCCTTCGCCTTTTCCGAAATATCGTTGGCCGACAGGTTGCGATAGCGCGTCATCACGACCTCGCGCGCAACTGTGCGCATGAGGTCGGCGACAGGCTCGTAAAGATGGATGCTCATCAGCTGCGATAATCCGCGTTGATCGAGATATAGCCGTGGGTGAGGTCGCAGGTCCAGACCTGCGCGCGCCCTTCGCCAAGGCCGAGGTCGACGCCGATGATGATCTCCTGCCCCGTCAAATGCGCCGCGACCGGGCCTTCGTCATAACCTTCGACGGCGAGGCCGCCCGCCGCCACCTGCGTCGTGCCGAAACGGATGGAAAGAAGGTCGCGCTCGGCCGGCTCGCCCGCCTTGCCCACCGCCATGACGATCCGGCCCCAATTGGCGTCTTCGCCCGCAATGGCGGTCTTGACCAGGGGCGAGTTGGCGATGGACATGGCGATGCGATGCGCGCTGGCATCGCTGGTCGCGCCCTCGACGTTGATCTCGATGAATTTGGACGCCCCTTCGCCGTCGCGCACCACGAGATGCGCCAGCTGGAGGCAGAGGTCGGTGAGCGCGGCCTGGAACGCGTCGGCGCCCGCATCGTCCATGGTAGCGAGCGCGGCGTTCCCCGCTTTGCCGGTCGCGAAGGCGAGTACGGTGTCGCTGGTCGACGTGTCGCTATCGACAGTGATGCAGGAAAAGCTGCGCCGGTTGGCGGCCGCCATCATCTGTTGCAGCAGGTCCGGCGCAACCGCCGCATCGGTGAAGACATAGCCGAGCATCGTCGCCATGTCGGGCGCGATCATGCCCGATCCCTTGACGATGCCCACCAACTCGACCCGCGTGTCGCCGATCATCGCACTGACCTGCGCGCCCTTGGGATAGGTGTCGGTGGTGCCGATCGTGACCGCCGCCTCTTCCCAGCCGCAGGGCGGCGCGGCGAAGACGGCGTCGAGGCCGGCCTCCGCCTTGTCCACAGGAAGCGGCACGCCGATGACGCCGGTCGAGGAAATTAAGACGTCGGACGGCTGGCACGTCAGATGCCCCGCCACCCGGGCCGCGATCGCTTCCACTGCCGCGCGGCCGCGATGGCCGGTGAAGGCGTTGCTGTTCCCGGCATTCACCACCAGCGCGCGCGCGGTTCCGAGCGGAAGAGCCTCGCGGCACCATTCGACTTCGGGCGACGGGCATCTGCTCTGCGTGGTCACGCCCGCGACCGCAGTGCCGGGGGTGAGCTCGACATAGGTGATGTCGGCCCGGTCCCAGGCCTTATATCCAGCGCGGGCGACGCGCAGCGTCACGCCTCCGATCGCGGGCAGGTCGGGAAAGGCGGCGGGAGCGAGGGGAGAGCGCGTGGTCATCGCCGGGCGATGCGCCAAAAGTGGCGGGCGGTCAACGCGCGCATTGAATCGACGGAGGGCGGAGCGAACGGAGCGGCCCGCGCGAAGTGGCGCGGACCGGTCTTCGCGTTCGAGCGCGCCTATGCCTTCTCTCTTCATGCTGCCTGCTTGGAACGCGCGTGAGTCTGGCGTGGTTTGATTGACTAAAGCCAGCGCGCTCCTTACATCGCCGCGCATGTCCGCGTAGGCTGCCAACCGGCGGCACGCCCCCTTTTGTCAGGAAGCTGCATGTTCGGCGCACTCGCCAAGTCCCTGTTCGGATCGTCCAACGACCGCTATGTGAAATCGCTGGACAGGCTGGTCGCACAGATCGCCGGTTTCGAGGACAGTGTCTCTTCGATGAGCGACGCCGACCTGTCGGCGCAGACGGTCAGGTTCCGGGAGCGGCTCGCGGCTAGTGAGACGCTCGACGATCTGCTTCCCGAAGCCTTTGCAACGGTGCGCGAAGGCGCCAAGCGGACGCTCGGCCAGCGCCATTACGACGTGCAGATGGTGGGCGGCATCGTCCTTCATCGCGGCGAGATCGCCGAGATGCGCACTGGCGAGGGCAAGACGCTGGTCGCGACGCTCGCCACCTATCTGAACGCGCTGGAAGGAAAGGGCGTCCATGTCGTCACGGTGAACGACTATCTTGCCTCGCGCGACTGCGAGTGGATGAGCCAGCTCTACAATTTCCTCGGCCTCAGCACCGGCGTCATCGTCCCCAACCTGACCGAGGATCAGCGGCGCGCGGCCTATGAGGCCGACATCACTTACGCGACGAACAACGAACTCGGCTTCGACTATCTACGCGACAATATGAAATATGACCGCGCGTCGATGGTGCAGCGGCCTTTCAACTATGCGATCGTCGATGAGGTCGATTCCATCCTCATCGACGAAGCGCGCACCCCGCTCATCATCTCAGGGCCGACCGACGACAAGTCCGAACTGTATGTTTCGGTCGACGCCATCGTGAAGCAGGTGACGGACGGGGATTATGAAAAGGACGAGAAGCAGCGCAGCGTCACGCTGACCGAAGACGGGACCGAAAAGATCGAGCGGATGCTCGAGGAAGCGGGCCTGCTCCAGGGCGCGAACCTCTATGATTTCGAAAACACCACCGTCGTCCATCATGTGAACCAGGCGCTGCGCGCGAACGTCATGTTCCGCCGCGACATCGACTATATCGTCAAGGACGGCAAGGTCATCATCATCGACGAGTTCACCGGCCGCATGATGGACGGGCGGCGCTGGTCGGACGGCCTGCATCAGGCGGTCGAGGCCAAGGAAGCGGTGCAGATCGAGCCGGAAAACCAGACGCTCGCCTCGATCACCTTCCAGAATTATTTCCGCATGTACCCCAAGCTTTCGGGCATGACCGGCACGGCTGCGACCGAGGCGACCGAATTTTTCGAAATCTACAAAATGAATGTCGTCACAATCCCGACCAACCGGCCGGTGCAGCGGGTCGATGAAGAAGATACATTCTACAAGGATATCAACGACAAGTTCCGGGGCATCGCACGCACGATCAAGGAGCATGCGGAGAAGGGGCAGCCCGTCCTAGTCGGCACGGTGTCGATCGAAAAGTCGGAAATGCTTTCCAACTTCCTCAACGAAGATGGCGTGCCGCACGCCGTGCTCAACGCCCGCTTCCATGAGATGGAGGCGCATATCGTCGCGCAGGCCGGCCGCAAGGGCGCCGTGACGATCGCCACCAACATGGCGGGGCGCGGCACCGACATCAAGCTTGGCGGCAATCTGGAAATGCGGGTCGAGGACGAGCTGCGCGACATGCCCGAAGGGCCGGCGCGCGACGCCGCGATCGCGCGCATCGAAGTGGAGATAGAGGCGGAACGGCAGGAAGTGCTCGCCGCCGGGGGCCTGTTCGTGCTGGCAACCGAGCGGCATGAAAGCCGCCGCATCGACAACCAGCTGCGTGGCCGTTCGGGGCGTCAGGGCGATCCGGGTCTCTCGCGCTTCTATCTCAGCCTCGACGACGATCTGATGCGCATCTTCGGGCCGGACACGATGTTCGCCAAGATGATCCGCTCCAACCT